>JAIBAI010000114.1 GCA_019695235.1 Bacteroidia bacterium | reverse complement strand
GGTATCTTTCAAATCCGATCAATGCATCATCCGGCTTGACTGTTTTAGCCTTTGGACCTTCCGTCTCGGGAGCAAACGGAGTGATATATAACCCTTCAAGTCCTCCGCACCCAAACAGTTTCCCTACCTGCTGGATTTACAATGAAAACGATGCAAACGTGGTGGAGAACAAACATCCGCAATGGGGTTGGGTGTCGGCTACTACCGCTGCCAACCAACTACAAACTATGCGTGGATATGCGGTTATCATTTCCGGTGCCCAAACGCTTTCGTTTACAGGAGTTCCTAACTCAGGTGGTCTGAATATCCCTATAACCTACACAGTTTCTGGTTCAGCCACTTACGATGGCTCCAACCTTGTAGGCAACCCTTATCCATCACCAATTAGCTGGAACGCTATTCTGGCACTTGGCGGCAACGCCGGCCAAATTTCCAGTGTTGTAAAGCGTTTCTCCAGCACAACTACCTATACCGGTCAGTATGCCGACTGGAATGGCTCAGTGGGCACAAATGGGGCAAACGATAACATTGCACTTGGTCAGGGCTTCTTCGTACAGGCGCTAAGTGGCGCCAACAACTTTGTGATGACCAATAATGTCCGTCGTTCAACTCCAGGAGCTGGCTTCTTTGAAGAAGCACCTGCGACGCCTGCCAATGGTATTCTTCGCCTGAAAGTAAGTGGCGGGAAAGGTGCTGACGAAGCTGTTCTGTACATTGACAACAGGGCCAGCGATGCATTCGACCGTATTTTGGATGCTCCTAAGATGCTCGGTACGCTTGAAGGGCTACCCAACTTGTATACCCTCGCCGGCGAAGAAAATGTTTCAATTAACGCCCTAAGTGAACTGAAGCTCGACAAAACAATTCCTCTGGATGTTGTTGTTACACAGGCGGGTACACATCTGTTGGAGGTATTGGAGTTGAAAAACTTTGACCCTTCTTCCATTGTGCTGCTTGAAGACCGCCAGAAGGGCGTTTTCTACAACCTTCGTAACGTTGCTAATCTGTCGTATGACCTCCAACCAGGTACTATTTCAGGCAGGTTCTTCATACATCTCAAACCAGGAATTACTTTTGAGGCAACTGCCGAAACTTGTAAGAAACTTGACGGTAAGATTACCCTAACCAATCCTTCAAATAGTCCACGCAAGCTTATTGTATCAGATGTAAGCGGACAAGTTCGGTTTGAAAAAGCAGCATTTACTGGTACTATCGTTGTTAACGGTTTAGAAACAGGAAATTACAATGTGCAGCTCACCGGGGCTGAAGGCAGCGTATATACACTTCAGGTTGAAATTCCGGATGCAATAGCTGCAAACCCTGACTTTAATGCTTCTTCAACGGAGATCGAAGCTGGCCAGGAAATTCAATTTAATGCCAACAGCTTAGCACCCTTGGTTCAATACAACTGGTTTGTAGGGCCTACGCAGCTTTCTTCACTGCCTTCCTTTAGTTATACATTCTCTGAACCTGGCATATACCCGGTTGAATTGAAGGTTACAAGGGGCCTTTGCAGTGAATCTTCTGTACAAAATATCTTCGTTAACCCAACCGGTGGAACTGGTAATTTCAAAGCATCATACCACATCAAGGTTTATCCAAACCCTTCATCTGAATATCTTGGTGTTGAATTAGGCTCCGGATACAAGGATGCCTTGAAGGAAGTTGAAATAACTGATGCCGCTGGGCGTCAGGTATACAAAGGCAATGCAGAGGGTGTTTCGGCAACCGGCAAGCTTAACCTTGCTGTTCATCATTTGGCAAACGGCGCCTATAACCTTAGCCTTCTGTTCAATACAGGTATTAAAAAGAATCGCTCCTTCATGGTCGCGCACTAAAAACAAAATGAATAAAAAAAGGGGCGACCGTACATCGCCCCTTTTTTTATACCCTCAAAAGATTGCACGCCTTTGTTGTAAAGTGAAAATGATTTGTCATTTTTCGCCATGCATACCCCAACTATTCTCCTATTGGTTATTGTGCTATGCATCAATTGCCTGTGTTAAAGCAGAAAGGGAACTTTAACGATAGCTGAGTGCTAATTACCACACAACTGCAATGCTCTACCTGATTAATTGAGCCCGGGAAGGTTGCCTATCAGGCAACAGTGATGCAATTATATCCGACCCAAATCGGAGTTGCCCCCAGTCTTTCTTTTCAGAAATTGCACCTTTCATGCATTCAAAAATGCGCACAAAATCAAAGTGCCGCTACATTCTGAAGCTTTAAGTTGCTTTACATGAAAGCACTAATTCGAGAGAATTTTAAACTCTGTTCTTCGGTTAAGCTGACGGCCTTTGTCAGAATCATTGGGTGCAATTGGCTGAGTAAAGCCGTAACCTTTGTACTCTAAGCGTTGAAGCTTAATTCCCTTCTTCTCAAGATAATTAATAACCGATAACGCACGATTTGCTGAAAGCTTTTCATTGTATGCCGCCGAACCTACATTATCAGTATGGCTTGAAATCTCAATACGCATACGTGGATTCATCTCAAGAAGTTTTACCAAACGGTCAAGCTCTGCTACAGACTGTGGTCGAAGCGTAGCCTTATCAAAATCA
>JAIBAI010000013.1 GCA_019695235.1 Bacteroidia bacterium | reverse complement strand
GCAAATGCCCTCCAGATACGGGCACTTTCGAGAAATCCGTGAATAAAAACAATTGCAGGCCCTTGCCCTGAAGCCCGGTAAGAAATATGTCCGTTTAAATAAGGTACCTTCATTAGTTGGCAGGTAAGGAGGGTTGATTTATTTTATCACGCAGAAACCTTCCGGTATGTGAGCCTTTGTGTTGAGCAAGGTCGTGCGGAGTGCCTTCAAATACAAGCTGGCCACCGGCTTCACCACCTTCCGGCCCAAGGTCAATTACCCAGTCGGCCATTTTAATCACATCAAGGTTGTGTTCAATTACAATCAGGCTGTGGCCTTGTGCGATAAGGGCTTCAAATGACTTTAACAGCTTGCTGATGTCGTGAAAATGCAATCCGGTAGTAGGCTCGTCAAAGATAAACAGGGTGTTCGCCTGATTTGTTCCACGTGTTAGGAAAGCTGCAAGTTTTATCCTTTGTGCCTCTCCACCTGAAAGCGTAGAAGAGGCCTGACCCAGGTGTACATAGCCCAGACCTACGTCGGCCAGTGGTTGCAGCCGTGCAATAATTTTCTTTTCGGTGGCTCCGGCCTCTTTTCCTTTGAAGAACTCAATAGCTTCGTCAACGGTCAGATCAAGGATGTCGGAGATATTTTTGTTTTTGTAATGAATTTCAAGCACCTCATCTTTGAACCGCCGCCCGCCACAAAGGTCGCATTGAAGCTTTACATCAGCCATAAACTGCATCGAGATGGTAACAAAACCTTCTCCTTCACATTCTTCACAGCGACCGCCTTCTACGTTAAATGAGAACACTGATGGTTTGTAGTTCCTGGTCTTCGCAAGCGGCTGCGTAGCAAAAAGGGTACGAATTTCATCATAAGCCTTTACATAGGTAACCGGATTACTGCGGCTCGACTTGCCAATGGGGTTTTGGTCAATGTATTCAACTGCTGCAATTTTCTTGTAATCGCCATAAAGCTTGTCAAACTGCCCTGTTGGCTCATGATAGCCTTCAAAAAGTTTTTTTAGTGCCGGATAGAGGATTTTATTTACCAGGGTACTTTTACCCGAACCACTGACGCCTGTTACTACAGTAAGTACATTGAGTGGAAATTTCACATCAATGTGTTTCAGGTTATTATGTGAGGCACCACTGATTCCGACAAACTGATGCCATTTTCGTGGTGCAGTGGGCACCTTGATTTGCCTTCTTCCGGTGAGATAATCAGCTGTCAGGCTTTTCCCGGCAGTGATTAATTCATTGTGAGTTCCATTAAAAACAATGTTCCCGCCAAGGCTTCCTGCTTCAGGGCCCATATCTACCAATAAGTCGGCAGCATGCATTATTTCTTCGTCATGTTCAACTACCACCACGGTATTACCCAGGTCGCGAAGACGTTTAAGTACGGTAATAAGGCGCTCGGTATCTCTTGGATGCAGGCCAATACTGGGTTCATCAAGAACGTAAAGCGCACTTTCAAGGCTTGAACCGATAGAGGTCGCCAGGTTAATCCGCTGACTTTCACCACCGCTGAGACTTGCACTTGCCCGGTTCAGGGTAAGATAACCCAGCCCTACATCGCAAAGAAAACCTAAGCGGCTCCGGATTTCGTAAAGAATTCTTCCGGAAACTGCTTGTTCATAGTGTTCAGGCTCAAACTGTTCAAAGAACGTTTTTACCTTTTCAACTGGTAACAGTACAAGGTCAATAAGGTTCTTCCCCCCCACTTGCACATAACCGGCGTCTTTGCGCAACCGGGTACCCTTACAATCTTTACAGGTTGTTTTACCACGATAGCGTGAAAGCATCACACGGTATTGAATCTTGTATGCGTTTTCTTCCAGCATCCGGAAGAAATCATTGAGGCCCTGTACATATTGGTTGCCTTCCCACAGGTGCTTTCTTTCTTCTTCATTCAGGTCATAATATGCTCTGTGCACCGGGAAATCGAATTTCATCGCCTTTTTAACAAAAAGTTCCCTCCATTCACCCATTTTCTCACCTTTCCAGGGAGCTACACAACCTTCGTAAACAGAAAGACTTTTATCAGGTATAACCAAATTTTCATCAATACCTATCACGTTGCCAAAACCTTCGCAGGTTTTACAGGCTCCGAAAGGGTTGTTAAAGCTAAATAAATGTACTGTGGGTACTTCAAATTCAAGCCCGTCGGCTTCAAAACGTGCACTGACTGTGCGGCTTTCAGTTTTCCCATCCGGATAAATAAATTCAAGCAGGCAAACATCACGACCCTCATAGAGTGCGGTTTGCACCGAGTCAACAATACGGCTATTGTTGTCAGTATCATCCGGGTCAACCTGAAAGCGGTCAATCAACAGTTCAAGTTTGCTTTTACTCAAACCTGTTTTTTCTTTTTCCCAATCTTCAATCTTTTTCATCTCCCCATTGATGCGAAGTCGGGAGAAGCCCAGTTGTCGCAACACACTTAAGTTTTTGTTCTTTCCGGCAAAACGCTCAGGGTCAAGTGGAGCATACAGTACAATGCGTGTTCCAGCCGGGCTGGCATTTACAAGGTCAACAACCTGGCCGGGTGTGAATCGGCTCACCAATTGGCCTGATACGGGCGAGTATGTTTTACCAATTCGGGCAAAGAGCAGTTTCAGGTAATCATATATTTCGGTGGAGGTGCCTACCGTTGAACGCGGATTCGTTGTATTGACCTTCTGCTCTATTGCCACTGCCGGAGAGATCCCCTGTATAAAATCAACATCAGGCTTGTTAATCCTGCCCAAAAACTGACGTGCGTAAGAACTGAGCGATTCTACATAGCGCCTTTGCCCTTCGGCATAGAGCGTGTCAAAGGCCAAAGATGATTTTCCGCTACCCGACAAACCGGTAAAAACTACCAACTTAAAGCGTGGTATGCGGAGTTCTACATTTTTTAGGTTGTGTACCCTTGCTCCTTTGATATGAATCATCGAAACATCAGCGCGGGTACTCTTCACAGATTCAGTCATACGTAAGGTTGAGGCAAAATTATAAATAAAGATTTGCTTTTCTCAAAATTCTTTATTTACTTTGTTGTAAACTCGGGAAGGATATTCCCATAAAACCGAACTATATAGATAACACCGCTACTTTTTAAATCAAGTCTAACATTTAAAAAAGCGAGGTTATGCGTACTACAGTTCAGACTCCGGACCAGGAATTGGTTCACAGCTACATCCAGGGCAACGAACAGGCTTTATCAGAATTAATCCATCGGCATAAGCAAAAGGTATATGCGTATATCCGGATGCTCGTGAAGGACGCTGCCTTGGCGGAAGACCTCTTTCAGGATGTATTTGTCAAGGTGATACATACCTTGAAATCAGGTAACTACAATGAGGAAGGCAAATTTCTTCCCTGGGTAATGCGCATAGCACACAACTTGAGTATTGACCATTTCAGGAGAGAAAAGCGGCTTCCACAAATTCAGAAGCAAGGTAAGGAGGAGTTTGACATATTCAGAACCATTCGTATGCTCGACGATAATGTGGAAGACAAAATGATCAAAGAGCAAATTTTACGCGACGTAAAACGCCTGATCAAAGAATTGCCCGAAGAGCAACGCCAAGTTTTGATGCTGCGTTTATATGCCGATATGAGTTTTCAGGAGATTGCCGCCTATACCAATGTCAGCATAAATACAGCATTGGGGCGTATGCGCTATGCCTTGATCAATCTGCGTAAGATTGTGAAAGACAATGCCATCGTGTTGAGTCAGTCATAGGACAAACCCAAACTCCCTCCTGCTGCCTTATTGCGCATTAGAAAGCCCTGTTCACGCCAACGAGCCATCGGAATTGCAGGAAGTCGGGTGAAACTGCCGGTGTACGGTTGAGCCATAGAGGCATATCGAAACGCAGCGTGAGCGGTGCCTCTTTTGATAAAGGCCCCCATTTTTTGATAGTAAATGCAATTCCCAGACCTGCATCAGCACGAATTTCAGAGAAAGCAAGTGCTTCGCCAGGCATATTGACGTTTATCGTTCCAATATCACCAAAAAGATAGGTGTTTACTTTTAGCCAGTTTTTGAGAAAACGGGGTTTTATTGGAAAAAGCCTGTCGAACTCAAGCTCAGCATTGAAGGCAGCTCCTGAATTGCCACTATAAGCTGATACAATAGCCCCATCAGCACGCAGGTGCGGTACATAATAGCCTGAATAACCTCTCAGATTAAGTCCGCCACCGGCATGAAAATGGTTGATGTCATTGCCAAAACCAGTCAACTCCTGTGGAAAGAACGCCCTTGAGCGTGTAAATTTATTGTCAACCATGGCTTCGGGGTTCGCACCTGCAAGAAACAAAGCCGACTCAGGTGCTAAGTAATTGCCTGCCCCCCATTGTGCAATGAAACGGGTGTTAAGGCTGAGTTTCCCAAGCTTGTTGCGGTTGATTGCCGTAAGCCAGACCTGTGAGTAGTCGTAATCAGAACCCACCGTGGTAGAGCGCAGGTGCAGGTTTATTTGCCCGCTTCCTTTCCGGTAGGTGTAGGTATGACGAATACCCAGATTGATGGTGGCGTTCCAGCGGTCAGCTGCCCAGTCGTTCCGGTAAATCAGGTAACTCAGATCACTTGAATCAGCCCGGTAAAGGCTCTTCAGATAGGTGTAAAATACCGAGCCTCCTTTTCTGCTTTTTACCTCAAAGCCGACTTGTGCTGCAATCAAGCCATCCAGGTATCGCCCGGAGATATTAACTGACGAGCCTTTGAGAATTTTATCGGTGGCCGTTTGGTATGAACCTTTTACCGAAAAAGGATTGTATGCATTGTAAACATCGGTAAAGCCTTCACGAACCTTTCCCAAGCCACTGTTGAGCCATACTGTGAAATCGAAAATATGGCGGTAATTCATGTAGTTGCCATTGATATTAAAACCAAATTTCACTCCATCAAAAAAGTTGTACCAAAGGTCAGGCCTGGCAAACAGTTCGTAGTTTCGCCAATCTGACGGACTTGATACCCTTGAATCAAAGCGAAGGTCTACCGGCTTTTTCCGGCTATTGTTAAGCATGTTGATATCGGCCAGGCGGTAGCTTGTGTCAATAACAATCTTTTCAATACCTGCAGTGATTTTTACATTGGCGGTGTAGTCATTCTTCAACTTACCCCATCCTATCCAGCGTGGCAATATTGTGGCATCAGTTTTTTTCTCAAACCAGTTGTTTGGGATGTAGAAATCATGGCGTTTGCCTGCTTTGTCAAACACTGAGAAATCAATGGGCATTTGCATCTCACCATTACGGCGGAAGTGAATTTCAAATTGGCCGTCTTTTTTCTTTTTCACGCAACGCACACTATAATCAATGGTCTTGGCAGTTTCGAGCCACTGGTCAAAAAACCAATTCAGGTCAACCTTGGTGTATTGAATGATAGAGTTCCGGAAGTCTTCAACGTAGGGATGTGCAATTTTCCACTGATTGAAGTAATGTTTCATTGCGTTCAGAAACAGCTCATCACCAAGTACATATTGCAAATTAAAAAGCATCGCTGCGGTTTTGTAATACACCTGTCCATATCCACCACCATGCCTGAGAGCGCCATCAAAATCATCTGAATGGGTATTCAGGGTAGTTTCGTCTCCTCTAATGGCATCACGAAGGTAACCATAGTAAGCACTTCCAAGACGTTTCTCAAGAGGTTTGTAATAACGTTGCTGGTAATTTTTGGGTTTCTCAGGTGCCTGACCGCCCTTGCCGTCAATGTGCTCCTCGGCCCAAACGGTTAAGAACTGGGTAAAACCTTCATCGAGAGCAGCACGGTAGGTTTCGTTGTTTCCTACCTGACCGAAAAACCAGTTATGCCCCACTTCATGGGCAAGCAAACCACGGTATCCAGGGTCAGAGCCCCCGTCGAGGGTAATCATTGGGTATTCCATTCCATCACGTGCATCAGCTACTACCATTTTGTTGTACACATACATTCCAAAATCACGGGAGTACACTTCAACTACCTTGGCTGTATACGAAGCAGCGTTTTGCCATCCACTGGCATGGGGTTCCTGAGCAAGTGAAATGATCTGAATACCGTTCCACTCTTCTTCGCCAATACGGTAGGTTGGGTCGGCTGTAAAGGCAAAGTCATGCACATTCTCGGCGTGAAACTTCCAGGTTTTGCGCTTGCTGGGGTCGTAAGGGGTGATAATTGAAGGGGCTTCATCCCAGGGCTTTTTAGCGAAGTTTTTTATGTCGAGCTTCTGGCGTAGTTCATCCGGCAGCACTTCTTCACGGTTCAACAGATAGCCGGTAGCCTCCATTACATAGTTATCGGCAAAGGTTAATTCAACATCATAAGCACCAAAATCACCGTAAAATTCTTTTCCAAGGTGCTGGTCTGTTTCCCAGCCAAATTTCCGGTCATAAACGCAAATACGCGGATACCAGTGTACACCATCGTAATGTTTGTTCCCGTAGGCGTCAAAGGTCTTCATGCGCCTACGCACCGTACCACTGTCGAAATAGGTTTTAAAAGCAATATCGAACGTAACAGATGTGTTTGGCAGTAGTGGTTTGTCAAGCCATACGCGTAAAATGGTATTGTCGAGCTCAGTCTTCAGGTCATTACCATTGCATTGCATTTTTTCAACTACGGTATTCAGCAGCTGCTCTTCATATTTACCATAAGTTGGTTTCACCTTATTCGCATGGTGTAGCGCATCTGAGTATGACCCTGGCTGAAAAGCATTCTGGTAAAGATGAAAAAACACAAAATGCAGCGTGTCAGGTGAATTATTGGTATAGGTTAACTGCTGTGTAGCGCTGATGATATCTGTTTGCTCATCAATATTTGCCTTAATCTGGTAATAGGTATCCTGCTGCCAATATCCGGGAAAAGGCATTTTGTTTTTCCAATAATTCGGGTTCGCTGAACTTTGATAAGTATTGGGTGGGTGCAAGGGGTCATAAGCCTGACCGTAAGCAGCTGCAACAAAAGCCAATAAAAAAGGCAGTATTAGTTTATTCATGTTATCGCTTGAAAGGGCGAAATGTAAGAAAAACCGTGGAAATGGAGCACTATAGACATTGTTTCACCTGTTTAGTGTATGCCGGATGATTGATTTGACAAAACATTTTACCTTGCAGGGGTGAAACAAACGAGTCCTGCTAAGATATTCTTGTTTAGTATCAACCTGCTGATCACGGTGGTTTTAACCATTGTGTTGCAGCAACCACAGGGCTCGCTCCCACCACCCGGGAAATTCTTTGACCCTTTCGGTGGGTTCTGGCAGAATGCAGAAGGCCCCTTGCATTTTAAGTCGGGTGAGATGCATATTCAAGGCCTGAAAGGTGCTGTTTACGTCAATTTTGATGAGCGCATGGTGCCACGCATTTTTGCAGAAAATACACATGATTTGTATTTCATGCAGGGGTACATCTGCGCACGGTTCAGGTTATGGCAAATGGATATGCAAAGCCGTGCTGCTGCGGGCCGCCTGTCAGAAGTTGCCGGTGAGAAAACCTTGCAGACTGACCAGCTTACACGTCGGCTTGGCTTGCCGGATGCGGCAAAACGCTCGGCAGCGTTTATGATGAGCGACCCTGCGAGCAAGGAAATACTTGAAGCTTATGCTGCCGGCGTGAATGCACGGATAAATGAGCTGCTCCCCGCTGAATATCCCCTTGAATTCAAATTACTCAATTACCAGCCTGAACCCTGGTCGCCATACAAAACTGCTTTGTTATTGAAGTACATGGCCAATCTGCTGACCAGCTATGAGAATGATTTTGAAAACACCAATGCTGTAAACCGTTTTGGCGAAAATGTTTTCCAGACACTTTTCCCGGTTTTCCCTGATACCCTACTTGACCCGGTTATACCCATAGGTACTGCCTTTTCAAAACCAGTGCTAAGTCCGCTTGCACCTGTCACATTACCTGATTCAATACGTACAACTGCCATGTATGCTCCGTCGGCTGAGCGCCCTGAACCCGATTTGGGAAGCAATAACTGGGCTGTTGCAGGCAGCAGAACGCAAAGTGGAAAACCTATTTTAAGTAATGACCCCCATTTGCCATTGAACCTCCCCTCAATATGGTTTGAAGTGCAACTCAACAGCCCGGAGCAGAATGTATACGGGGTAAGCATCCCCGGTGCGCCTTGTGTTATTTCCGGATTCAATGATTCAATTGCATGGGGAATTACCAATGCAGCGATGGATGTGAAAGACTGGTATGATATTCAGTTTCGTGACGCAAGCCGGAATGAGTATCTGTCTGACGGCAAGTGGCTGAAGACAAAAAAAGTGCTTGAGCGTATTGTGGTCAAAGGCAGGCCTCCGGTATATGATACCATTGTATATACCCATTACGGACCACTCACCTATGATGCCTGGTTTCATCATGGAAATACCTCCGCAAACCTTGCTTTACGCTGGACTGCTCATGAGCCGGGCAATGAGTTGCTCACATTTCACCAGCTCAACAGGGCAGAGAATTACAAAGATTACACTGAAGCACTGAGCCATTATGTTTGCCCCGGACAGAACTTTGTTTTTGCATCTGCATCAGGAGATATCGCCATTCGCCAGCAGGGTTTGTTTGTGAATCGTTATCCCGATCAGGGTAGGTTTATTTTAGATGGCACACGCAGCAGCACAGCCTGGCAGGGATTTATACCCGATTCAGCCAATCCTGCAGTATTGAATCCGCCAAGAGCTTGGGTGAGTTCGGCTAACCAGCACCCGACTGACAGCACCTGGCCATATCATTACCACGGCATATACGAGTATTATCGCAACAGGCGCATTAACAGCCTGTTGGCAGGGCTAAATAAGGCAAGACCCGAAGATATGATGCAGATACAAAACGATAACTTCAACTTGTATGCGCGCGAAAGTTTGCCAATGCTTCTGCGAAACCTTGATATTCAAAGCTTAAGCAAAGATGACAGGCAGGCTGTTGGTTATTTGCTCAAATGGGATTATCTGAATGCACCCGGTCAGGTGGCTCCTGTATATTTCGAAGCCTGGTGGAAGCATTTTACAGAGCTGCTTTGGGATGAGTTTCAGGCTGATGGAGAAGTACTTGTAAAACCGGGTACATTTCAAACAATTCGCTACCTGCAACATTTTCCTGAAAACCAATTCACTGATATAAAAGCTACAACTGAAAAAGAAAACCTGCAGGCTATTTGCCGGATGTCATATTTGGCAGCAATTCAGGAGGTAAGGCACTGGCAATCTGAAAATCAAAGCAAGCCACTGGCCTGGGCATGGTTCAAAAACACTAACATTCAACATTTGACCAGGCAAAAAGCATTCAGCGTCGGAAATTTATTTATTGGGGGCAATTCGGGTATCGTGAACGCATGCAGCAATAAAAACGGCCCTTCGTGGCGGATGATTGTAAGTCCGGGCACGCAAGGAGCAGCTTACGGTGTTTATCCCGGAGGGCAAAGCGGCAATCCGGGGAGCAGGTATTACGATAATTTTATCAATACCTGGGTGAATGGCAAGTATTTCAAAATTCGGATGCTGCGGAAAGACGAACAGGCAAAACGTATCTTATACCTGATTTATGCAAAAGGATAAAAGGCAGAGCGCATTTTTGTTGCGGACCGGGATAATCGTTGCCGCGATAGTACTGCATCAGATTTTTTTGCCCTGGTGGGGCTTGGTCATTGCTTGCCTATTGGCCGGATACCTCACTGCTCCCATGGGCCGTTCTGCATTTTTGGCAGCCTTTTCAGCAGCATTTCTGACATGGAGCCTGTATGCGCTTTACCTTGATTTGCAGAACGATGAGATACTTTCATCCCGGATGATTCAGTTGTTTCCTTTGCCGGATGTGCCTTTGTTGCTCGTGCCCATTACCGGACTTCTGGGCGGTGTTGTGGGCGGCTTCGCCTGTAAATCAGGTGATTTGTTCAGGCGTTTTTTTTGGAAGGAAAAGGCCAGATACTATTGATACAAAGGGTGCTGATAGGAAGTGAAGAAACTGAATAAGTTGCTTTGCTTTAACGAACCTCAGTGTAATCAACGTATTCGCCGTCATTTCTGGTTTCACCCGGGGTCTCGATGCGTATCTCCCCTTCTTTGCGCGGTGGTGCTTGGTAGCCTTGTTGTCTGAATGCCCCTTCCATTGATTGGGCCGCTTTTTGCATGAAATGGCGTGCCACCAAAGGAAGAATCAGGTTAAAGAACAACCTGTACACTATGTAAATACCTAAGATAATCAGCAGAAGACGCATGGCAATAGATTGAAATGGCAAAGGTACAAAATCCCTGCCAGTCTTTTTTTAGGCTAAAATGTCATTGAACAGCTAAAACCCTTCTGAAAAACCATCTGTCAAACCGGTGTTACGCATGAGATCGTTTATCAGGGCCGGTTCGTAGCCTTTTGCTTGCAGCTGACGGAAACATTTACGTGCATCGGTAGGAGTTTTTATCTGACTTTTTTCGATGAGTTTCAGCAGTTGCCTTTTGTATTCAATATCTGAAATTTCTTTCATACCAAGCCGGATGCAGGGGGGCGATACTTTTTTAGAACGCAACGCCGCTTCAATCTTACGCCTTCCCCAATGTTTCATTCGAAACTTGCCTCTTGCAAATGTTCGGGCAAAACGTTCTTCATTCAGAAAACCATTTGCAATAAGATCAGCAATCAGTGCTTCAGCCTCCCTGCCACGTACCAGCAGTGAAGCAAGTTTTTGACGTACCTCCTCCTGACAGCGTTCCTGATAAGCACAGAATCGTTCAATCTTTGTTTTGACTTCACTGCTCATGCCTTGTGTATAACGTAAATCAATCTGCCCTTTCAGTTCAATGCTATCTCCAGAAGCGACAAAATGTTTTTATCAAATAAAAGACCTAAATAACCTTTTTTACATTGATTTCTTCAGCACAACGGAAATGCCCTTCCGGACAGGCTTTGAAGCCATGCAAACCGCAAGGCCGGCAATAAAGCGGCTGCTCAATCTCTATTATTTGCGCAGAATCCGACAAAGGACCAAACCCAAAACCCGGTATAGTGCTGCAAAATATCGCTTTTACAGGTGCGTTGACTGCTGAACACAGATGCAATGGCGCAGAATCGTTTACATAATTCATCTCAGCATCTTTCATAAAACCAGCTGATTGCAGCAAATTCATCTGCCCGGCATAATTGATCACCTGCTCCTTCCCGGCTGCAATCCGAATGCGTTCGCAGAGTGCAATATCCGCTCCGCTGCCCAGTAAATATACCGTATAGGATGCCGGCAAAGTTTTGATAAGTTCTACCCATTTATGCTCCGGCCATTGCTTGGTAAACCAAACCGATGCAGGCGCAATACATACATAAGGCTTGATGCCCGGGCTATTGTTTGCAGGTGGATAAAGCTTCGGCAGGAAACGCACTGTATGCGGAAGAAATGATATCAACAAAGCATTCCGGTCAATTTCATGCATCCCGTTTCCTATCTCATGAGGATAACGGTAATGGTAAAATCTGGAAAAAGGATTTTTGCGAAAACCACTAACCACCTTCGCACCTGAGAAAGCCGCCAGAAACCCTGAAGATGCAAAACGATGACAATTTACCACCAAATCATAGCGCATCGCCCGTATCTGACCTAGCAACCTGAATAGCTGCCCTGCCCGACCGCCCTTCTTATCAAAGGTCATTATCCGGCCTAAAAAAGGGTGGCCGTTTAACAGGCCCTCCGCACCCTTACGTATCAGGAAATCAATACTAGCACCCGGTTGACTGGCATGTAAAGCCTCTGCCAATGCAGTTGCCAGTACCACATCACCCAAATAGGCCGTCTGAATGATGAGTATGCGCTTCAATCTTTGTTTTGAGTAAGTTCTCTGAACACTTGCTCCATATCACGCTCTTCACGCGAAATTGTTAGTACAGTTAACTGGTGTTCAACAGCAAACTGAAAAATTGCCTGACGAATATCTTCTCCTTCCCTACTGGTTAATACCCAACGATTCGCACCCTGATCAGCAACATTCAGCACACCATTGATCTGCTGCAATAATACCGACTGAACAGGTTCACGAAATTCAACACGAACAAGTGCTGCTGATTGCTGACTTCTTAGACCAGATGCTTTCTCATTTGCAACAATCTTACCCTGTTTGATGATAATTACCTTGTCGCAAATCGCCTCTACCTCCTGCATGATATGTGTAGAAAGCATCACCGTTTTTTCCTTGCCCAACTGACGTATCAATGCCCTGATTTCTATTAGCTGATTCGGGTCTAAACCGCTGGTTGGCTCATCTAAAATCAACACTTCCGGGTCATGAATAATGGCCTGTGCCAAACCTACACGCTGCCGGTATCCTCTTGAGAGTGCCCCGATTTTCTTGTGTTGCTCAGGTTCAAGCCCGGTAAGCGCAATCATTTCTTTTACACGCCCTTCGCTGTTCTTTATCCGGTGCAATCCGGCGATAAACTGCAAATACTCCCGCACATACATATCCACATATAGCGGATTATGCTCCGGAAGATATCCGACCCGCTTGCGTACCTCTAGTGAGGCCCCTATAATATCAAAATCACACACCTTCACCGAACCACTCGTGGGAGCAATAAAGGTGGTGATAATTTTCATCATGGTTGATTTCCCCGCACCATTCGGCCCCAGAAAAGCCAAAACCTCCCCCTTGCCTATCTGAAATGATACTTCATCGAGTGCCTTTTGCGACCCATACCATTTGCTAACGTTTGAAACTACTACTGACATGGCTCAAAGGTAATTAAAACATATCATCCACCTGTTCTATGACCATTGAAACGCCAGTATTCAAAACAAATTACTCAACCCAAAATGCACCTTGGCAGTCCTGAATTGAACCGGCTGCTGATGCTCGCTCCCCAAAGCATAGCTTACACTAAATATACCTGCCTTTGTTTCAAAACTTATTCCTGCACCAAAGCCATAAGGCAAATCTGATAGATTGCGGTTAACGGCCCGGTTCTCATACCAGGCACCATTTACAAAGCCAAACAAATACGCGTTTTCTTCAAACAGATATCGGTATTCTAAATTCACAATAGCATAACTCGATGCAAAAATGCTCTCTTCATTAAATCCGCGCAGACTGTTCAGGCCGCCAATCCGGGGCAACTCGTTCTCAAACAGGGTTTGCCCCTGCATCCAGCTCCCCAGTAGCCCTGTTCGAAAAGTAGCACGTTTAAACAGAGGGACAAATAAATCAGCCTCGAGTAAAGCACTTAATTGATTGGTATTCAGCTTTAAGCCTTGATAAACCGCAGGATTGACATTTGCGTTTTTCTTAATCCTTTTCCGGCCCGCAGAAAGGCGGGTAAGTATTTGATAGCCTTTCCGGGGATTGTACCGGTAATCTAAACGGTTAAGATGTACCTCTAAACCATACAATGAATTTGAAACATCAGCAAAATCAGGCAGGGTAGTGATATGCGAAAGGCCGCGTGTTGACAGTAAAGCGCTACTTCGCATCTCATAAAATGCTTTTAGATAATCTGTTCCACGCATAGAAAATAAGAGGCCAAGATGAGGCTGCACATTTATAAAGGAGGTGTCTTTTTTGTAAAGATTAAACTTGCCAGAAACTCCAAACGGCGTATTGAACAAAAAGGGCCAGGCTACCGCAACATTCAAACTTTGGGTAGCCGCCTGAAGCCGCCTCCATTCAGCATCTATTGACTCTCCGCGCCCCAAACCATTTTTTACTTTCAGATTGGCTTCACCGGTAATTAATAGCTTCCCGCCGTTCGTACTATTCGGCAATACACCAATGATTCCACTAAAATTACTTGCTTTCCGGTTATTCAAATAAAGCCGGATAAGTGCCGAACGACCTGTCAGAAACACATCTGGCGGACGGTACACCTGCACAAATGGAATCTCTTTCAGACGAGTCTGAATTGCCGAAATGAGATTTTCACGGTATAGATCTCCTGGTTTTATCCCCAGGTAATTTTCAAGATATGTTTTGCTGATGCGGGCATCACCACGATGGTTCAGACTATCTACCAGAAAGCGGTCGCCTGTTGTGGCCTTTACACTTGCCCGAAAATAAATACCCTCGAGCTGCACACTATCGAAACCAACGCTGGCAAAGGGGTAGCCATTGTTCTGGTAATAAACAAGCGTCTTTTTTAGTAATTTTGAAACCTGCAAAGGGTTCAGCACAGCGTTTCTAAACAGCTTCTCCCTGAGGCCACTGGCCGAACGCGCCCCCTCTTCAAGGTTTCCGGCAGAAAGTTTTGCCCATTTGTAAACCTTACCCACATGCAAATAAGCCAATAAGGTATCACCGCTCAGGAAGCTTGAATCTATACTTGCTTCTAACATGCCTTTTGAACGCAAGTCAGCTAATAAACTTTCAAGCACTTGCCAATGCTCCTTTTCGCCTACCCGTTTATTCGGATAATTCAACTTCAGCGGCTCCGCCGGCACCACCCGCAACCAGTACGTTTGCGCCGAAAGCAATTGTGCACCAAACAAAAAAACAAAAATTATTATCCGGTACATGCCCATCAAAGACACCACTGAATTGGCTCGCGCCCCTGATCAAGTAAAATCTTATTGGCCTGGCTGAAATGACGGCAGCCAAAAAAGCCATTGTAAGCCGAAAGTGGTGAAGGATGCGCTGCCTGTAATACAAAATGCCGGCTGCTGTCAATCAGCTTCTCTTTTTGCCGTGCATGACCACCCCAAAGCAAAAAAACAAGCCCTTGTTTTTGGGCCGACAAATAACGTATCACCGCATCAGTAAACTGTTCCCAACCCTTATTGCTGTGTGAAGCGGGCGACGCAGCCCTTACCGTGAGTGAGGTATTGAGCAAAAGTACCCCCTGACGTGCCCATGAGCTTAAATCTCCCTGCTTGCCGTTGTCACAGCCAAGGTCAGTCTTTATCTCTTTAAAAATGTTCTGTAGCGAAGGGGGCAACCGAACACCCGCTGCAACCGAAAAACACAGACCATTCGCCTGACCCGGACCATGATAGGGGTCCTGACCTACAATTACCACTTTTACCTTTTCAGGCGGACATAAATCAAGGGCCGCGAAAATCTGATTACCGGGCGGAAATACTGTATGGGTCGCCTTTTCCTGAAGCAAAAAGGCTTTTAGCGTATGAAAATAAGGCGCTGCAAATTCAACCTTCAAAGCTTGCTTCCAACCTTCATTTATACGGGGAACAAGGGTTTCTGAAGCCATGTTAAAAAAATATCCGGTATGCAAACATACGCAGAAGCCTGAAATTACGTTCTTCTTTTGTAACCCCCATCCGACAACACCGTATAAATCTTCATTGTTCTTAATACATATCTATCGAAGCAGCACGTCATAACCAAACCTTAGAAACCATGAAAAGGTACCTGACAGCTTCCATGTTGCTCCTCTTTTTTACCTGTATCCTGAGCTCCTGCATGAGCTCAAAAGTAGATTGCCCGGCCTATAGCAAGCATTCTGCAACAAAAAAATCAAATACGTTATTCAAGTCTTAAAATATGTTAATTTTGCAGGAATTTTCAGAACCAGATGAGGAAGTTTCTTGTTGTTTCAGCCTGCTTAGTACTTTTCGTTCTTAGCTTCAGCTCTTGTAGAGCCAAGAAAGTTGACTGCCCCGCATACGGCAAACATCCGGTTGCTTCTTCTGAGCGTCCGGCTTAATCAAACTCAAAGCTTACTTCAAGCTTTATATCCGGATGGACACTCATTGCCACCGGACAGGTTCTGGCTGCACGCTCCAGAATGATTTTCTCCTTTTCAGTATAAACCTTCGGGAATCCAAAAATCCGAACTTCTATTCGAACAACCCGCCTGGGTTCTGTTCCCATGTGTTTGGTGGTATCTGCCCTGATGCCGTCAATGTCTATCCCATGTGTACGGGCTGCAATGCCCATCAGGGTAAACATGCAGGAGGTAAATGCTGCGCAGAGTGTATCTGTGGGCGAAATTGATTCACCTTTCCCCTGATTGTCAAGCGGTGCATCGGTAATAAACGACGCCCCACTGGCCAGATGGGTAACTTCGGTGCGCAATTCGCCAAGGTAGCGGGTATGAAGTGTTGCCATTGCACAAAGATAATACCTTTATTCTGTTGTATCTTTGCCCTCTCTACCATGGGTCGCTTGCTTTTTATCTTTAGTGCACTTTTCATGCTGTGGTCACCCCGGTTGAATGCGCAGCTGGTAAAGGGTGTGGATGAAAGTAAAATCATTTACCGAAATGTGGTGCAGGGCGGTGTAAGCCTTAACAGCCGTGGCCTGGGCCTTCACTTCCGGAAAGGGAAAAAACTCCACTATACCAAAACTTTTCTCTACGATTGCTCCCTTCAAAATCTAAAGCACCCTAAAGAAGTAAAATCAGTGAATGCATTTAGCAAGAACAGCAATGGCTTTCTTTATGGCAAACTCATCAGCCTCAACGCAATTCAACTGGGTGCAGGAATACAGAAAACCATCTACCCTAAAAACGACACAAAAAGCATAGCAATCGGCTACTCCTGGTTTGGAGGTTTTTCACTGGCTATGGCCAAGCCAGTATACCTCTATATCTTTCATCAGTCTGACATGGAAGGAATACAGGAAAAACTTGAACGCTACAATCCGGAAAAACATTTCCCCGATAATATCTCCAGCCGGGCTCCCTTTTTTAAAGGTTTTCAGCAAAGTCGCTTTTACCCCGGCCTCTATGGCACCTGGCAAATCAACTGCTCTTTCGGAAGCCAGGAAGAAAAAATCAAAATGCTCGAAACAGGCATCTCTTTAAATGCATACCCGGCAAAAATCAGCATCATGGCTGACAATCAGCCGGGGCAGTACCTTTTTTTCAATTTCTTCATCCGGTTTATTTTTGGCAAACAATGGAATCACCCCTGACAGACGATAGCAAAACAGCACAAACAAGAACGCACAAACCTTCATGGCTGAGGGTGAAACTCCCTACAGGGCCGGAATATCTTCAGCTTCGCAAAATCGTTGATGAACACCAGCTGCATACCATTTGCGAGAGTGGCAACTGCCCTAATATGGGCGAATGCTGGGGTGCCGGAACCGCTACATTTATGATTCTGGGTAATATCTGCACCCGCTCATGCGGTTTCTGTGCCGTTGCAACAGGTATGCCCAGTGGAGTAGACTGGCAGGAACCAGGCAGGGTAGCCAATTCGGTGAAACTCATGAGCGTAAAACATTGCGTAATAACCTCGGTTGACCGCGATGACCTGAAAGACGGCGGCTCAATATTATGGGCCGAAACAGTTAAAGCAGTGCGCGAAACAAGCCCTGAAACAACGCTTGAAACACTGATTCCTGATTTTGCCGGAAAATGGGAAAACCTTCAAAGAATTATTGATATTATGCCGGAAATTGTTTCCCATAACCTCGAAACTGTTCGGCGACTGACCCGCGAAGTACGAATCCAGGCGCGATACGACCGTAGCCTTGAAGTCTTGCAACGTCTAAAAGCCGGAGGTTGTGTAACAAAATCAGGCATCATGCTGGGCCTTGGTGAAACACACGAAGAAATTCTCGAAACTATTGACGATTTACACAAAGCAGGTATCGAGATTCTAACAATCGGACAGTATCTCCAACCTACCCCTAAGCATCTTCCGGTAGCTGAGTTTGTTACCCCCGAACGCTTTGCCCAGTACAAGGAATATGGTTTGAAAAAAGGTATCCGCTACGTAGAAAGTGGTCCATTGGTGCGCTCCTCGTACCATGCTGAAAAGCATATCTAAACATGGACAATCCGGTAATCCGCAGGGCTTATGCCGAACTGCATAGCGCTGTGTTCTTATTTGGGTTCACTGGAATTTTGGGGCGCCTGATAAGCCTGCAGGCCGGCGTATTGGTTTGGCACCGTTTATGGATGACTGCCCTGATGATGTACCTCCTTACACGCTTATCAGGAAGTTTCAGACTGCTCAGCAAGGCAGAAACTTTGCGCCTTTCATTGTTTTCACTTGCAATTACATTCCACTGGTTGCTGTTTTACCAAACAATCAAGGTTGCTGGCGTTTCGGTTGCTATGATATGCCTTTCGGCTATTGCATTTTTCTCTGCCCTGCTCGAACCACTCATTCTCAGGAAATCACTCTCAAAAACACATCTTTTTTTTAGTTCATTGGTAATTGCCGGAATTTGGCTGATGGTCGGAACACAACACAGTGCCCTAAACGGAATTTTACTGGGCCTTGCTGCAGCATTCTTCAGCGCCTTGTTTACGGTTCTCAACAAAACGGTAGTACATAAATACGATGTTCGCCTGCTTACTTTGTATGAGCTAAGTGCCGGATTTGTTGCGCTCAGCATACTGCTCCCTCTGATGAATTCATACTGGCCAACAGGGAATTTCATTCCGAATGCTTCTGACTGGTTGTATCTGTTTCTGCTAAGCTCATTTTGTACGGTACTTGCATTCAGCCTTTCAATAAAATCACTCAAAGTACTCAGCCCTTTTTCAGTGAACCTTGCAATTAATCTTGAACCGGTCTATGGCATCGCACTTGCATTCTGGTTATTCAACGAATACGAACTGTTCGGCCCTAATTTTTATTGGGGTGCTGCTTTGATTTTTTTAGCTGTTTCCGGAGATATTCTTCTGACTTACCTGCAAAACAAGACACCTCAGCATTAAATTAATTTAACGGCCGTATGTTGGTCGGCTTAATCAAAGCGAATTACCCTGGCAGGCCTGATTCCGGAAACGATATACACAGGCAACAACAGTGATAAATACGATATAACAAAGGTCAGTGCATTAATCAGCAACACATGCAGCCAATCAATATGAATGGGAACCACCGATAAATAATAGGTCTCCTTGTTGAGTGTAATCATCCCTGTCTCAATCTGGATATAACAAAGCAAAAAAGCAAGGATATTGCCAATCAACATACCGCCCAAAATCATTACTGATGATTGCCGTAGAAAGATACCGGCAACCCTGCGGTTATCCGCCCCCAACACTTTTAGAATACCCACCATGCGTGCCTTTTCAAGAATCAGAATAAGCAAACAAGTGACCATATTTACTACCGATACCACCAGCATCAGTGCGATGATAATCATCACATTGGTGTCCATCAGCTCAAGCCAGCTGAATATTTGTGGATAACGCATGCCAATGGTCTCTGAGTTCCACTCCTGCGGAATTTGTTCATATACCCATGCTTCTGTTTCAGCCAAATGCTCAAGGTTATGCAGGCTGATTTCATAACCACTCACCTGCCCGGGTTCCCACCTGGCAAGACCATTTACAACACGGACATCACCCCAGATATACAAACGGTCAAAATCATTCTCGCCCAAACCGGTGTCGTAAATCCCGGCTACCCTGAACTTTCTTGCCTTTGGTGGGTCCTGCACAAAATACATCACAAAACTGCTGTCAACCGCTAAATGCAGCAGGCGGGCCTGGGTCGCAGAAATAAGTACCTCAGCACTTTTCGATGTATCTTCAAAAACTGGCAGCCTTCCTTTTACCAAATGCTTCTTCAGAAACGAGGTGTCGTATTGTTTGTCAATCCCTTTAAACAAAAGACCTTCAATAGCGCCTGAAGACTTAATGATACCAGGCTTTACAGAGAATACCTGCAAGTGTTTTATTTCAGGATTTTGCAGTAATTTTTGCTCCAATGCCGCATCTCTTTCGATCGGTTTTGATTCAAGCGAATGATTGGAATCAAAATTGCTAAGTTGAATATGCGCTCCGAATCCTATAACTTTCGCCCGGATTGCCTGCTGAAAACCTGTAACAATTGCCACTGAAATGATCATCACCGCCAGACTTATCGCAATTGCTCCAATAGATATCCGCACAACCGGACCGGAAATACGGCTTTTATCGCCTCCCTGCCGCAACATACGTCTTGCTATAAACCACGAAAACCTCAAACCCAGATGAATTATATTAAGCGCCCGAAAGGTAATAAATGCCCCGGGTTTCTCCTTCTTGCCTTCTTTTTTGCCGGATTTATCAATGCACAAAACCCCAACAGAACCGAATTGGTAATAGTGAGCGACAAAGAAGTGCAAACCGGTGCCTCCCAAATGGACCTGTATCTGCCTGAATTTAAAGGAAAACGAATTGCTGTGGTAGCCAACCACTCATCGCTCATCGGCAAAACCCATCTGGTAGATACCCTCCTGAGCAAAGGACTAAAAATAAACTGTGTCTTTGCTCCTGAACATGGCTTTAGAGGCGATGCCGATGCGGGTGAACACGTTGCCTCAGGCAAGGATGCCAAAACAGGCATCCCCCTGGTTTCACTCTACGGGAAACAGAAAAAACCTCTCCCGGAACATCTTCAGGATGTTGACCTGGTGGTGTTTGATATACAGGATGTGGGTG
Organism: Bacteroidia bacterium; assembly: GCA_019695235.1. GTDB lineage: Bacteria > Bacteroidota > Bacteroidia > M30B66 > M30B66 > JAIBAI01. Next base: position 37,411 of record JAIBAI010000013.1, on the reverse strand, counting down.
TCCGCTTTTATACTTATATCAGCACCATGACTTACGTGATGGAAGCATGTGCTGAACAAAAAATCCCTTTCTATGTGCTCGACCGTCCTAACCCGAATGGCCATTATGTTGACGGGCCGGTGCTGGATACTGCTTTTCGCTCCTTCCTCGGCATGCACCCAGTGCCCCTTGTGCACGGGATGACGGTGGGTGAATATGCCCAAATGGTGAATGGCGAAGGATGGTTGAAAGGAAAAGTAAAAAGCACCTTGAAAGTTATCCCCTGCAAAGGCTGGAAACACCGCTTTTACTACCAGATTACCACAGCTCCCTCACCGAATCTTACGACTATGAATGCCATCTACTTGTACCCTTCACTGGGTTTGTTTGAAGGTACTACGGTAAGCGTTGGTCGTGGGACCGCAAATCCATTTGAAAAAATCGGCTTCCCCGGATGCTCAGAAGGAAAATACCATTTCACCCCCCAACCGGTACGTGGAAGCAAGCATCCGATGTACGAAGGAAAAGAATGTACCGGCTTTGACCTGAACGGTTTTGGTGAGAATTTTATCCGTGATTCACGCAAGGTTTATTTATTCTGGCTGCTCAATATGTACAAGGCAGCAAAAGACAAGAATGTCTTTTTTACAAAAACATTCGACCAACACGCCGGCACCGACAAGCTGCGCAAAGCAATCATAGCAGGCAAAACCGAACAGGAAATCAGCGATTCATGGAAAAACGATTTAATTAAATTTAACCAAATACGCAAGAAATACCTGATTTATGAAGAATGAGAATTGAGGTGACAGCGAATTATGTCGTAAAGCAATCTCAATGATATAAAACCATACTTTATCGGCGCTATTTAATGATAACCCACATTTTTTTACGCATGTTAACCCGGTAAAAGCAAAAGATACCATTAATGCCGCTCCTGACGCGGTTGTGCGCTACTATTTGCCTCACGACGTGAAAGAAGCATCCACCTAGCCCCGGCGATATCAACATAGGCCCAACGGGGCGAAACATTAATAAAAACGAATCATGCCATATACCTACACCCAATTATACGTACATGTAATATTTGCCGTAAAAGGCAGAGCCAATCTCATGGCTAAATCATGGAAAGAGAACTTGTACCAATACATCACCGGTATCATCACCAACAAAAACCAAAAACTGATGATCATCAACGGTATGCCCGACCATATTCATATACTCATCGGGTTAAAACCCGAATGCAATCTTTCCGGTTTGATTCGGGATGTTAAAGCCAATTCGTCGAAATGGATAAATGAAAACAAATTGGTAACAGGTAAATTCGAATGGCAAGCAGGATTTGGGGCATTTTCTGTAGCACAATCGCAAATTCAAACGGAGGTCAAATACATTCTTAATCAGGAAGATCACCACCAAAAGAAAACATTCAGACAAGAGTACATTGAATTTTTAGAAGCATATCAAATAGAATTCAGACCCGAATACATTTTTGAAGATTTTGGTGCCGCTCCTTCGGAGCTAAACAATCATGATGCTAAGTCATAGTGCTAATTGTTTGTAGCCACTTCCATCCTTCTAGCCCCAGCGGAGCGAAATCCTTCTAGCCCCAGCGGGGCGAAATGTCACTTACAAGCCTTGAATACCTATCTTTGAAAAATGTTGCCGTCGAATAAAATGTGAGCAAATTCATGTATTCAGCAAAACCACAGTTTCTCACATGGGTGCTGTCTGCACTGATTTTGTTACTTACCACAATCAACCTCAACTGGCCTGAGAAATATTCGCCTTCCGTTATCGAAGCTGATGCAAAGGGATATTATGCCTGGCTTCCGGCAGTTTTTATTTACCAGGATATCCATTTCGGATTCTTTGATACCGTTGAACAAAAATACCTGACTCCAGAAACATGGTTCGATTACCGTTTACAGGTTAACAGGCAAACCGTAAACAAATATTCAGTCGGGACGGCCTTTCTTGAACTTCCTTTCTTTCTGGCTGCTCATCTGGGAAGCTGGATATGGGGGGGGCCTACAGATGGTTACTCCTATCTATATCCGGTGTTTATTTCTCTTGCTGCACTCTTTTATGCACTGGCTGGCTTATGGTTGCTTGGTCGTATATTAACCCGGGCAGGAGCAGGTGATACTATCGTAGCAATCATCCTTCCGGTACTTTTATTTGGCACCAACCTGTTCTATTATGCGGTCATTGAACCGGGCATGTCGCATATTTATTCCTTCTTTTTAGCAACATGTTATCTTTTATTGATTCAGCAATGGGCTCAAAAAACACAAGCCAAAACAATACTGGCAATAGCACTTGTGGCGGGTTGCATTGTATTGGTCAGGCCAATGAATGTTATTCTTTTGGCAAGCTTCCCGCTTGTTATTGAAAATGAAATCACCTTTTTCAGACAAATAAAAGATACAGGTATCCGCCTTTTAGTTCCACTTCTGATTTTTATTGCAATTGCTTTTATCCAGCCATTATTGTGGTACATGCAAACCGGTGTGCTTTTTATTGATACCTATCCAGGAGAACACTTCGGCCCTCCTCACCTGTTTGACTTTTTATTCAGCTTCAAAAAAGGTGCTTTTTTATATACCCCTATTCTTCTTATTGCGGTGTTGGGTCTATTGAGCTTGTACCACAAATCGCGCTTCCGGGCTATATATTGGTTCGTTTACATGCTGGCGGTTTGTATTATTTTATCATCATGGAACAACTGGTGGTACGGGGGGAGTTTTTCATCAAGGGTACTGGTTGAATACCTGCCTCTCTTTGCGCTGCCCCTTACAACATGGCTCAGTCAACAAAAAAAACGTATACCTCGTCTGATCATTTTGACTGTGCTGGTAATGCTATGCCAATTTCAGATATACCAATACCGCTATTACCTGATACACTGGGAGGATACCACACGGCAGCAATATTTCGATAATTTCCTGAAACTGCCTTAAAGCACCAGATTCATTTTGGTTTAATCAAATCTTGCGCCTATCTTGCAACATTAAAATTCGATAAAATGAAATGTCCTACTTGCACCAATACAGACTTGGTAATGTCTGAACGTCAGGGAGTTGAGATTGATTATTGCCCACAATGCAGAGGCATCTGGCTCGACCGGGGCGAGATGGACAAAATTATTGACAAGGTCATTGCAGGAGAAAAAGCAAACCAGCCAGCACCTCCACAACAGACGTATTACAAAGACGATAAATACCATGACCAGCACAAGTACCACCGGAAAAAGCATTGGCTGAACGATTTGTTCGATTAAAAACATTTCTAATCCCCCATCAATTGCTCTCCATGAAAAAGAGAAGCCTCTTAGCGCTTTTTACACTCTTGTTTTTCACCGGATTTGCCCAGGTTACATTTCAACAGTATCCAGTGCCTGCGCGAACAGATAACCCCAACTACCGCCTTGTTGCGGATTATTATTCTGACAAGAAAATTCTGATACCCGTGTTACATAGCGATTCGGTATTTGCACAAAACACTACAGGAGGAAGTTTCAATTTGGTAGGGCAGGGTTTATATGTCACTGCATTTTATGCAAACAATGGTGACCTGTATCTTGTTGAAAACACTGACACCAACAGCTTCAATCCGCACCTATACAAGAGCGTGAATAACGGCAGCACATTCACTGAAATAACAGGTGTGGCAGGTAGGGTATTTCAGCGCGACCAGTATGGCAACCTGTTTTACTCCATCACGGGCGGCTTTGCATTTTCAACTGATGATGGTGCAAACTTCACAAATGTATCAACACCCGACACGGTATTTAGTGTGGCAAGAAGTGCTGAAGGAACCTTGTATATGCTCTCTGATAGCGTGAAATTGTACTTCTCAACAAACAATGGAACCAACTGGACAGACCTTTCTAAAAAATACTCTGGCAATGCATGGCATGAACAACATCTATGGGCACTCAATGATAAAATTTATTTTCAAACTGGCTCTTCTTTACATTTTACAACTGAAAATGATACAATTTGGCACGTAATAACCTTACCATTTACCTCAATTATTACCAGTTTACATGTAAGCCCGGATCTTGCTTCTTTCTGTACCAGTGCTTATGGTTTTTTTACCTCAAACAATTTAAGCAATGGTGCAACATGGACAAATATTCGCACTGTACCTGGGCCCGCACAAGTAAGCATTTACAACAACTATATTGCTGCCACTGACAGTGCAATGTACTGGCACACAGAAACCGGGTACATCTATGCTCCACGTACCCCCAACCCCGTTAATATTGCAGCACCTCAACTGAATAATACAAACGTGAAAGTATTTCCAAACCCTGCAACAGCGCAATTGTTTGTTTCTTCCTGCCATAAAAGCGACGATTTCCTTTTGTTAAATGTTACCGGACAAACCGTTTTAACTGAACGTGTATCTTCACCCGGAAAGGCGATTGACCTCAAGGGGCTTAAACCGGGGATTTATGTGTGGCGTATGGGAATCAGCACCGGGAAAATTATACTGCAATAAATTAACTTCCTTTTTGTACCTTTATGCTTCTTTGAGAAGGTCATGATTCGGTGCGCACATACCCTGCTGACTTTACTTTTGGGCTTCTGCTTCACCCTGAATGCGCAATTGCCCAATGGCGGCATGGAGTTTTGGGATGAAGGCCCCGTTTTGCGTAATTGGAAAACCAACAGCCGGCCACAAACACTTCCTCCCTGGGAACCCTATATTGTCAGACAAGATTCACAAGCCTATTCCGGCAAGCTGGCTGCCGGGTTATATGCAAATGGCATGTTCAGGGCAGAAGCTAAAACTGAATTCCGGCTATATACACATCCGAAACAGCTTCACTTTTGGCATAAACTGCATTTCGCCCCTTGTGTTAATGATTCAAATTTTCATGAAAAAGATACCGTAAGGGTGTTGGTAGAAATATTGTTCGAAGGGAAAGTTGTTGATGCAGGTCTATGGGAAAGCTCAAAAGAAACTTCTGAATACACCCACACAAGTATACCTGTTAGCCAACAATCAACACAATTCGACTCATGCAGGGTAAGTATCTTTGGCGGCAGTGTTTATGGGGGATGTGGATTTGTCGCTGAGGGCACCTATTTCTTGGTTGATGAAATGGCAATCAGTTATTCAGACAAGCCCGGCTGCATTGACCCTGAGATAGCCTGCACAGACTGTGCCTGCCCTGAATATTATGACCCTGTTTGCGGCTGTGATGGAATATCCTATGGGAACCCTTGTGAAGCTCTTCGTGAAGGAGTTAGTAGCTGGACCCTGGGCGTGTGCCGGGATACTACATTCACTTGTATTGATAGTACTAAAATTTGTTCCGACTGCCCTTGTTATGCCCTGTACAAACCAGTTTGCGGTTGTGATGGCATAACTTATGAAAACGATTGTTTTGCAAAAAATGCCGGCTTACTCAAATGGTCAGATGGTGCGTGTGAAGGAGTCAGGAATTGTGACCCCCATTTCTATTATTGGTATGATTCATTTAATGAGAATTTTCATTTTAGTTCCACAAGTTTTCAAACAGACAGTCTTATTTATTCATGGACATTTGGCGATGGCATAAGTTCAACCGGACCCTATTCTAGTCATGACTTTGCAGATACAACAATTGGCGCATGGAAGGTATGCCTTGAAGTAAGCCATCTTGATGGAACATGCTCTGAGCAATTTTGTGATTCTGTATATACATCAATCATGCATGACCCATGCCATGCCGGATTCGGCTTTACAGTTCAGGGCACACAAGATGCAATCACGTTCTTATCCGGACAAGCAAGCAACCCACAAAACCAACGCTCATGGATTGTTGGAGATACAATTTACGAAAACACAGATACACTCCTGGTAAACATCGCAACATTAGCAGATGAAGTAATTTGTCAGGTGCTTCACAACGATTCTACCGGTTGCAATGATACCGTTTGTATTTCGGGCAACGAAGTGCGGTTCTCCTTGATGGCATTACCAACCGGAAAGGTGTTGCAATCAGAAAAAAGAATTTCAACTGTATTCCCCAATCCGATTCATGCGGGAAGTACAATATCCATTCATGGGCTCGAAACAAATAAGCATTACACTTTTACATTCTTTGATTCAAAAGGAGCGGAGGTATCAAAGCCTGGTTCTGTGTCTGGCTCTGACTTAGGAGCGCAAATTATTGCTCCGGGTGCCGGTATGTACTTCCTTGAAATAAAAGACACATCTGTCTTGTATAGAAGTGTTACACCTGTAATTGTTTTGCCTTGAAAGCTTTTTTCAACTTGATAACATTGTGTATCAGGCAGTTAAATTAATTTGCTTCCAGTAATTTATGTTCCTTCATCACCTCAATCATCCTTTTATTAAAAAGCTCAACTCCATTTTGATTCAGGTGGTCGGCATCATAGAAGTAAAGCGAATCATTAAGTGATAGAATATTATTGAAATTATCATACATACCTAATCGCCCCATTTGTTTATCAAACAAATGATTTCCAATATAACGCCTGAAATTTGAGGGTGCTATCGGTGTATATACCAACCAAACAGGTATCTGCTTTTCTGACAATAATTGCAAGCAATCAATTAATGAATTCACAAGTTCTTGATTTAATTCTATCGTTTTAACAGGCAGTTGTACCGGATGATAATAGTCTAATCTTCGCTCTACATACCCTCCTTGAATGTAGTTGTCATCACCCTTTTGCAATGGTTCTGTATAATTTTTATGGAGTGAAAAAAAAGACGATAACATCCCAAATACAAGCGTGTTGTACACCTTCGGATGCCCCAACTCTAATGCCATCTCAAAACAATACTTATCTACCGGCCCGTTAGCAATTAAATCAAGCGCTGCCTCCACCCCATCACCTGATAAAATTAGTGGCGACACGTCAATTACGACTAATTTCGGACGAAGCTGATTTACATGCCGTTCAAGCAGGATTTTTGTCTGCACAGGTGATTGTGAACTCGAACCAAGGTTAAAGGTCTTCAAGCCCTCTTTCTGAAATATACGCGTATCAAAGCCACGATAGGCATGTGATGACCCAAGAAAAAGGATGTCAAGGTCCTTATATTGATTCACTTCTTTTAACCGTGTGTACATGTGGCCATACGAGCCTATCCGGTAATTCAGGTTCGATTTAATCTTCTCAGGCATTACAATACCCCATACTAATAGCGCAAAAACATAAAACACTCCGGCAAAGAGCGCAAACAAAAAGGTATATTTCAGGAAACTTTTCATCAGAATTGAAAATAGATGAATGGTGTTTCTTCAGTTGGCATAAACATACCGATCAGGAAAACAATAAAGGCATAAAATGACCATCTGACAATACGGTTCTTTTGAGAAAATGATCTTTGTATTGCAAATTGATGCTCCCTGCCATGCCATTCAACAGCCATAAAGAATGTAACAAGCATAATGGTTGTCAGCGCCTTCTTCATACCGGGAAACCGTGGTATTTCAATGATACTTTGAGAGAATATTTCAGAAATATATGACCAAGCATGACCCACATTCTCAGCCCTGAAGAAAATCCATGCCAGACAGGTTAAACCGAAGGTAAGCACCATCTGCCCAAATTCTTTCACATCCGGGAACAACTTACCCTGCGCTACTGTTGCAAGGTTGTTCCGATTATTCCCGCTAACAAGCAGGGGCATATAATATAATGCATGTAATGCCCCCCACACAATGAAAGTCCAGTTGGCTCCGTGCCAAAAGCCGCTCACCAAAAATATCACAAAGGTATTCCTGACCTTCATCCATATCCCCCCCCTGCTGCCTCCCAAAGGAATGTACAAATAATCTCTGAACCAGGTTGAAAGAGAGATATGCCACCTTCTCCAAAATTCTGCAATGTCACGAGAGAAATAAGGGAATGCAAAATTGCGCAACAACTCTATCCCCAACAGCCGTGCAGTGCCTAAGGCGATATCAGAATATCCGGAGAAATCACCATAAATCTGAAAAGCAAAAAACAGTGTACCCAACACAAGGGTGCTGCCAGAATAAGCGTCAGAATGATTAAATATTTCATTGGCAAAGGTGGCACAATTATCTGCGATAACTATCTTTTTAAACAAACCCCAAAGAATCTGTCGCATCCCATCTACGGCCTGTTCTGAATTAAAAATGCGCGTCCGTTTTATCTGCGGCAATAAATGCTGCGCTCTTTCAATGGGGCCGGCAACCAATAGCGGAAAAAAACTCACAAAAACGGCATAATCAACAAAATTGCGCTCTGGCTCAATGCGCTCTTTGTAAACATCAATCACATACGACAAACCATGGAAGGTATAAAACGAAATGCCTACCGGAAGAATGATGTTTAATGTCAATAAATCTATATGAAACCCAATATACGAAAGCGATTCAGCCAAAGATTCTGCGAAGAAATTATAATACTTAAATACCCCCAAAAAGCCCAGATTGATAACAATACTTAGCCAAAACCAAATGCGCTTCCACCGTATGTTGCCAGCTTCACGCATCTTTATTCCGGTAAAATAATCTAGTAATGTTGAAAACATTAGCAGGAATAAAAACCGCCAATCCCAACAGGCATAAAAGAAATAACTTGCCGCCAGTAACAGAAAATTCTGCGCTTGTAACTGTTTTTTTACAACAAACCAGTACAGAAAAAATACCAGTGGAAAAAAAAATGCAAAGTCAAGGGAGTTAAATAGCATCCGGCTTGTTGCTTACTAACTTAACGAACGGGCTATAAATACTGTCGCATGTTGCCACTTTATAGCAGATTTATCTGCCAATATTGCTTCATTTTCTTCCACAGGCAAACATAATGATTCTACACAATTTATCATTCCTGACAAGCAAACCGAATGAAATTCATTTTAAGTTCTTAACAAAGAGACAAGGGAATTTATATCTCAAAATTCTTTAAATGCTTAGATTTTTGCTGCACAAAGCCTTAATTTTGCCCCGTTTTGGCCAATATTGCATTAAAAGACCCAATTTTCAAAAAAATCGCTGATGCAGCCCGGCGATTAAATATGCCCGCATTTGTTGTGGGAGGTTATGTGCGCGACATGTTGCTTGAAAGACCCTGCAAAGACGTTGACGTTGTTGTGGAAGGAAGCGGCATACAATTGGCAGAGCATCTGGCCGCCGAACTTGGTGAAGGTATCCATGTACATGTGTTCCGTAATTTCGGCACCGCCATGATTCATTTCGAAGGCTGGGACCTTGAGTTTGTTGGGGCAAGAAAAGAATCTTACAACAGGAACTCAAGAAAACCAGCTGTTGAAAACGGAACCATCGCAGAAGACCAGGCAAGGCGCGATTTTACAATTAATGCGCTGGCGATTCCACTAAACCCCTGGTCTGATAAAGTTACCGACCCTTTTAACGGCATTGACGATCTCCAGCAAAAGATACTCCGCACGCCCGGCAATCCGGAAACAACATACAGCGATGACCCCCTGCGCATGATGCGTGCCATTCGGTTCGCCTGTCAGCTTGGGTTTAGCATTGAAGAAAGCTCACTCAATGCCATCCAAACTTGCAAAGACCGCATCAGCATCGTTTCAGCCGAACGGATAACCGATGAACTGAACAAAATTATCCTTTCACCCAAACCTTCAAAAGGCTTCAAACTGCTCTCAGATTCAGGCATCTTAGCACTTATTTTCCCTGAAATGATGGCTTTACATGGCGTAGAGGTCGTACAAGGCAAAGGGCATAAAGACAATTTCTACCATACCCTGGAGGTGCTCGACAATGTTAGCCGCCATTCAAATGACCTTTGGTTACGTTGGGCTGCCATACTTCATGATATTGCAAAGCCCCTTACCAAGAAATTTGAACCTGGCCATGGATGGACTTTCCACGGACATGAAGACAAAGGGGCTCGAATGGTTGCAGGTATTTTCCGACGGCTCAAATTGCCCCTGAATGAAAAAATGAAATTCGTTCAGAAATTAGTGCAGCTTCACTTGCGGCCTATCGTGCTCAGCAAAGACACCGTTACCGATTCTGCCGTCAGAAGGCTTTTATTTGAAGCCGGAGAAGATATTGACCACCTGATGGCACTTTGTCGGGCCGACATCACTTCAAAAAATCCGGAGAAAGTCAAACGATATATTGCTAACTTCGAACTGGTGGAACAAAAACTCATCGAAATAGAAGAAAAAGACCGGATTCGCAACTGGCAACCACCGGTTAGCGGCAGTGATATCATGGAAACCTTCGGTATAGGCCCCGGACGCGAAATTGGTATTATTAAAACCGTGATTCGCGAAGCCATCCTCGATGGACAAATCAACAATGAATTTGAATCAGCTTACCAACTTATGCTTGATGAAGGGAGAAAACTCGGCCTTCATCCGGTAAAAAATATAACACATTCAACTCCTCAACCTCACGAAAACAAGCCATGAGTATTTTACGTTTCAGGGTGTCTTTTGAAGATTACGATGATATCCATAGAGATATTGACCTTAAGGATGATCATACATTTGCCGATTTGCTCGCAATTATTTTGCAATCAATTCAATTTGACAACAAGCACAACAGTGAATTTTTCCTTGCCGACCATAATTGGAGAAAAGGCGACAGGATTGGTGAAGTAAATGCCGGCGACAGCAAAGGCAAGTTAGCCGAAACAGCACTTATAAACTTTATTGACGACCCTCACCAACGCTTTCTTTTTACGTACGACCTTGAAGCAAGATGGAATTTTACCATCGAATTGATTCGTCTGATTAGCAGTCCTGATGGTCATGTAAATTACCCGCGTCTCGTTGTATCAGCCGGTACAGCCCCGGTACAGTACAAAGAAAATCTCATCATTCCGGTACGTGAACAAACCGAAAGCAGGAGCCGCAGAAGAAAGTCAGATACAGATGATGATGCCCTTATGGCAATTGCGGCCATGGATGATGATGAAGATGCGCTGAGCGAAGGGGGTGAGATATCAGATTCAGCACCTGAAGAGATATCACTCGACCTGCCAGCGGATCTTGACCTTGAAACCGACAATGAAATTGCAAAACTTGCTGAGGAGTTCAACAATACCACCGAAGTAGGCGAGGATGAATCGCATGACGATGACGAATATGGAAATGACGACGATGAATTTGGCGGTGATGATGATGAATACAATTCAGGCTATGGCAGCGGACGCGATGAATACGATGAATAAGGTTTTGGGCTAGCCTTAAACAAAACGGCACACTATTTGGTTTATTCACTCGTTTATTCAATTTTTATCTGCGGGCTGTTGCCATTATGTTGAACCTTTTCTGTCGCTTTTCGCTTTGTCTTTTTCTTTTCACTGGCATATCACAAGGGCTTTTCGCTCAAACCACCCTGAGTGGCACCGTTTCTGAAACTGATAAGACGAAAGTCTTGCCCGGTTCGGCTGTTGTTGCTTTAAATCCAAATGATTCAACCATTATTTCAGGAGTTGCAAGCGATGCTGATGGCCATTTCCTGCTCAGCCCACTCAATCCGGGTAGAATCATTCTAAAAGCCTCCTTTTTAGGCTATAAAACCTTCTATAAAGAAATTACATTAACTGCCGGAAAGAATGAATTTGCAGTAATACTGCAAAGCAATGCCACCAACCTGCAAGGCGTAACTATTGAAGCCCAGCAAATACGTGCCGTTCAGAAAGGTGACACCACCGAACTCAATGCCGGAGCTTTTAAGGTAAATCAGGATGCCACCACCGAAGACCTGATAAAGAAAATGCCCGGTATCACTATCGAAGACGGAAAGGTGAAAGCCCAGGGCGAGGAGGTGAAAAAGGTTTTAATTGATGGTAAAGAGTTTTTCGGCGACGATGTTTCATCAGCTGTGAAAAACCTTCCGGCTGAAGTGGTTGATAAAATTCAACTGTTCGACAAACTCAGCGACCAGGCACAGTTTACCGGTTTTGACGATGGCAACTCGCGTAAAACAATGAACATCGTCACCAAGGGTGGGGGCTTGAAAAATGCAACTTTTGGTAAATTTTATGCCGGAGGAGGAAGCAACGAACGTTATCAGGCTGGCGCTATCTATAACCGATTTTCGGGCACACGCCGGCTTACATTCTTAAGCCAAACTAACAATATCAACCAGCAAAACTTCTCAGGGGAAGACCTGTTAGGGCTTACTGCCGGTACCAGTGGTGGAATGGGCAACCGCATGAACCGCATGATGGGCGTTGCGCCAGGAGCCAACGACCCTTCGAACTTTATGGTGGGGCAACAAAGTGGTATCAACCTGACAAACGCACTGGGTATCAACTATTCTGATTCATTAGGTAAAAAAGCACTGCTCACCGGAAGCTATTTCTTTAACAACAGTGCAAATAATACTCTCAAAGACCTTGACCGAACATTCTTCTCTAAAGACACCCTCAGCCGCAACTATAACGAAACTTCCGATGACTGGAGCAATAACCTGAATCACCGCCTGAATCTGCGACTGGAAGTGAGTTTCGACAGCTTAAACTCATTGATCTACACCCCCCGCCTGAGCTGGCAAGGCAACCAAAAAGGCAGTTCACTGAATGGTACCACCCTTGAGGCATTGCTTGAACAAAGCCGTTCTGCCACAGCAAATCATGCGAACAATTCGGGTTACAGCATGGGGCATAACCTGCTGCTCCGCCATAAATTTAAAAAGCAAGGCCGAACATTATCACTGGTTTTGAATACAGATACGCAGGAAAAAAATGGAGAAAACGGATTGAACTCATTCAATACCTCACTGATAAACAACGGACTTACAGATACGCTGGCACTACGGCAAGATGCTGAAACCTATTACAGCAGCCGAACCTACTCAGGTAATCTGAGCTACACTGAGCCTTTGGCGAAGGCAATACAGCTATTTGTTTCTTACAGCCCTTCACGCACCATCGGTATTTCTGAAAAAAATACACGCGACTACGACCCTGCCAGCGGCCTTTTTACAAGGCTCGACACACTTCTTTCTAACCGCTTTGTGAAGGTAATGAACACCCAACAAGGTGGAGCAGGTTTGCGCTTAAACACCAAGAAAATCACTATGATGGGAAACCTCCGCTATGAACACCTTGTGTTGGGTGGGTTTCAGTCGTACCCTTTTAATCAGGACATACAGGTAACATTTCGCAACTTCCTGCCAATGGGTATGTTTAATTACAAGTTTAGCAAAAGCACCAATCTGCGCATTTTCTACCGTACCAGCAATTACACCCCTTATATCAATCAATTGCAAAATGTGGTTGACAACAGCAACCCTTTGCAACTAAGCACCGGAAACCCCAACCTCCGGCAAGACTACTCACATCACTTTAATATGCGCTTTGGTACCGCAAAACTCGAAAGCGCTCGCTCGCTCTTCCTGAATGTGGGTGGTACATTTACCAAAAGGTATATCGCCAATTCAATTTTTATAGCTACTTCCGACACCACACTGCCTGATGGCATCCGCCTGCTCAATGGGGCACAGCTTTCAAGGCCGGTAAATCTCGATGGGTACATTAACCTCCGTTCAATGCTTACCTACAGCATGCCCATTAAACCTCTGCGCAGCAACTTCAACCTGCAGGCAGGTATGAATTATGCAAAAACACCGGGGATGCGCAATGGCCTTGTGAACGAAACCAATAATTACGGTTATACAGGCGGGCTTGTGCTTGCCAGTAATATCAACGAGAAAATTGACTTTACCCTGAGTTATAACGGCGGACTGAATCAGGTTGAAAATTCACTGCAACCACAACTCAACAATAAATATTTCATTCAAAGCGCCGCAGCTAAAGGTAACTGGCTGCCCTGGAAATGGCTTGTAATCAATACTGAACTAACCTACTCACGCTTCGACGGACTCAATAATTTCAACCAGGAGTTCCTCCTTTGGAATGCCGGAGTTGGCTATAAGTTCATGAAAAATCAGGCTGCTGAAATTCGCCTGAGCGCATTTGATATTCTCGGGCAAAATACAAGCATTGCACGTATTGTCAATGAAAACTACATTGACGACAGCCGTACCACCGTGTTAACACGGTATTTCATGCTTACCTTCACCTGGAACCTTCGGAACCTGGCAATGGAAGGAGAGAAGAAAAAGTTGCAAAGCGGAAATTCACAATTCGGCCCACCCCACGGCCCTCCGCCACATGGGCATCCCTAAGCACGTATGTTAGTTACGCCGCAGGTGTACGTAGCCTGTCTGCACAACTCCCTTAAACGAATAACTGAAATAGTAAACCCCTTCAGGTACTTCATTGCCACCACTGCTGCGCCCGTCCCAACATGCTGCTGCCTGCTCCTGTTCACTGTCGAAAAGCTTGTCGCCCCAACGATTGAAGATAAGCAGTGTAGAACATTCAACAAAAGTAGTATCGGCTGTTCCATTTGAGAGCGGTTGCAAGGCCGGACTAAAACAATCGTTTTTCCCATCACCATTCGGAGAAAAAGCATTGACATCCTGTAGCTTGTAATAATCTTCAATGTTTTTAAGCTTCTCTGCTTTCAGTAAACTATCGCGACAAACCCCATTGATGGCAATTTGTGTAATTTGCAGTGAGTCACCGTAAGGCACGTGTAAAAATGGTGCATCCTGTCCATTCAGCACCACCTCTCCTAACATCCAGCTAATGTCACTTGCCGATTGGCTTGAATCAATCAATTGCACTCCCAACTCATTGCATGCAGGGATAATTGCCATTCCAAAGCCGGCAATTGGCTGCTCTTCAAGACTCACCAGCAAAGAGTCTACTCCTTTGCAACCAGGGGTAGTACCTGCCGGAGTTCTTAACAGGTAAAACCATGTGGCTTCAGTTACCTGAACCATTGTGGCAGCACTCTGTGGCGTAACAGCCAATGATGCCGGCGACCATGCATAGGTGTACTGCCCGCTTTGATCAGGTATGCCAATACTTGCCGGGAGTCCGGGGCATGCTGTAACATCAGCACCCGCATTAAAGGGGTCGAGCAATGCTTTCACAGGCGCTTCCAGCGTGTCTTCACATCCGGGCAAAGGCCAGCCAACTACTAAAGTGTAGGTATGATCACCATCAATAAGTACCATGGGATTGTATGCAGCGTTGTTGCTGTACTGGCTGGCAGGCAACCAGGTATAGCTTATCCCGGTTCCAGCAAGAGGGTTCACAAAACCAATCTGGGCCGAGTCACCCATACAGGCCTCCACAAGAGTGAAATCAGGCAACACCTGACCGCTTACTTCCAGCCGCTGCTCAAGGGTATCATTGCATCCGGTTTTCGCAAGCACCAAAACATAATCCTTGCTTACAGTAGCTATGGCTTTGGGATTTTGAACTGCCGGATTGCTTAAGCCACTTGCAGGAGACCATGTAGCTGAAACCGCATTGGGAAGCGCCGGATTGGGACCCATCTGAATACTGTCGCCCAAACAGGCTTTTGCAACAGGAAGTGTTGAACGACTCCCCTGACCTACGTCAATACGTTGAACAACAGTATCCGGACAAACTTGTCCTTCTTTCTGCATCAACATCCGGTAAGTAGTTGTAACACCGGGAAAAGCCTTTGGATTAAATACTGCCGGATTGCTCAAACTTCCGGTAGGCGACCAAGAAAATATGGTTGAATCAGGCGCCGGCTCCGTAATGCCGATGCTGGTGGTATCACCCTGGCATAGACCCAATGCAGCCAAATCAATCCGGCTGCCCTCAATATGAATCTTCTGAAATAAAGTATCCGTACAGGCACCCATACTCACTACCAAACGATAGGTGGTATCAACAGAAGCATTCAGCTTTGGCCTCCGACCTTTGGGGTTATCAAGGCCTATGGTGGGCGTCCAGTTAAAAGTGTAATAGGGGTCATCGAGACCTTCCGGGCCTAAACGAACCTGTGTGCCCTTGCATGCCTTCAGGTCAGACAGCGAACTTTCAATTGCTGCAAACACGGTAAGGGTCATGGCGCTGGTATCAAACACATTACAAGATGCAGATGAATTAACAATGAGCGTAATCTCATAAGTGCCGCTGTTGTTAAACAGGTGTATCAGGTCTTTGTCACTTGAAACAACCTCTCCATTTATCTTCCAGGTAAATAAAGTAGCATTGATACTTGTGTTCTTGAATTTAACATTGAAAGGCGCACATCCAACCGGTGCCGAAAGATTCACCCCATCAGGGTTTGATAATACAAACGAAGAAATAACAATGGGTGATTCAAGGTCAATCTTGATTAGTGCGTTATTACAATTGGAAGAATTATTGGTAGGTGAGTAGGCCCCCGGCGTTACAGGCAGGTCATCGTAACCACCACAACTGGCGCAAATAGCCTGGTAAATGATACCTTTCTTATCAAACCTCGATGTACCGCCATCTACGTGATCACGGCTCAGGTTGCCTCCGAAAAACGAAGCATACTCAAGCGTACTTGCCTGACTATTAATAACATACAAATAGAAATCATTCCCATCTGTAACGTTTTTTATTGCTCCCGGTGTGGTTACCAGACCGCTGATTGAAGCCCCGAACGGACCATTGAGATAGCCCCCCCAGCCACAAACGTAAATTTTATCACAAACATCCACTAAAAGGGCGGTAGGTGAAATATCCGGCCTGCCTGTGGCTTTCCCGAAGGTAGTACTCCATACCACCTGGTCGAGCATCGGACTAAACTTGATGATAAACTGGTTGCCTCCCGCCACTGCAATGGGTGAATTAACAACAAAATCAGTACCTGTTGAGCTTGTTTGTCCGAACAAGTATATATTATCGGTATGGTCTGTCCCGGCAATGTACGACTGGTCATACTGTGCCGTGCCAACGTATGTGCTGGCAATCATTTGAGTACCGGATGAATCGAGTTTTGTCACAAAGCCATCAGGTTCAACTCCACCTCCAAAGGTCTTCTTCCATGCATTGGTACTTACCGGGAAATTGTTTGAGCGGGTACCTCCGGTAACCACCACAGACATGTCATTGTCAACCGTCAGGTAAAAGATACCATCGCTTGCCTCACCTCCCAGATAGCTTGCCCAAAGCAACTTGCTCAGATTACCGTTCATTTTCAGTACAATCCCATCCTGCCCGCCCCCACCATAAGTTGCCTGGAAGCGCCCGGTGGTTCCGGGGAAATCGTCGCTCAGGGTGCTGGTACCCACGTACACGTTATTGTCGGCATCAACCCAAAGTGCCCCGCGTGTCTGGTCGGCATAATTGCGCACAAGGTCGTTGTTGTTCCCAACGTTCAGCCCGTCATTCTTAGTTCCTCCAACAAGCGATGAAGCCAGCAGAATATCGCCATTAACCGCAAAGCGGCTGATGAAAATATCCGAGCCGTTGGGCATGGTCATGATGGAGAAGCCGGTAGAAGTGCCTCCCATGAAAGTACTTGAATAAGCGCCGGAGGTTGTTGGAAAATTTGCCGAACCGGTACTTCCAAACATCAGTAATTCATTGAATTCATTCACAATCAAGCTATGTGGGAACTCAGAGCGATTGCCTCCCAGATAGGTGATATAAAGTGCCTGTGTACCCGTAGGGTTGTACTTAATCACTCCGATATCTACCGTGCCACCGCCAAAGTTTTCCTGAGCGGCTCCGGTGGTCGTCTGAAAATTTGCACCAAAAACCACGCCTGCTGCATATCCGTTTCCCTCATTGTCGTTGGTGGCTGTAAAGCCCCAGTTATCATCAATAGAGCCTGAATAGGTTGCAAAAACAATCTGGGGGTCAATTATTAGGTTGTAAGCTGGATGCAATGTTTCAGTTTCAAAGCCAATGGTGCCATCTTCATTTTGAACAAAATTGCACCTGACCGGTATTTTTTCAACACCGTTGGTCTGCCATGCAACCGGTGCCTGTTCAGTAATATCACCAAGGCTGGTCTTTACCCATAATTTTCCTTCACGGATTACCACCGACTCAGCACCCTGATAATTCATTCTGATGGATGCCGGATTCGCGCCCGGTTCAAGTATAAAATCATACTTCACCCGGTTCTTAGTCAGATAAAACTTTAAATCAGTACCCGGATACACTTCGGGGTAGGTAACGGTTTGAAATGCCTGAAGCCCGGAAGCCCATTTTGTTTGGTCATTGCCAAGATAATAGTTGTACCTGGTAACAGAGCCTTGCTCTGCATTCAGGCTCCCGTGTTGCAAAGCACCTTCGAGCTTCACCCTTACAGTATGTGTTTTAATTTTTTCCGGAACGTCTTTTATCTCCTTTAAATGGTGCTCTGCGAATAAACTGCCATCGTAAAAGGTATAACTAAAGCCTCCGTTTTCAAGAAACATTGCTCCATTGGGGATTGACATCCGGTATAAAACTTGTGGATGCCATTGCCCTCCATTGGGAATAAAACCATTAGAACCACCCGGTTCGTTGGCATACAAGACAATAAAGCCGAATATCAAAAGAATACTCAGTAAGAATTTTTTCATATTAAACCTTATTACGAATGTAGAGAAAACTGAACGTAAAGTACAAATAATCACGCATTTTAAGGCGAATATTATATGCCGTCTCAAAACCTTTTTATCCATTCAAGGTTTAGATGCGTAGGTTTGCACAAAATAAGTACTGCTACACATTATAGCCATGAACGACATTCAACACATTGATGATATAAAAGCCCTGGTAGATGGGTTCTATGGTAAAATTCGTACCGATGAGTTATTAGGGCCGATATTCAACCATATAATTCAGGACCGCTGGCCTGAACATCTTGAGAAAATGGTGCGCTTCTGGCAAACTGTACTGCTTGAAGAGCATACCTATTTTGGGGCACCTTTTGTACCTCACGCCAAACTTCCGGTAGGCAAACCACATTTTGAACACTGGGTGCAACTTTTTGATGCAACAGTTGATGAACTCTTTACAGGAGAAAAAGCTGAAAGAGCCAAATGGCAAGGCCGCCGGATGGCTGAGATGTTCTTAATCAAAATTGAATATTACCAGCAAAACAGCTCAGCTACTCCACTGGTATAGGTTAAATTGCCTTCTTCTTATGGATTGCTTGACTTATGCAAATCAACCGGTAATACCATTAAGGTAGATGGCTCACTTGTTAACGAACAATAAATTTAGTGTTTAAAACCTCATTATTGGTTTTTAAACGCAAAATATGCAATCCGGATTTGAATGTATTGCGATCATGATGAATTTTATACAAATCTGATGCATCCGTATGCTCCTCATAAAAGACGCGCAAGCCCAAGTGTATCCGGCTGGTGCAGCTGACCTTGCAGCTGCTGTCTAAGCTCAGTTCAACCTCAAATGCACCGTACCCGGATATTCTTTGCCCTGAAAAAGATAACGGTAAAAATAAACCCCTTCTGGAAGCGCTGAACCAGCAGTTGTTTTCCCATCCCAACAACCATCACCACTTGCTTTCGGGCTATCGAACACCAGCTCACCCCAACGGTTGTGTACATAAAGCTCGGAGCACTCTAAAAACGCTTTGTCGTAGGGCACTGGCTGTAGTTGCAGCGCCGGACTAAAACAATCATTTTTCCCATCCCCGTTTGGTGAAAATGCATTCGCATCATTTTGTTTGTAGTACTCTGCAAGCCCTTTAAGAATTTCTGTAACATTGGCGGTATCTGAACACATGCCCTCATAAACTATTAATTTCACCTGCAATGTGTCGCTGTATGGCACATTAACTTTGGTATTTGCCCCCTCTGTACTCGTGCCTCCCGGAAAAAGCCATTTGATGCCTTCTGCACCGCTGCCACTGAGTAAAACATCAACACCCGTACAAGTACCAAACTTCTCGTAGGTAGCATCAGCAGCCAACGCCTTAGGAGCGTTTATTTCAACATTTCTTGAAACAGTATCTGAAATATTGCATGAGCCTTCGTTAATGGCCACCAGGGTAATCAGGTAATTTCCAAGACTGTTGAAGGTATGATTGAGATCTTTATCTGTGCTTACAGCTTGTCCGTTCACCAACCACTTGTAGGAGGTTGCATTGGTACTTTGGTTGGTAAACAATACCGTTTTAGGGTCACAGCTTACCGGAGGAGGTTCAAAAGCAAAAGCAGCAATGGTAATCGGATATTCAAAATCAAATTTCATTAAAGCCTCGTTACAGTTGCTGCTGTTATTGGTGCGCGACCAGGCGGTAGGAGTAGTCGGGAAATTATCGTTGCCACCGCATCCGGCACAAACTGATTGGTAAATAACACCACGCGGGTCAAAGCGGCTTGTGCCACCATCTACGTGGTCGCCCACATAAAATGCCCCGTTAACCCCCAGAAAAGTGCCGTATAACAGGTTTTGCGCCTGGTCATCAATCACCATCAGATAAAAATCCGACCCGTCACTGACTTTCCTTACAGCATCGGCAGTAGTTGGCAAACCTGCAGTAGTACCAGGAACAGAGTTTGTTGTACCTCCCCAGCCTGAAATATATACCTTGTTGCATACATCCACCTGAAGGGCACAAGGCACCAAATCAGGTATGCCTGTAGCATTCCCAAACGCTGTTGACCATACCACTTCAGTAAGCGCCGGATTAAATTTGCTGATAAACTGATTCCCTCCGGTATTAAAGAAGCCAACATCTTTGATGAAGTAATCACCTCCGGAAGTTGTTTGCCCAAACAGAAAGATACTACCCGATTTATCTGTGTCAACCAGATAGGCCTGGTCGTATGACGAGGTGCCCCAGTACGAAGATGCCTGGATAGCAAATGTATTTGCATTTATTACAGTAACAAAGGCATCTGCAGGACCACCACCATAGGTGCCGGAAACGCTCCCTGTGGTAACAGGGAAGTTGGTAGATGTTGTGCCGCCGGTGATTACAATATCATTTTGCGGACTGAATGCAAGGCCGTACACTCCATCATCACCACTGCCGCCAAGGTAGCTTGACCATAGCAACTGGCTCAGGCCCTGGTCAAACTTCATGATAAGTCCATCCTGACCGCCACCTCCATAGGTTGATTGAATAGCATTGGAGGTAACCGGCAGGTCGTTTGACGCCGTATTTGAAACAATCACAATATTGTTTTGGTGGTCTACATTGATAGCTCCGCGTGAAACATCGCCGTAATTATAATCGAGTGTGTTTGCCAGATTGGCGCCATCAGTGCCTGTGCCGCCAATGAATGTACCAGCAAGAAGCTGCGTACCATCGAAGCTGAGCCGGGCAATGTACATGTCAGTACCTGTTGGGCAGGGCAATTCTCCGTCGAGCACCATCACTGATGGGCCACCCTTAAAGAGTTTGCTATATGCATCGTCACCCACAGGAAAATTTGCTGATGAAGTAACGCCGAACACCAGCAATTCATTCTGGTCGTTCACCACGATACTGTGAGGAAACTCATTGCCACTTCCACCAAGGTAGGTAGCAAACAATAAACCAGACCCATCTGGCTTGTACTTGAGGATACCGATATCAAACCCAGCCGTAAATGGCCCGGTAGCGCCTCCGCCAAATGTTGTTTTATAGGCTCCGGTGGTTACTGGGAAACCTGCTCCAAAAACAATCCCCCCCGAATAACCATTCCCGAAATCATCATAAGTTGCCGTATAACCCCAGTTATCTGCAGTAGAGCCGGAATAAGATGAGAAAATAAACTGTGGGTCAATCACTAATGGCAAATCATTGCGGTAATCACCCAAATTGAATTTCAGCACATTGCCCTCTAATTTAAATGAACAAGTTACCGGAATCCTCTTTCCATGTTCGGTTTGCCATGCGATAGGAGCAGTTTCTCCCAGGGTGATAATTCCGGTTTCTGCAATAAATCTCCCGTTTTCCAGGCGCAGCTTATCTGCCCCTTCGTATTGTACAGCAATCGCTTCGGGGTCAGCACCTGCTTCAAGGTAATATGAATATTTAATCCCTGCCTGGTTATGCATGATACGCAGATCCGTGCCTTTGTATAGTTCTTTATAGGTCACTGCCTCATAAGAATAGAGGCCGGAAGCCCATTTGGTTTTGTCGTTTCCTAAGAAATAGCTGAACTTCGTGGTTCCCGGAAGTTCTCTTACAAGGGCTTTGGGTTGCAGGCTGTTCAGAAACCGCATCTGTACTACATGCCCCTTCAGGCTCTCTGCCGGAGTTTCTTTCTCTGCGCCCCCGTGGTGCCGGTGCAATGCGCCCGCATCGTAAAAGTTCCAGGTGAACGTATTGTCGCCCAGGTACAATTGACCCGAGGGGACATCCGTTTTGTAGCGAACATGCGCAGGCCATTGCCCCTGATTGGGTATAAAGCCTCGCCCCAAAGGCTCTCCGGCCAATAAAAATGTATGAAGAAAAACCAGAACTACCGTGGCAATGTTTTTGTACATCGTTAATACAATCAATATGAGCCAACGAAAATAAACATTTTAACCCGATACCCTTTCAGCAACCTCAAAACAATCAGCCCCTTCAGGCGATATCAAGGTTAAATTGCAATCTTAACCAAGGTTTCGCTAAACTTGCAAATTCATTTTTTCTCATGACAAAGGCACTTCTTATTGCGACCATCCTGTTAAACAGCTTCCTGCTTTCTGCTCAAATGAAGCCTATTGAAAAGGTCACCCGTAAAGGCGATGAAATCTGTATCCCATACGAAAAATACCAGTTGGGTAATGGTTTAACGGTATTGGTTCATGTTGACAAGAGCGACCCGATTGTACACGTAGATGTAACCTACCATGTAGGCTCTGCAAGAGAATCACTTGGCAGGTCAGGATTTGCCCATTTCTTTGAGCACATGATGTTCCAAGGCTCTGACAATGTGGCCGATGAAGAACATTTTAAAATTGTAAGCGAAGCAGGTGGCACCCTCAATGGAACCACCAATTCAGACAGAACCAATTATTTTGAAACCCTGCCTTCTAATCAATTAGAAGTAGCGCTGTGGCTCGAAGCCGACCGTATGGGCTTTTTATTAGATGCAGTAACGCAGCAAAAGTTTGAAATTCAACGTGCCACAGTAAAGAATGAACGTGGCCAAAATTTTGACAACCGCCCCTATGGCCTGGTTTACGAAAAAATTGGCCAGGCTTTATATCCCTATGGTCACCCTTACTCATGGCCAACCATCGGCTACCTGAAAGATCTTGACAGGGTAAATGTAGATGATTTGAAACGTTTCTTTCTTCGCTGGTATGGCCCAAACAATGCTGTGTTAACCGTAGCGGGTGATGTTGACCCTGCTGAAGTTGTAAGGCTTGCCGAAAAATATTACGGAGGTATTCCACGCGGTCCGGAGGTAAAAGCTCAAAAGGTGGCTGCCGTGAAATTAGATGCCGACCGTTATATCTCTTATGGCGACAACATCCGTTACCCAATGCTAAGCATGAGCTTCCCAACAGTGCCATCTGGCCATCCGGATGAATTACCTCTTGATCTTTTGGCTGAAATTATCGGTGGCGGAAATACTTCACTGCTATACCAAAGTCTGGTGAAAACCAATATCGCCCTGCAAGCGAATGCTTTTAACCCATGCCAGGAACTGGCCGGTGCATTTATCATCCAGGCTTTGCCACAGCCGGGAAAAAGCCTTGCAGAAATGGAGAAACTTGTACGTGAAGCCATCGCCCAGTTCGAAAAAACAGGGGTCAGTGATGCCGACCTCGAACGTTTTCGTAACAAGGCTGAATCTGATATGATTCAAGGCCTTGAAAGCGTTTCGGGCAAAGCCTCTAAACTGGCCTATTATCAAACTTTCAGAAACAATCCAAATTATATCCGGAAGGACTATGAAGCACTTCAAAAGTTAAAGAAAGAGGACGTAATAAGGGTCTATAACCAATACCTTAAAAATAAATTTGCTGTTATTTTAAGTGTTTACGAAAAAGGCAAGAAAGATGTGGCAAAAGATGACAATTTCGTCCCTAAAATTGCTTCTGATGCCGATGGTACCGAAGGTGCAGAGTACAAGAATCTGAAATATGTAAAAGCAGTTGATACCTTCAACAGAAGTATTCAGCCACAACCGGGTCCAAATCCATTGGTTAAACTGCCTGAATTCTGGCGACATGAATGGGCAAATGGCATACGCCTGATTGGAACTGAAGACAATGATTTACCAACGGTCTCCCTGTTGCTTACCATACCTGCCGGACACGCAGTTGAAACAAAAGAAAATTCGGGTATAGCGCAAATTCTGGCCGGTATGTTAGGGCAATCGACCGACAAATATACCACCGAGCAGAAAACAGAAGCATTGGAAAAACTGGGCAGTGAGCTGAGTTTCAGTGCCGACAGAGAGAATATTTATGTAAAGGTATTTTCGTTGAAAAAGAACCTGGCGCAAACCCTTGCGATTTTTGAAGAAAACCTGTTCCATCCTAAGTTCGATTCTTCAGAATTTCGTATTGAAAAATCACAATTGCTGGCAGCCATCAACAATGAAAGCACCAGAGGCTCAAGCATTGCAAACAATGTGTATAACAAATTACTCTACGGAGAACATATTTTTGGCGTACCGGTGAATGGAACAGCATCAAGCGTAAGTAGCATCACACTGGATGCTGTAAAAGAATTTTACTGGAAACATGTTATCCCAAACTTTGCCAGCTTGGTAATTGTAGGTCATGTGAACCAGAACGAGATTATCAGCCATCTCTCAGGGCTTCAGACTTGGGCCGGAAAGGCTCCTGTTCGCCCTGTTTATCCTGCTACCCCGGAGATTGAAAAAACCAAAATCTATTTTGCGCACAAAGACAATTCACCTCAGTCGGATATACGCATTGGTTACCTCGCGCTTCCTTATGATGCCGATGGCGAGTTTTACAAGTGCGGCATCATGAATTATGTTTTGGGGGGCAACTTTAACAGTCGAATCAATATCATGTTGCGCGAAATTCGTGGCTTTACTTATGGCGCCAATACAGGCTTTTCAGGCACGATGTTCCGCGGGCCTTTTACCGCCGCTGCCGGCGTAAAGGCTGAAAAAACAGACTCTGCCCTGGTTGATTTCTTTAGCGAAATGAGCAAATACCGTGATGGAGGTATCACAGATGAAGAACTTAAATTTACCAAAAACTCACGCGGACAGCAGGATGCTTTGAAATATGAAACGCCTTTCAAGAAAGCTTCGTTTTTACAAAGGGTAATAGATTACAACCTGGATAAAAACTTTGCCGACAGACAAAATACAATTTTGCAGCAGATGACCAAGAACGAGGTTGATATGTACGCAAAGCGATATCTGCCCCTTGAGAAAATGGTCATCGTAGTAGTTGGCGACAGGGATAACATTCTGGAACCCCTAAAAAAACTGGGTTACGAACTGGTTGAAGTTGAGCAAAACTAATGTGGCTTGCAAAGTGTCTGATTATATCAGGATTGCTTGTATGCACTCAGTTGGATGTGTATGCTCAAACACCTGAGCGTATCAAATACCCTGAAAGCAGAAAAGACCCAGTTACTGAAAAATACCACGGTATTTCGGTAAGTGATTCTTTCAGATGGCTCGAAAATGACACCGCACTTGACACACGTACTTGGGTTACAGCACAAAACAAAGTCACGAATGAATACCTTGCGCAGATACCATTCAGAAACGAAATCAAAGCACGCATCACCGAGCTAACCAATTTCCCCCGTTGGTCAGTACCTTCGGTGTGTGGGCAGTATCTGTTCTTTCAAGCAAATTCAGGCTTGCAGGAACAGCCTGTTTTATACCAGCAGCAAGGCTTGTATGGCCCGGAGTCGGTGTTCCTTGACCCTTCTGCCAGAAGCAAAGGCGGAACAGAATCAGTTTCAATTGCATCATTTTCGAAAGACAAAAAATATGTCGCCCTGCATCATAGCAAAGCAGGTAGCGATTGGTCTGAAATCCGCATACGGGATATGCAAGGCAAAGAACTGCCTGATGTAATTCGATGGGTAAAATTTTCAGCAGTTACATGGGATGGAAAAGGGTTTTATTATTCACGTTATCCCGCACCTGATAAAGGCAATGAACTGTCAGGTATCAATAAACACCACAGTGTGTATTACCACAAACTGGGAGAGCGTCAGGAAAAAGACAAATTGATTTACCATGACATGGAGCATCCACTTCGGTATCATGGTTTAAGCGCCACAGAAGACGGTCGTTTTCAACTGCTCACCATCAGCGAAGGAACAGATGGCTACGAAACCTGGTACCGCGACCTCAAATCAGGCGACAAACAATTTAAACCCCTCTTTACCGGTTTTCGAAATAAAAACCGTGTAATTGACCACCAACACGGGAAACTGATTGTTCTTACCGATGAAGGTGCCCCCCATTACCGGCTTGTATTGGTTGACCCCAAAAAACCTTCGAAAGACAACTGGGTTGAATTGATAAAAGAAGACAAAAACATCCTACAACAAGTTACTAGTGCCGGTGGAAAGCTATTTCTCCAGTATATGGTTGACGTAACAAGCAGGTGTTACCAATACTCTCTAAAAGGAGAACGCGAACATGAGATACAACTGCCCGGATTGGGGACAACAGATGGGTTTTCAGGCACAAAGGAAGACAGTGTTGTCTTTTATTCTTATACATCATTTAATACTCCACCTTTAATATTCAGCTACAACATTAAACACAAAACCTCCCGTATTTTCCGCCAACCACCGTTAAAATTTAACCCTGATGAGCTGGAGGTAAAGCAGGAATTTGTTACTGAAGCTGATGGTGTACGCATCCCCATCTTTATTGTCTGTAAAAAAGGGCTTGTACTCAATGGCACCAACCCTACCCTGTTATATGGTTATGGGGGCTTTAACATCAGTATCAGGCCCCAGTTTAACCCTGCACTGATTGCGTTCATTGAGCGTGGTGGTGTTTATGTGCTGGCGAATATTCGTGGGGGCGGTGAATACGGTAAACACTGGCACGAAGCAGGTATGCTGGAGAAAAAACAAAATGTATTCAACGACTTTATTGCTTGTGCCGAATACCTTCAAAACAATCAATACACCTCGCCCTCAAAACTTGCAATTCAGGGGCGTTCAAACGGGGGCTTACTCGTTGGCGCAGTGATGACCCAAAGACCCGATTTATTCAGGGTTGCCATTCCCCAGGTAGGTGTATTGGATATGTTGCGGTTTCAGAAGTTTACCATCGGCTGGGGCTGGGTAAGCGAATATGGTTCATCTGACGATGCCTCTCAGTTCAAATACCTGCTCGAATATTCTCCGCTGCACAATGTAACCCCCGCCCCTTATCCGGCAACACTGATAACCACTGCTGATCACGACGACAGAGTGGTACCGGCTCATTCGTATAAGTTTGCAGCGGCACTTCAGCAAAACCAAACCGCCGGTATGCCGGTGTTAATACGCATTGAAACAGATGCCGGTCATGGCGCCGGAACCGCACTCAGTAAATCTATTGCTATCAGCGCTGATGTGTATTCATTTATTTTGTACAACACTAAGTAACAGGCAATTAAACACCAATTTCAACCCCTTTAATCAAGCGCAGAAAGAATAATCTGACAAAAGCAGGCGGCAAAATTTTCGTAGTTTTGAACTAACATAAAATCAATGGAAGAAGAATATCCTGGCAATGACGACCTATTTAGTACCGATGAAGTATATCAGCTACTTGCACTGGTAAATGAAACCCTTTCGGGTATAAATTATCACTTTTGGGTAAACAAAGCCCAGGGGCAAAATTTTGAAGTGCTCGACTGGATTGAGCTTCAATTCGAGAGCGGGCATAAAATGTTCTTAACCGCAGGGGTTGAAACCGATGGTATCAAATTAGGAGAGCCTGATTTTGAGCTGATACGCTCAAACCTGCGTGATGAATTCAAAGGTGTGGTCACCCTGGAATCACGTAATGTTTCTTCGCATAAAATTTGGGCCGAAAACCTTGGTAAACCCATCATACCCAGTTTGGTTAAACACGAAAAAGGCATGATTAACGATAGCATTGTGCTTAAATTTGAAGAAGGCGATGATATTGAAATCTCCCTGGGCTTAGAAGGTCTCAATGTAGATTATTTTGAAGAAACTGATTAATCGCTTAAGCGGTACAAAGCAATAAAGGCAAGATAATCGAATAAAAAAGCCGGCTTACGCCGGCGCAGATCCGGGTGCAAATGCACTCGGGGTCAATGTGCTGATTGGCTATTAATTCATCCGGTAGGGTACCGTCATGCGGAACTCAGGGATGCTTACTTTGAACTTCTCACCGTCAACCAGGCGCTCAAATGTATAGGCCCCACCCATCTTGCCCAATTCTGACTTGAGGTTGCAGGCTGATTCATACTGGTAAACCTCACCCGGACGTAATACCGGTTGCTGACCTACCACACCAGCCCCCTCTACAGTGCGGTGTTCTGAAATAGAGTCGAAGATGTTCCAGTTACGACGCAACAATTGAACGTCATAATCTCCGGTGTTCTCGATTGTGATTTTATACGTGAACAGGTAGTACAATTTAGCAGGATCAGAATAGAGCTCCTGAAAACGGGTTTCTACTGTAACCCTGATGCCGTGTGTAACTTGTGTTGTCATGTTCGTTGCGTTTTGTTGATGCAATATTAGGCACATTCCATCCGACAAAACAAATTTGCATCCTCTGTAACCCTTGTCATTACTGTGTTTTTCGAACAACTCACGTCAAAACAACTATTACCTTGACAAATATATAAATTTTCTTACATCAAAATTACATGTGAAATTTTTTTTAGGGTGCTCTCAGCGTTTGTACCCTGCTTATTCCGATTAACTCATCGAAATTATTCGTGTAAGCCCTGCCATACATAAGAAGCAGGTAATCATTCTCGGTATTGTAAAAGCTCCCTTCTATGAAACTTTCATCCGGTTTGCTGCCTTTTGAAGCCCCAAAAGCATAACTGTAATTGTAAATTCCTTGCTTGAGTAAGAAACGACCTGTATACGCCCTTAAGTTAAAATCGTATTCGAGCCTGAACGCCTCTTTCAATTGCCAGTCGGTAAACGAGCCAAACAAAAAAAGGTTACCCTCTTTTAAAGGTGCCTCAAAAGGCAGTCGAAACCGCACCCAGGCATAGTCTGCATCAACTTCAGGCTCCCCTCCCCCGTCGCTGTTACGAATAAAATAACGACCATTTGCCTCCTGTAAAAACTGATATTCCCTAAAACGCCTTATCGGATCAGCCAAAAGCGTAACCTCTACCAACTCTCCTTCGCGGTCGAATCGCTGTACTGAAATACTTTGCTGTCGAAGACTCCGGATGTCAAAGGCACGGTATTCATTGCCTCCGGGAAAACAATTACTGCCGTCGTCGTAGTCGTAATTGAGCTGCGACTGGTTTATGCCAAAAGGTTTTAACTGAATGGGATTGTCCCACCTGAAATTCTGCATGATTACCAGCTTCATGCTCTGGGCCGGATTAATGGCGCGATACTGCTCTAATTGTACCAATGCATCTACTTCCTGATGGGTATCTCGCAAATCAATGACCGAAGGACGCTTCACCTTGGCTGAAATCTTTACCTGGTTCTGGTAAATCATAAAACGCCGTGTTAATACCAGATTATCACGATCGCCGTCTTCAAATACCTTTAAAATATAATTGCCGCTTAAAATAATGCGCATCTGATCGTTCGGGAACACCAGGTCATAATGCAGGTACTGCTTGCGGGTATTAAACGAATACCTGAAATCTTGAATCAAATCCTGCTGAAGACCCTGCAAATAATAAGAGAACATGGTATTCGATGACGACCAGTCGGCATTGCAGTGTTCAATCGTATAATAAAGTTGCTTCTGCTCGGTATCCAAGTCATCGAATTGAAGATAAAACTGATCGCCGCTGCCCAGTTCAATAATCGGGAAAGTTCCCTCAGCCCCTTTTATCTGAAGCATCACCGTATGAATTGACGAACGATATACTGAGTCTTTCCAGATTTCTGCTTTAGTATTTCTGGCTAAAAAGGCCAGCAATACAATAAAATATTGAATCAAATTCCAGGGTTTCATTCCTGCCGTCCCTCCTGTTCTATATGTAGGGCGTGCAAAATTCGGTGTACAATGGGTGTGAAGAAGATGGCTGAAATGCTTAAAAAAGCAAGCCCGCTATACAATGCATAAAACGAAGAAAACAGCTTCCCCGCAACACTGTTCAGGTCGGCTATGGGCCCCATGCCCGAAAGAATCATAGAAGCCATATAAAAACTGTTAAGCCATGACATTCCGCCGAAGTAGCGGTAACCGAGTGTCCCTGCCAGTACCGACAAGGCTATAAGACTCAGTGAAAATACACTGAAACGCCCCATCCGCTTAAGAAAAAGCGGAAAGGGAATCAATTTTTGTTTACGATTTTCAAACTTCATCTGTAGACAAACCCTGTCAGGTCATTTGTAAAACAATGATGTTGTAAAACTATTTATCTTAAGCATAAAATTCAGCTATGATTTTAAGATTTTTACAATTCATTTTTCCGGCAAAACCCCTGCCATAGATTTTCGTAATAAAATGATATGATGTTTATTTCAAAACAGTCCTTTTTTGCAGCCATTGCAACAATCCTGCTTTCAGCAGTTACCCTTTCTGCGCAAGATGCCTGCGGTACCGACAACTTGCACCGACTTGCATTGGAACAAAACAACGGCTACCGTGAAGCCCAAATCGAAAACGAAGCACTGACCCGGCGGCTAATAAGTCGAGGCGAACTGCCTCGTAAGGCCAGCTTCGGTGCCGATGGGATTTACTATGTGCCTGTGGTGGTGCATATCATCCATACCGGTGAAGCAGTTGGTTCTTCACGCAACCCCACTGATGCAAAAGTGCAGGCTGCCATTGACCATACCAATAAAATCTTTGCCGCCGGAGCGGGCTTTTCTTCAAGCGTACCCTTTCCGGTAAAATTTGTACTCGCACGTAGAAGCCCTGATTGCCAGGCAACTAACGGAATCTTACGTGTTGATGGTAGTGTAGTTCCAGGTTATGCAGAGAAAGGGGTTTCGTCAACTGGTGGTGTAGGCTACGCCACCGATCTGAGCATCAAAAACCTGAGTCGCTGGCCAAATACCGACTACTACAATATTTGGGTGGTACATTCCATCCAAAGCTATGAAGGCTACGCCTATTATCCGGGTGCAGGTGCCAGTATTGACGGCACTGTAATTCGGGTTAGCTCTATCAATAGCCTTAATACCGTACTCGCGCATGAACTTGGCCATGGTTTTAACCTAAAACATACCTTCGAAGGTGATAACGATGGCAGTGCATGCCCTGATACCTCCAGAGACTGCGCTACCTGGGGTGATATGGTGTGCGATACCGAGCCCCACCGGCGCCCAAGTGGCTGTCCGACTGACCCCAACCCCTGTACCGGCCAGTCATACAACAATACTCAGTTCAATATCATGAACTACTCAAGCTGTAAGAACCGTTTCACCCCTGGGCAACGTGAACGGTTTATTGCAGCATTTTCGCTGCGCAGCACCCTGATGAACTCTATTGCCTGGCTGCCTCCGGGTACGCTTCCGGCGAGTGCCTGTACCCCGGTACTGCTGGATTCAACCACCTATTCGGGTGTTGGTATCAACAGGGTAAAACTGAACAATATTGACTTTTCAAGTACCTATGCCCTTTTTGAAGGAGCACTTTTAGATAAATCATGCTCTCAGCAGGATACCCTTTTCAGGAATGTCAGCTACAATATTTCAGTAAGTACCCAGGTGCGACCTCAAAACGTACGTGCATATATTGACTACAACAACAACGGCACTTTTGAGCCTTCAGAGAAAATATTTTCATCAAACGGGAATACAAATTATCAAACACACAACGGGGCCTTCACCGTTCCGGTGAATGCGTCGCTGGCGACGCCGATAAGGCTGCGGGTCATCAGCGATGCACAGACAAACACTGACCCGCAGCCTTGCGGCCCCTTCCAGCTGGGTCAGGCGGAAGATTATAGCCTGGTGTTTAAAGAATCGTCTCCTTTGGCAGGCATCGTTGCCGGCATCAGAGATACTATCTGCTATGAAGGCAGCGCAACCCAAGCCGGGTTTGCGGTGCTGCCCAACGGAAGCAACCCCCAATTCCAATGGTACTATAAGGTGGGGGTGTTCAACCCCCCGCTGGGTCAGTTCAGTAGTGGCTGGATTGCCGTAAACGGCGCCACCAGCAACCAATACACCCCACCTGCAGGCCTTCAGGCAAGTCGCACCTATGCCTGTCAGGTAAGCTACGGTTCAGGTGACCCTAACTGGGCGGCAGGTGCTCATTATACGATTGTACTTCCCGCTGCAAGCAATGGAGGTTTTTCCTATGGCAGCATGACAGTCCTTAGTGGTACCAGCCCGGGTTTCTTAAGTCTCTACCCGCAAGCCGCCGGCGACCGTGGATTTGCATATCAATGGTACTTCAAAACCGGACTGGCTGCTGCACCTACAGGCACCTCAACGGCAGGCTGGACACTCATTCCGGCAGGGACTACCATGCCTTTTGACCCGGGACCCATTACCCAAAACACCACTTTTGCCTGCTTTGTAAGTCCATTGGGGAATCCTCCATGCGGAAGTGCAGGCTGGGCAAGCGGTGCCAAACAGGTGATGGTTGTTTCCAGTTGGTTCGACACCGGAAAACTTGCAAGAACTGATTCAACAATCTGCTTTGGTGGAGTTCCTGCTCAATTGCATTTCGACAGTCTGCCGTATCGGGGAGGGCAAAGCGGCGGCCAACCCGGCAGCAGGAATTACCAATACCGCTGGTGTTACCGTTTGGGTATTCACGATGCCCCTATTGGCAACTACAAACCTGAATGGATTGTCATTTCAGGTGCTACCGACTCAGTTTATACCCCCGGGGCACAAACCGAAGACATCACCTTTGCTTGTTTCATTTCTTTAGGTGGCCTTATGCAGGAAGGTAGCTGGGCTGAAGGTTGCATTCAGGTGCGCGTTTTACCTTTGTTCGACCCGGGTGAAGTGGCTTCCGGGAATCAGGCGGTTTGTCCCAATCATGATGCCGAATTGGTATATATGCAAACCCTGCCCTCCGGCTCTGGTTTATACAGTTACCAATGGTATTACAAGCCCGGAACGAATGTAAACTGTCCTTCGGGTGATGACACTACAGGCTGGACACCGATAGGAGATGACACAGAAAGCAGCATTGCTCCGGGCAGTATTAACACAGCCCGCAGCTTTGCCGTAATGATTACACCGGGCGGGAACCCTGGTTGCGGCACGGCTCAATGGGCCGAAGGATGCCAGCAAATCAACCTACTTCCGGAAGTTAGCTATGGTGCCCTCGAAGCAAACGATCAGTACTTCGTTAGCATGGGCGACCCCGACCCAATTAACTTTGAAACATTGCCCGACGGAGCAACAAATTTCTCCTACCAATGGTATGCAGCCGACACCCTGGTTGTAACAGCAACAGCTATTGCTGCCAGTCGTTGGGTAGCCATTGAGGGCGCAGAAGCCGCCACTTATGACCCTCCGCTAATCAGCGCCAGCACAAGCTATGCCTGCATGGTAATACCTGCCCAGGATGCCTGTGGCGACAGCACATGGGCAGCAGGCACACGTCAGGTAACTATTGATATTGCTACTAAACAGGCAGAAATCAGCAATGGGTATATGCTGCATGCCCGGCCCAATCCGTTTACATCGCAAACGAGTATTCAGTGTTATATTCCTTCGGGCGTAAGTTCTGCAATGATTCTCCTTTATTCAATTGATGGCAGAATGGTACGTTCTATACCTGTTGCCGGAAGAGGCTTGCAGCAGGTAATGCTGTCTGCTGCCGGACTTGAAAGTGGTATCTATTTCTATACACTGGTCACAGAACAGCTTGTGCAGGGCAGTGGCAAGCTGGTACTACGTTCTTCAAATGAATCTCATTAAAACCTTTAAAAGATGCGCATCACGCTGGTAGGTTGTGGCAATATGGGCCTTATTTATGCCCGGGCCTTTATAAAATACGATATCATCAAAGCCGATAAATTACTGTTGGTTGAGAAAAACGCTCATCGGGTAGAAGAGCTTGAAAAGCTACGATTGGGAACAGTGGTTACCCCTGACAATGCTGCAATTGGTGAGAGCGAGCTGATACTGATAGCCGTAAAGCCGCAAGATTTTCCGGCATTGGCACAAAGCCTTCAGCAACACCTAAAGCCTGGTATTGTGGTACTCTCCATTATGGCAGGTATTACACTTGCTTATCTTGAAAACCTGCTTCAACACAAATCATTGGTAAGAGCAATGCCTAATTCTCCTGCCGGATTGGGTATGGGAGTTACTGCATTGATTGCCCATCCGGCAACAAGTGCAGAGCAATTGCGCAAAGCAGAACACGTGCTGTCAACAACAGGAAGAACCGTTTTTATGGAGCAGGAGTCGCAGTTAGACGCCGTAACTGCATTGAGCGGCAGCGGACCGGCTTACTTCTTCTATATCGTAAAGCACATGATTGAAGCCGGAAAGGCGATGGGTATTGACGAAGGAGTTGCAGCTATGTTGGTAAAGCAAACAATGAACGGCTCATTTCATTTGATAAACCAGGCTGAACAAAGCCTTGATGAACTAATTCATGCGGTAACGTCAAAGGGCGGCACCACAGAAGCGGCATTTCGTGTCTTCGAAGAACAACAAATCGGCGAAAACCTACAACAAGCTATTTTCAAGGCTGAACAAAGGGCGAAGGAATTATCAAAAAGTTAATGGTTTTTGGTTGTTCATGTGAATTCTTTAAACTATTTCTATATTTGTGCCATTCTGTTAAAATATGAGCAAACAAGCTGAAATAGACCTGCTCGACAGGAAGATTCTCACCATTCTGATGAATGATGCAGTGGTTCCGTACACTGAGATTTCGAAACAATTAGATGTTTCGGCCGGAACAATTCATGTTCGCATGAAGAAATTAACTGAAATGGGCGTGGTGGTTGGCTCACAACTGATTGTAAATCCGACCATTATAGGCTACGACATTTGTGCTTTTATCGGTATTTTTCTCGACAAAGGCTCTGCCTATTCAGATGTTCGTGAGATGATGCGTCAGATTCCGGAAATAGTTGAACTGCATTATACCACCGGGGTTTACAGCATCTTTGCCAAGGTACTATGCCGTGACACCAACCACTTGCGTGAGGTGTTGAATGAAAAGGTGCAGCCTATTGCAGGAATTCAGCGCACCGAAACCTTCATTACCCTTGAGCAGGGATTTTCAAGACAAATCAATATTCTTTAAAGAATTACGTAAGAAAGCTGACCGGCCAGTTCTTTCTTGGCGTTCTCAAGGCTAACATACTGTTCAAGCATTTGCATGAGTTCTGACTCATCGCTTGTACTGCCCATTTGTTGCCTTAAGGCATTGAGCATCATTTGTACGCGCCGCAGCTTAAATGCATAGACCGACTCCATGACGGTTTTGCCCAGTGTAGCATCTTCTGTGCTTACATAAACGCCATGCATCTCGCGCCATTGTTCGCTTAAAACATGTTGTACACTGGTCAGATGAATGGCTGTTACCACTACTTCCGGCTCCGGATGTTGTAAATACCAGGTTTCTTCAGGGAAGTCACCATCTCCGGTTTCAAGTACAAAATTGTAAATGCGTCTGTATGCCTCGTTTTCCGGCTCGAGGTGGTCTGTAATCAATTCGTTCAGTATAAAATCGCCAACACGTACCTGAATATCTATCGGCTCATTGGCTTCATTACGGCCATGAAAAATAAATTCACGGTTGGCATACTTGATGAGAATCCTTATCAGGTCGGCCTCCTGCGCCTCTGAGATGAGCGCTGAAGGTATAACTTGCTCTTGTGTAGCGTCATCCGGAGGGCTATCCGGAGGAAATTCAGGTTCAAATGGTGCAGCTAAGCGTTCATCTGCTTTTTGCCTTCGACTGCGAATGGTTTTATTCAGCTCAGCTATCAGGGTTTGCTCGGGCATATCAAGCAAACGTGAACATTCGCGCACATAGAGCGAGCGGATGATGGGGTCGGCTACC
The DNA here is from genome assembly GCA_019695235.1 of Bacteroidia bacterium. Classification (GTDB taxonomy): domain Bacteria; phylum Bacteroidota; class Bacteroidia; order M30B66; family M30B66; genus JAIBAI01. Next base: position 1,596 of record JAIBAI010000013.1, on the reverse strand, counting down.
AGTGAAAGGGTCTGAATAATATCGCGTATTACCTCAGCGGTTCGGATGGGGTCGGCCCCTGCCTCGCTCAACAGTACCGCGGTCTTGAACTGTATAAAATCGGTGGCTTTTTCACGGATATAATCCTGAACATACAAGGGTGAGTTCTTCCGGGCAAATGAGTCGGGGTCATCACCTTCCGGGAACTGCACAATACGTACATGCATCCCCTGTTCAAGCACCATATCAATACCCCTGAAAGCTGCCTTGAGGCCTGCCGCATCACTGTCGAACAAGAAGGTGATGTTTTTGGTGTACCGCTGAATGATACGAATCTGGTCAGCAGTGAGTGATGTTCCGGATGAAGAAACAACATTCTCAACACCAGCCTGGTGCAGTGAAATTACATCGGTGTAGCCTTCTACTAACAGGCAAGCGTCGTGGCTTACCATTGCCTTACGGGCCAGGTTTATCCCGTACAGTACCTGGCTTTTATGGTACACTTCCGATTCAGGTGAATTCAGGTACTTGGCGATTTTCTTGTCGCTTGTAAGAATTCGTCCGCCAAAACCTGTCACCTTACCCGACACCTGATGTATCGGGAACATCACCCGCCCTCTAAAGCGGTCAATGCATGCGCCGTCATCTCGCTCTATAGTGAGCCCGGTAAGTTTGAGGAAATGTTTGTTATACCCTGCTTTTAATGCTGTATCAGTGAACTCCGAACGTGCTTCCGGATGATAGCCTAACTGGAACTTCCGGATGGTTTCATCGGTAAAGCCACGCTCACGGAAATAACTTAGACCCACAGCCTGCCCTGTTTCAGTATGCCAAAGCTGCTCAGCAAAATAATTAGCAGCATACTGATTGAGCAGGTACATTGATTCACGGTCCATCACCTCCTGGCGTACCTCCTCCGAATTGCCTTCCTCCAATACATCAATCTGGTATCGTTTGGCCAGATACCGAATGGCATCGGGGTAACTGAGCTTCTCATGCTCCATCACAAAACCTACGGCGTTTCCTGCCTGTCCACAACCAAAGCACTTGAAAATACCCTTTGCCGGAGAGACATTGAACGAAGGTGTTTTTTCGTTGTGAAAGGGACAAAGACCAAGCAAATTAGCACCCCGTCTTTTCAGCACCACAAAATCGCCTACCACCTCCTCTATCCGGGCGGCATCCATGACTTGATGTATGGTTTTGGGTGAAATCATCTGTGCAAAGGTAAACTTAGACTTTAATTTCATTGCAAAATCAATCAGCACTTCCTGCCATCAAAATCAAACAAGCCCCAACCTATTCATGGCTAAAAAAACGGTAGATAATTTCGGCAAATCAAACAATTGCCATTTCCTGTTCTCTGAAACAGTACGTGCGACATTTGTTTGTTCAAAAAAACTACATTTGACTATAAATTTCAAACCCTTAGCCGCTTGTTAAAACGCATTCTTTTTGGCCTTGTCTTCCATCTGATAAGCCAACATGTTAACGGTCAGACACAGCTCTGCCGAAGCTATGGAGGGCCTGCCGATGACAAAGCTTATGCCCTGGTGGAAGCGTCTGACGGGGGCTATGTGATGGCCGGACAAACCAATTCATACGGTACGGCTAACA
>JAIBAI010000057.1 GCA_019695235.1 Bacteroidia bacterium | reverse complement strand
ATACGGATTTTTTCTATGGTGTAATTGAAGCAAATGATGGGAGTTTCCTGGTGAACGGTGCCGCGAGTGATACAGATGGCACCGGTCAGAACCTCTGGCTGGTAAAGTTAGATTCAATGGGCTGTTTAGAGCCCAATTGCTGGGAAGTGGGTATTGAGGGTGCAAAAGAAAATAAGTTGGGAATAAAGGTGTTTCCGAACCCGGCAAATGAATGGTTGAATTTTAAGTTGCCGGGTAATAGCGGTGAAATAACGTTAGAAGTGTTTTCAATTTCCGGTAAAAGAGTAATGAATACAACATTGTTTGCGCCATTGGAGGCGATACAGGTGAGCCATTTACCGGCGGGATTATATTTGCTTAAGTTTACGAATGGAAATGGAGCAAATAGTACACAAAGAATTATAATAGCAAGATGATTGTGTAACACGGGGGCCCCAGCCAATACAGCAGTGGGTTTTAACCTGAACATGTAAAGTGGCTCTTACATTATATATGTATAAGTGGGGCCAACAGTACAAGTCAAAGCACAGGTTCAGGGATATTTTATCATCCGGCGAAAAGAGTCTAAAAATTTTTAACAAGCCATGTTGAATTAATAAAACATCTTACTATCTTTGCCCTCCCTAAAACAGGAGGGTTATATCAATAATTCTGTGGAGGGTTTACAAGATTAACTAATTTAAGAGATGTTACAGCCGAAGCGTACCAAGTACAGGAAGCAGCATAAGATGAAAATGAAAGGCAATGCCACACGGGGTAACCAGTTGGCATTTGGCTCATTTGGAATCAAAGCGATGGAAGGTGTCTGGATGACTGCACGTCAGATTGAGGCCGCCCGTATTGCCGTTACCAGGTATATGAAAAGGGAAGGTCAAATTTGGATTCGTGTGTTTCCCGATAAGCCAATCACCAAGAAACCCGCAGAGGTGCGGATGGGTAAAGGAAAAGGTGCCCCAGAATATTGGGTAGCCGTTGTGAAACCTGGTACAATTATTTTCGAAGCCGAAGGTGTTCCGCAAGAAGTTGCAAAAGAAGCGCTTCGTTTGGCCGCCCAAAAACTTCCAATTGTGACTAAATTCGTTACCCGTAGAGATTACGTAGAAGAAGCTGTCTGAAACCATGAAAAATAACGCAGAAATCAGAGAATTAACTCTGGCAGAATTAAACGACCGGATAAACGAAGAAATCTTTCAACAGGAAAAACTACGTTTTAACCATACAGTTTCAACGCTTGAAAACCCATTGAAACTTCGTCAGGGCCGTAGACTAATTGCCCGGTTGAAAACTGAATTACGTAACAGAGAACTTAACAATAATACCGGCAAATAATCATGGAAGCAACAACTAACACTGCCGCCGTTGAAAGGAATCTCCGCAAGGAAAGAATTGGCCTTGTAAAAAGCAACAAGATGGATAAAACCATTGTTGTAGCTGTTTTAAGGAAGGTAAAGCACCCGAAATACGGAAAATTCGTAAAGAAAACCTCTACCTTCTTTGCGCATGATGAGAAGAACGAATGTATGCCAGGCGATACTGTTAAAATCGGCGAAACCCGCCCATTAAGCAGGATGAAAAACTGGCGTTTGGTTGAAATCATTGAAAGGGCTAAATAATAAATTCTGAATCAGATAAGACATGATACAGCAAGAATCCCGTCTAACAGTTGCAGATAACAGTGGTGCCAAAGAGGTACTTTGTATCCGTGTACTGGGCGGTACCAAAAAGAGATATGCTTCGATCGGCGATAAGATCGTGGTTTCAGTGAAACATGCACTTCCCGCAGGTAATGCAAAAAAAGGCTCTGTTACAAAAGCAGTAGTAGTACGTACCCGCAAGGAAATCCGTCGCCCTGATGGTTCATACATTCGGTTTGACGACAATGCAGTGGTATTGTTGAATGCCAATGACGAATTAAGAGGTACACGTATTTTCGGTCCAGTGGCACGTGAGTTGCGCGAGAAGCAATTCATGAAGATTGTTTCACTTGCACCTGAAGTGCTCTAAAATTTTAGAAAGAAGATGAAACTGCATATTAAAAAAGGCGATAAGGTAATTGTACTTGCCGGAGATGCTAAAGGCAAAGAAGGAGAAGTACAATCAGTTGACCTGCAAAAACAACGTGCTGTTGTTCAAGGTGTGAACTTTGTTTCTAAGCACATTAAAGCAAGGGCAAATGCCAAATACCCCGATGGTGGTATTATTAAAATGGAAGGCCCTATTCATGTCTCTAACCTTCAATTGATTAATCCAAAAACCGGTAAACCAGCGAAAGCAGGTTATCAGGTGGATGCGAAAACAGGTAAAAAGACCCGTATTTTCAAAACAAAAGAAAAGGAGGGCGGTAAAAAATGAGTTATTCACCCGCGTTAAAGGCTAAATACCGCAACGAAATTGTTAAGTCGTTGCAAGGCGAATTCAACTACAAAAGCATCATGGAGGTGCCTAAACTTCAGAAAATATGTCTGAACCAGGGTATTGGTGCTGCTGTATCCGACAAAAAAATGATTGATGCTGCCATTGCAGAAATGGCCCTTATTTCAGGCCAAAAACCAGTAGCAACCAAATCAAAGAAAGACATCTCCAACTTCAAACTTCGTAAAGGAGTTCCCATCGGTGTACGTGTTACACTGCGTGGCGACAAAATGTACGAGTTCCTGGAGCGTCTTATCAATGTGGCATTGCCACGTATTCGTGACTTCCGCGGCATCAATGACAAAGGCTTTGACGGCCACGGGAATTATACCCTGGGTGTTACAGAGCAAATCATTTTCCCGGAAATCAATATTGATAAGGTTTCTAAAATCATGGGTATGGACATCACTTTTGTTACCAATGCCCCCAACGACAAAGAAGCATTTGCTTTGTTAAAAGAGTTCGGTTTACCATTCAAAAATCAAAAAAAATAATACCAGATGGCTAAAGAAAGCATGAAAGCCCGCGAGGTTAAACGGGCGAAACTGGTGGCAAAATTTGCTGAGAAAAGAGAAGCGTTGAAAGCAGCAGGCGATTTCGTCGGTTTGCAAAAATTACCACGCAACTCTTCTAAAATCCGCCTCCGCAACCGTTGTACCCTCACCGGTCGTCCACGCGGTTACATTCGTCAATTCGGTCTTTCAAGGATTACTTTCCGCGAAATGGCCACAGACGGCAAAATCCCAGGAATAACCAAAGCCAGCTGGTAATACAAAACATTTCAAAATACATCCATCCAAATGACCGATCCGATAGCAGACTACCTTACCAGATTGCGCAATGCAATCATGGCAAACCACCGAATTGTGGAGGTTTCTTCTTCGAAAACTAAAAAAGAGCTGACCAAAATCCTTTTTGATAAAGGCTATATCCTCAGCTATAAATTCGAAGAACCCGCTGAAGGTAAACCTCAGGGAACCATTAAAATCGCCCTGAAATATCATCCGGCAACCAAAACATCTGCCATTCTTAGCCTGGAGCGCGTTTCTAAACCAGGACTACGTAAATATGTAGATGTTTCAAATCTTCCGCGTGTAATCAACGGACTTGGAATCGCCATCCTTTCAACATCAAAAGGAATCATGAGCGACAAAGAAGCCCGCAAAGAACACGTTGGTGGCGAAGTGCTTTGCTACGTTTATTAATCATTACAGAACTGAAATTTTATGTCACGCATAGGTAAACTGCCCATACCACTTCCCAAAGGAGTTACTGTTTCGGTAAACGCCACTAACCTGGTTACCGTGAAGGGCCCTCTTGGTGAGTTGCACCAGCAGATAAATCCAGAAATGAAACTGGAAATCAGCGAAACAGCACTTACGCTTAGTCGCACATCTGAGGCAAAAGAACAAAGAGCTCAACACGGACTGTATCGCTCTTTGATAAATAACATGGTTGTTGGAGTAAGCACTGGCTTTACAACTGAACAAGAATTGGTAGGTGTAGGTTACCGTGCATCTAATACCGGTCAGTTACTCGAACTTTCTCTGGGATACTCACACAACGTAGTGTTTGATATTCCGAAAGAAATAAAATTGGAAACCAAAACCGAAAGAGGTAAAAATCCGCTCATTACCATGAAAGCTTCTGACAAGCAACTGCTTGGTATGGTGGCGGCAAAAATTCGCTCTCTCAGACCACCGGAGCCTTACAAAGGTAAAGGGATTAAGTTCAGCAACGAAGTTCTTCGCCGTAAGGCCGGAAAATCAGCTGGTAAAAAATAACAATAGCGGAAACACAATATGGCTATATCAAAAGAATTTAGAAGAACCCGGATTAAAAAGAGAATCCGGAAAGTGGTTTCAGGTGATGCCGAAGCGCTGCGCATGAGCATTTTCAGAAGCAACAAGGCAATTTACGCTCAATTAATTGACGACCAGAAAGGACATACCGTACTTTCAGTATCATCAAGTGATGCAGCAATCGCTTCACAGAAGGTGAACAAAATTGAACAAGCCAATCTTGTAGGCAAAGCAGTAGCTGCAAAAGCACTGGAAGCAGGCATTACTAAAATTCGTTTCGACAGGAACGGATACCTTTACCACGGAAGAGTTAAATCATTAGCCGAAGGAGCCCGCGAAGGTGGCCTTCAATTCTAAACAGCTATGTCGAACGCAAATATTAAAAGGGTACGTTCAAGCGATATTGAACTAAAAGACAAACTGGTAGGTGTACAACGTGTCACCAAAGTTACCAAAGGAGGCCGTGCATTCAGCTTCTCAGCCATTGTTGTGGTTGGAAATGAAAAAGGCATCGTAGGTCACGGACTTGGAAAAGCCAAAGAGGTTACCGATGCCATTAGTAAAGGCATTGATGATGCGAAGAAATCGCTTATCCGTGTACCTGTTATCAATGGAACCGTACCTCATGAACAAGTTGGTAAGTTTGGAGGAGCACTGGTTTATTTAAAGCCAGCTGCACATGGTACCGGAGTAATTGCTGGTGGTGCGATGCGTGCTGTACTCGAAAGCGTTGGTATTACTGACGTACTGGCAAAATCAAAAGGTTCATCCAACCCGCACAACGTGGTAAAAGCAACCATTGATGCGCTTACCCAAATGCGCGACCCTGCTACTGTTGCTATGCAACGCGGCATCAGCATGGAAAAAGTGTTCAACGGATAATAAAGAAAAAGATGGCGAAAATCAGAATTAAGCAGGTAAAAAGCGGCATTGACCGCCCGGAGCGCCAAAAACGCACCCTGATCGCACTGGGAATTACGAAAATGAATGTTCCTGTAGAACACGAAGCTACCCCACAAATTCAGGGTATGGTTAATAAAGTAAGGCATTTATTGTCGGTAGAAGAAATCTGAACTAAAAAAATTACTGGAAATGAACCTGAATAATCTAAAACCAGCACCCGGATCGGTAAAAAATAATAAAAGAATCGGTCGTGGACAAGGCTCCGGACGCGGTGGAACATCTACACGTGGTCATAAAGGAGCACAATCACGCTCAGGCTATAGCAGCAAAGCTGGCTTTGAGGGTGGTCAAATGCCCCTTCAGCGCCGACTTCCGAAATTCGGATTTAAAAATATCAACCGCGTTGAATATCGCGGCATCAACCTCGATACCCTCAATGAACTGGCCGAAAAACGCAGCATTGATACCATCACATTGGATACCCTTCGTGAAAACGGACTTGCGGGCAAACACGACCTGATTAAAATCCTGGGGAGAGGAGAATTAAAAGCCAAGCTGAACATAAGTGTACACGCTTTCACAGCAACAGCTAAAACAGCAATTGAATCATTAGGAGGTACCGCTACAATCATAGCCTGATGAAGAACCTGATAGCCACCATTAAGAATATATATAAGATAGAAGAACTCCGTCGGAAGATAGGCAATACTTTATTGTATCTGCTTGTGTACCGACTTGGGTCGTTTATCGTATTGCCCGGCATAAACCCTGATCACCTGAGTGAACTTAAAGCTCAGACATCAAGTGGCGTTATGGGCCTGCTGAATATGTTCTCTGGCGGGGCCTTCTCAAACGCTTCGATTTTTGCGCTGGGTATCATGCCGTACATCTCGGCTTCGATTGTTGTACAGCTTCTTACCATTGCCGTTCCTTACTTCCAGAAAATGCAAAAGGAAGGCGAAAGCGGCCGCAAGAAAATGAACCAGTTTACCCGCTATCTAACAGTGGGTATAACTGCTATTCAGGCACCCAGCTATCTGGCAAACCTTAATCAGCAATTACAAGCAAATATTGTAACTGACTTCTCAGCATTCTTCTGGATAAGCTCTACAGTAATTCTTGTTGCCGGCACCATGTTCATCATGTGGCTGGGTGAGCGTATCACCGACAGGGGCTTAGGAAACGGTATCTCACTGATCATCATGATTGGTATTATTGCCGACCTGCCTGGTGCACTTTCTTCTGAATTCGTTTCACGCTTTACCGAAAAAGGTGCAGGTGGTCTGGTGATGTTCCTGGTAGAATTGGTTATCCTTCTTTTTGTAATCATCATCTCGATTCTACTGGTTCAAGGTGTGCGGAGAATACCCGTACAAATGGCCAAACGCATTCAGGGTAATAAACAATATGGCGGGGTACGTCAATATATCCCTCTGCGCGTGAATGCAGCTGGTGTAATGCCAATCATTTTCGCACAGGCAATCATGTTTATCCCCATAACCATTGTAGGTTATGCTGATTTAGAATCACTTACAGGTGTTATGGCAGCTTTTACCGACCCATACGGGTTCTGGTATAACTTCACCTTCGCCCTGATGATTATCATATTTACTTATTTCTACACTGCCATTACGGTTAACCCGAAGAACATGGCTGAAGAAATGAAGCGCAGCGGTGGTTTTATTCCCGGAATTAAACCCGGAAGAAGTACGGCTGAATTTATTGATACTATTATGTCCAGGATTACACTTCCCGGATCTTTGTTCCTTGCCTTTGTTGCGATTCTTCCAGCGCTTGCCGGATTAATCGGGGTAAGTAATAAATTTGCTCAGTTTTACGGTGGCACTTCCCTGCTGATTTTGGTAGGTGTGGTACTGGATACCCTGCAGCAAATTGAAAGCCATTTGCTAATGCGTCAATACGATGGACTTATGAAGAGCGGCCGTATCAAAGGTCGTGTTCCTTCGTCTATGAGTATGGCGAACTAAGCCTTTTTCTTCGCATGATCTATTACAAGACCAACGAAGAAATTGAACTGATTAGAGAAAGTTCTTTACTTGTTGCACGCACACTGGCGGAGGTTGCCAAAAGCATCCAACCCGGCGTCACCAGCCTGCAGCTGGATAAAATAGCAGAAGAATTCATCCGTGACAACGGAGGTATTCCCGCGTTTAAAGGCCTCAACGGTTTCCCGAACACGCTTTGTATGTCGCCTAATGAACAGGTAGTACACGGCATTCCGGATAACAGGCCTTATGAAAGCGGCGATATTATCTCGGTAGATTGTGGGGTTAAGATGAACGGATTCTTTGGAGACTCAGCCTATACCTTCACTGTTGGAGAAGTGAGCGAGGAAGTTAAACGACTGTTGAAAGTTACCAAAGAGAGCTTATACCGTGGTATTTCGATGGCAATTGCCGGAAAAAGATTACAGGATATTAGCTACGAAGTTCAAAGCTATTGTGAAAATCACGGCTATTCAGTTGTTCGCGAACTGGTTGGTCATGGTATCGGTCGTAACCTGCATGAGGCTCCTGAAGTACCAAATTTCGGGAAACGGGGCTCCGGCTTAAAATTGCAGGAAGGATTGGTGATTGCTATTGAACCGATGATAAATCTGGGTAAAAGACAGATTGTTCACGGTAAAGATGGCTGGACGGTCAAAACAGCCGATGGTAAACCATCTGCACATTTTGAACATACCATAGCAGTGCGTAAAGACAAAGCAGATATCCTCTCTTCATTTTTATATGTAGAGGAGGTATTGAAAGAACGGAATCTGACAATTGTTTAAACTAAAATAAAGCATACGTGCCAAAACAATCATCCATAGAGCAAGACGGGACCATCATTGAGGCCCTTTCAAATGCTATGTTCAGGGTTGAACTGGAGAATGAGCATGTGATTATCGCACACATTTCCGGTAAGATGCGTATGAATTATATCAAAATTTTACCCGGTGATAAGGTAAAGGTTGAGATGTCACCCTATGATTTGACAAAAGGACGCATTACCTATCGCTACAAATAAACCAAGATGAAAGTAAGAACATCCATCAAAAAGAGAAGCGTTGACTGCAAAATTGTACGTCGCAAAGGCAGGCTCTATGTGATCAACAAGAAGAATCCAAAATACAAACAACGTCAAGGGTAATTACCCATAAAATATACATCAACCTATGGCTCGTATATCCGGAATTGATCTTCCAAAAAACAAACGTGGTGAAATCGGCCTCACTTATATCTTTGGTATAGGTCGTTCTACTGCCCGCCGTATTCTTGAAGGAGCGGCTATCTCATTTGATAAAAAAGTATCTGAATGGGATGACAATGAATTGGCCAAGATTCGTGAATTCATCAACGAAAAAATCAAGGTCGAAGGTGCACTTCGCTCAGAAGTACAACTTAACATTAAACGTCTGATGGATATCGGCTCTTACAGAGGAATCCGCCATCGCTCGGGCTTGCCTGTAAGAGGCCAAACAACCAAAAATAATGCACGCACTCGGAAGGGTAAAAAGAAGACAGTTGCCAATAAGAAAAAGGTAACCAAGTAATCTGCCCCCGTAACTAATCATCTGAATAATAAAACATGGCAAAATCAACCAAAACGACCAAGAAAAGAGTCGTAAAAGTAGAGGCCGGCGGACATGCACACATTAACGCTACCTTTAACAACATCATCGTAGCCCTGACCAATACCAGCGGACAGGTTATCAGCTGGTCATCAGCCGGTAAAATGGGCTTTCGTGGTTCTAAGAAAAATACGCCTTATGCAGCACAAATGGCAGCTACTGATTGCTCAAAAGTTGCTTTCGACCTCGGCCTGCGTAAAGTGAAAGTTTTCGTAAAAGGTCCGGGCGGGGGCAGAGAATCTGCTATCCGTACTATCCACAATGCAGGTATTGAAGTTACCGAGATTGTTGATGTTACCCCAATGCCTCACAATGGTTGTCGCCCACCTAAGCGTCGTCGTGTTTAATTTATCCTAAGAAAGAATCATGGCTAGATACATCGGACCAAAGTCCAAAATCGCTCGTAAATTCAGGGAACCTATTTTCGGACCTGATAAGCACCTTACTAAGAAAAACTATCCTCCCGGCATGCATGGCCAGGCAAAGAAACGTGCCAAAACATCTGAATATGCATTGCAGCTGATGGAAAAACAAAAGGCAAAATATACCTACGGTATCCTTGAGCGCCAGTTTGCACTTATTTTTGATCGTGCAACACGTGCAAAAGGTATCTCTGGTGAAAACCTTTTAAAATTCATCGAGGCACGTCTTGACAACGTTGTTTACCGGATGGGCCTCTCTCCCAGCCGTGCAGGTGCCAGACAACTGGTTTCTCACCGCCATATAACAGTGAACGATAAAGTGGTGAACATCCCTTCATACACACTTAAACCAGGCGACCGTATTGCTGTACGTGAAAAATCTAAATCACTTGAAACTATTGTAAATTCAGTAGCCGGCCGCACCAGCAAATACCCCTGGATTGACTTTAATGCAACATCGCTCAGCGGTACATTTATCAACATGCCTGACCGTGAGCAAATTCCGGAAAATATTCGCGAACAACTGATCGTTGAATTGTACTCCAAATAATTCTTTTTAATCAAAACATACCTACAAAAAAGATATGGCCATACTTGCTTTTCAAAGACCCGACAAAGTGATCATGATCTCATCAACTGACCAACATGGCCAGTTCGAGTTCAGACCTTTGGAACCGGGATACGGAATTACTGTTGGAAACGCGCTGCGCCGCATCCTGCTTTCGTCACTCGAAGGATTTGCTATCACCTCAGTGAAAATTGAAGGTGTAGAGCACGAATTCTCAACCATCAAAGGTGTTGTTGAAGATGTTACCGAAATTATCCTGAACCTCAAACAAGTCAGATTCAAAAGACAAATTGATAGTACCGAGCACGAAAAGGTAGTAGTAAGCATTTCCGGCCAGGATAAAATTACTGCAGGCGACCTTGGTAAATTTACCGCTGGTTTCCAGGTGCTCAATCATGATTTTGTGATTTGCCACCTTGACCCTTCTGTAAGTATCAAATTTGAACTTACACTCGACAAAGGCAGGGGCTATGTTCCGGCTGACGAGAACCGTCCGGCAAATCCTGCAATTGGTTTGATTCCTATTGATTCAATCTACACGCCTATCAGGAATGTAAAATACTCAGTAGAGAACTATCGGGTTGAGCAAAAAACCGACTACGAGAAACTACTGATTGACATTACTACTGATGGCTCTATTCATCCGAAAGACGCCCTCAAAGAAGCAGCGAAAATTCTGATTCAGCACTTCTACCTTTTCTCTGATGAGAAGATTACTGAAGATGTTGAAGAGAAAGTTCAAACAGAAGAGTTTGATGAAGACATCCTTCACATGCGCCAACTGCTGAAAACACGCCTGGTAGATATGGACCTTTCAGTACGTGCCCTGAACTGCCTTAAAGCAGCCGATGTGGATACAATTGCTGACCTGGTGTCATACAACAAAAACGACCTGTTAAAATTCAGAAACTTCGGTAAGAAATCACTTACTGAACTCGAAGAATTGGTACAAGCCAAGAATCTTACCTTCGGTATGAATCTTGCCAAATATAAACTCGACAAAGATTAATAGCCCATTGGGCAGCATGCATCATGAGACACGGAAAAAAAGTAAATCATCTGGGGCGTACGGCTCCTCACAGAAAAGCCCTGATGGCCAATATGGCCAGCTCGCTAATTCTGCATAAACGAATCAACACCACACTTGCAAAGGCAAAAGCCCTGCGCGTTTATGTTGAACCATTGCTTACCCGCGCCAAAAACGATACCATCCACAGCCGCAGAACGGTTTTCTCGTACCTGAAAGATAAAACAGCAGTAGCAGAACTTTTCCGCGATATCAGCAATAAAATTGCTGACCGTCAGGGTGGCTATACCAGAATCATTAAACTGGGAAACCGAATTGGTGATAATGCCGAACTGGCAATGATTGAACTGGTTGACTATAACGAACATCTGCTTAAGGAAACCAAATCAGACAAAGGCGCACAGAAAAAGACGCGCCGTCGTGGTGCTGGTAAAGCTACTAAAGCAGGTGCAGCTACCGCTGAACCTGCGGCCAAAGCAGCTGAGCCAGTTGCAGCAGCCCCTGCTGTTGAAGAAGAAGTGAAGGCGCCTGAAGCAGCCGCAGAGGCAGCACCAGAAGCTGAAGCGAATGAAACACCCGCACAGGAAGGCGAAGAAAATAAGCCGGAATGATTTTAAAAAACTATTGAATTTAAAAAGGATAAAACCTCCCGGTTTTGTCCTTTTTTTTTAAATATGCACTCCCAATCTCATGTTAAGCGAAGTGAATAAAGAATGTACCCTACTGCTCAATGATGGCACCGTATTCAGTGGCTATACACCCGTAACTGCAAAAACTGCTACCGGCGAAATTTGCTTTAACACCGGTATGACCGGCTATCAGGAAATCTTTACCGACCCTTCGTACGCCGGGCAAATCGTGGTAGCTACCCATGTGCACATCGGTAATTATGGCACCCACCTGCTTGAAAATGAATCTTCAAAAATTCAAATTGCAGCCCTGGTTTGCAGCTCGTTTTCTTCGTTTTACTCACGCAATGGCGCAGAAGGCTCACTGCTTGATTTCTTTGAGAAACAAGGAGTGCCGGTAATTGAAGGAGTTGACACCCGCGCCCTGGTTCGGCATATCCGCTCAAAAGGTGCAATGAATGCAATTGTTTCTTCCGAAACCAATGATGTAAACAGCTTGCAAAAACAGCTTGCACAGGTGCCACCTATGGAAGGCATGGAACTATCATCACAGGTTTCTACCACTACAGCTTATGAATCAGGCAACCCGGAAGCTCCTTTCAGAGTAGCTCTGCTTGACCTGGGAGTGAAACAACAAATCGTAAAATGCCTTACCGACCGTGGCTGCTACGTAAAAGTGTTTCCGGCCAAAACCAGCTTTGCCGAAATGGAACGCTTTGCCCCCAATGGTTACCTTGCTTCCAATGGCCCTGGCGACCCCTCTACGATGAGCTATGCGGTGGAAACTGTAGGCGAAATTTTACAGTCAGGAAAGCCTTTCTTTGGCATTTGCCTCGGTCATCAGGTGTTTGCAAAGGCTATGGGCGTAAACACTTACAAAATGTTTAACGGACACCGTGGTATCAACCATCCGGTGTTCAATGTAATTTCAGGTAAAGGTGAAATTACTTCACAGAACCATGGATTTGCCGTGAAGGCCGAAGACCTTGTGAATCACCCAAATTTAGAAGTTACCCATATCCATCTTAACGACCAGACCATTGCAGGTATCCGGCACCGGAACGGGAAAGCATTTTCTGTACAGTACCATCCGGAAGCAGGTCCGGGACCGCATGATTCAAGATACCTGTTCGACCAGTTCATTGTTATGATGGAAAAAGCCGGTCTGAAGGAAGCTGCCCTCACTAACTGATTGGCAGAGGGCATATTCTTGGTCTTTATGGAGCCACATCCAAACAGACTGCACTAAGTAAAAATCGCTACATTTGTTTTTTACCTTACCTAAAGATACCCAAAGCTAACCTTTGCTTCAGTGAGAAACGACAACGACAACATCCTGCTCTCGATTATTATTCCGATTTACAATGAGGAAGAGCTAATTGATGAGTTGCACAAGCGCCTGGCGGCTGCTATTTCACAGGTTACTGATAGCTTTGAAATTTTATTTGTTGACGATGGCAGCCGTGATGATTCTCTGCTCAAGCTCATTGGTATTAATAAAAAAGACAAACGTTTTAAAGTTGTTCAGTTATCAAGGAATTTCGGGCATCAACAAGCCTATTCAGCCGGTTTATCTGTTGCAAAAGGTGATTATGTTGTGATGATGGATGGCGATTTACAAGACCCGCCGGAACTCATTAAAGAGATGTACACGAAACTGGTAGAAAAGGACCTTGATATCGTTTATGCAAAAAGATTAAAGAAAAAGGAGGGTTTTGTCCGGAAATTCCTGATGCACATCTTTCATCAGATTTTTAAGAAAATCCTTAAAATAGAGGATGCCGATAATGTAGGGAACTTCTCAATTTTTACAAGAGAAGTAAAAGACACCATGCTCCTGTATAATGAAAAGAACCGTTACCTGCCCGGTAT
>JAIBAI010000113.1 GCA_019695235.1 Bacteroidia bacterium | reverse complement strand
AATGTTAAGTTCTTTGGCCAACTCATAAGTTAACTTGGCGAGCTTAGTAAACAGACCTTTTCCTTGATGGGCCGGATGGGTCATCGTATCACCCGATTGTGCAGAAAGTATCTGCCTGCCATTGTAGCGTATATGGCATGGAAATACACCATAATAAGCTGCCGGTTGGCCCGCCGGGTCATAAGCCAGGTAACCGACAAAAGAAACTCCGGTGTATTGGGTGTTAAACTTGTTTTTTAAATAATTTATAGGATAGGTCTTGCCAAAACTGGCCTTATATAGCTGAATCAGGTCTTTAAGACGCTCTTCGCTTATTCTTTCAATTCTATAGTCGCTCATGTAATAAATTGAGAATTTGAACAGGCAATACGTGATTGTAACTTGTTGTTCGAAGGCTTAAAGATAGTATTTCTTGAAGATGCTATAAGAGATGCTCCATCAAGCCCTTCAATGAAACCACATCAATTGCTTTGCTCATCGCCCAATTGTCATTGGCCGGTGTTACCACAAACGTATGCCTGGGTTTAATATCGCCAATAGCGATGTGATTTCCTTTTGAAAGAGACGCCGAATAAGAGGCTTTACATTCTATGGCTAAAGTTTGATGATGATGTCTGACAACAAAATCTATTTCGGCTCCTCCCGCTGTGCGGTAGTAATATATTTCAGAATCCGGCAAGATACCCCGTAAATTGGCAAGCACCACAGATTCCCAAACAAATCCGTAGGCCGGATGTCCTAACAGGTCTTCAAAAGAACGTATTCCAAGCAATGCGGCAACGATTCCCGAATCAGCAACATAAACTTTCGGGGCTTTTACCAGGCGCTTGCCTAAATTAGAAGTGTAGGGCTCTATTGCTTCCACCATATAAGTGCTTTTCAGCAGATCGATGTAGTTTTTAACGGTTTGATTGCTTACGCCCAACGAGTTTCCAAGACCGGAATAATTTACCGTTTGTCCGTTCAGATGTGCCAGCATTTGCCATAAACGCCTCATGGTAGCTGGTGTGAAATTGACCCATTGCAACAGGTCGCGCTCTAAGAAAGTAGAGATGAAGCTGTTCCTCCATTCAAAAGAAACATTGTTGTCTATTGCCAGCAGGCTACGCGGGAAACCGCCTCGTTCCAAGTACCGTTCAATGCTTACATCGCTTATTTCAGACCACAAAAAAGGCTTGAGCTGCTTGTAGGTAATTCTACCTGCCAGCGATTCAGAGCTTTGCATTAAGAAATCACGTGAAGCCGAGCCAAGCACTACAAAACACCCCGGACGGTTCCATTCGTCAACCAAACTTCTGATAAGCGGAAACAATTCCGGCTTGCGTTGTATTTCATCTATACATATCAGTTTGTGCTTTTGGGAAGAAAGAAACCACTCTGCTTCTGTAAGTTTCTCCAAATCCGACGGGCGCTCCAAATCTAAATAGATTGTTTCTGCCAGGGCATTTCCCAGTATATGCTTTGCTAAAGTTGACTTTCCACATTGCCTCGGCCCGATAATGGCTGTGACGGGAAAGTTTTTTATGGCAGATGCAATGTCTTTTTCTATACCCCTTTGCAGGTACATCGGGCGCATCATTTTGATTTAAACAAAGTTAGAACAAAATACATAACTGTGCAAATTTCAAATTTAATTTGAGATTTGCATGGTTCTTTGTTTCTACTTAAACCCACACCGCACAGAAAGATCCGGCGTTCATCTTAACATCCCCCTCCGGTGATGTTCTAAGTGGTCAATCAGGAAAATCAAACCATGCCTGGCCTTCATCGGCCCTGCCAGGGGATGCTTAAATAGCAGGATGTTTTTATAGGATGAAGGCAATTGACGGTAAAATTGCTCCAGTGCATCTAATGATTTTAGCCAGCTTGAAGGTTCCCAGTTCCGGAGCAGTGCTTCATCTGCGGGTGGCTTAACTACTTCAGGGGCTTTGAACTTCCTGTGCGACCACATGGCGAGGCGTAAACGGATAAATCTTTGGGTGTATTTCCAACCGGATGGCTTCTTTATTCCGCTGCTCAACCGTTCCTGCATTGAGTTCAAACATTCCAGTTGCACCAGCTCAAGGTGAACCAGCATCTCAGTGAACGACCATGTACCTGGCTCCGGGCGGATACCTTTCTGTGAAGAACCCATTTCATACCATAACCAGGCTAGTTTTTCGGCCTTTTTTCTGTATCTCCGCAATAATAACTCACTCATTGACCTTTCCATACCGGACTGCGTTTTTCTGCAAATGCGCTGATACCTTCGGCTGCATCAGCTGATTGTATAAGCGTTTGCAACTGATTGTATAGGTACGCATGTTGTTCGGTACCATGCAGGCTACGAAGCTGATGAAATGCTTCAATCCCTTTGCGCATCGCTAAGGGAGCTTTCTCAGCAAGTTCAGCACTCAGCGCTGCTACTGCCAGGTCAAGCTCTTCCGGCGCAACAAGCATTGATACCAATCCGGCTTGCATGGCTTCGGCAGCGCTCAATACCCGGCCACGCATACACCAGTCGAGCAATACCCTCGCCGGCATCAAAGGCATAAGGCTTGCCATCACCTGAAAAGGCCATAGCCCCCGGCTTATTTCCGGCAAACCAAAAACAGCTTTGTCCGACGAAATTACATGCGTACATCCACCTAATAATAAAAAAC
>JAIBAI010000112.1 GCA_019695235.1 Bacteroidia bacterium | reverse complement strand
GCCAATGCCTGCTTCACCTTTAATAATATTGCTTCATCCGGGAATACCACAGGATAATAGGCATAGTTGTATTGTGTAGTACCCTCAGTAAGCTGTAACTTGCGTACCTGCGACAAACCTGAAAGCAGACTGTCATAATGCATACAAATCTGCTTTCTTGAAGCCATGATCTCCCCTAAATACGGTAAAACACAAAGCCCCATTGCAGCCTGAAATTCAGATGCTTTCCCATTGATTCCCATGCCGAAGAACGCTTCCGGACCATTGTGCCCGAAATTGCGCATGTACGCTATACGGTGTGCCAAATCATCGTCATTTGTA
This sequence comes from Bacteroidia bacterium, assembly GCA_019695235.1. GTDB lineage: Bacteria > Bacteroidota > Bacteroidia > M30B66 > M30B66 > JAIBAI01. Next base: position 2,323 of record JAIBAI010000112.1, on the reverse strand, counting down.
ATGATAGCCCCTCCTTCAATGGTATGAAACAGCTTGGTAGCATGAAAACTCAGGGTTGAAATATCCCCGTAATTAAGTACTGATGTGCCTTTGTATGCTACCCCGAAAGCATGTGCTGCATCATAAATCACCTTTAAGCCGTGTTCACGCGCAATGGCTTCAATTGCTTCTACATGGCAAGGGTTGCCATAAACATGCGTGGCCAAAATTCCGGTAGTATTCTCAGTAATAACAGCTCTGACAGCACCGGGCGAAATGGTGAACGTTTCAGGATCAATATCAGCAAATACTGGCTTGCAACGTTCCCAAACCAGGCTGCTGGTGGTGGCCACATAAGAAAAAGGGGTCGTAATTACCTCTCCTTCAAGGTTGGCCGCCCGGATAGCCACTTGCAGGGCAACAGTACCATTGGTTACAAAAAAGAAATGCTTTACCCCCAGTAAGCTTTTGAGTTTCGCTTCCAGCTCAAGCACTAAAGGGCCATGGTTGGTCAGGTGCCCACGCTCCCAAATACCCTCAAGGTACTTAGTGTATTCGTCAAGAGGGGGTAAAAACGAGCGGGTAACAGGAATCATAGACAAACAAAAATAATGCTTTTTACACTTAAATTTGTTTATTTTGATGATGCGGCCTTACCGAAACGTGCACGCAGAATCTCCAGAATCATCGGAAGGATTGAAATGAAGATGATTCCAAAAATCACGGTTTCGAAATTATTTCTCACAAACGCAATATTCCCTAGAAGATAACCCAATAAACTCACACCTGCTACCCAGAGGATAGCACCTATGATGCAAAAACGAATATAACGTGAATAATTCATGCTTCCGGCACCTGCCACAAAAGGGGCTACCGTGCGCACAATCGGAATAAACCGGGCAATAATTACCGTTCTGCCACCATATTTCTCATAATATGCCTCTGTTTTCTCAAGATGTGAACGCTTGAGAAACAGTATCTTTTCCCTACTTCGAATCGTGCCCCCAAAGTACTTCCCGATAAAATAATTGGTATTATCACCCAGCAAAGCCGCAATAATCAGCAGGGGTATCATGTACCAGATGTTCAGTCCTTCAGGGTTTCTGGCAGCCAGTGCCCCTGCCGCAAAAAGCAAAGAATCGCCCGGAAGTAATGGCATCACCACCAGGCCTGTTTCAACAAACACAATGCTGAATAAGATTGCGTAAGTCAGTGTGCCATAGTCGCGGATGAAAATATCCAGGTAATCATCTATGTGAAGAATAAAATCAAATAAACTCTTAATCAGTTCCATATCTTGTTTGAGAAGCGGCAAATATAACCGAAAACATCAGCCTTTGAGTGCCCCAAACCAGGCAATCAGTTTCTTTATAGCTTCGGCCCGGTGTGATATCTGCTGCTTGATGGCCGGAGAAAGCTCACCAAAGCTTTGTTCGTAGCCTTCCGGAACAAACACCGGATCATAGCCAAAACCACCTGTACCCTTCAATTCATAAGCAATGCTCCCCTTTACCTCTCCTTCAAAGGTAAATACCTCGCCTTCCCAAACAAGCGCAATAACAGTAACAAAACGGGCTTCCCGGTTCATCTGCCCCTCAAGGGCATTCAGCAGCTTTTGCATATTGCGCTGGGCATCCCTTTCAGGACCGGCATAATGGGCAGTGTCAACCCCGGGCAATCCACCCAAAGCATTGACTTCTAAGCCTGTATCGTCTGAAAAGCAGTTGAAACCGGTTATCTGGTAGAGATACCTTGCCTTTTGAATGGCGTTCCCCTTAATAGTACCTGTTGTTTCTGGCAAATCAGCGTGAATACCAGCTTCTGCCAGACTCAGCACCTTAAATTCAGGCAAAAGTGGGCGGATTTCATTTAACTTTTTATCGTTGTTGGAGGCAAATACAAGGCTTCTCATGCTTTAAAATCTGTAGGCAAAGGTATAGAGAGAAAGGCGGCATCCAGATGAAAAGATGTTCAACATTCCATCCGGAATAATAAACCATTGCTTAATTTAAACATCTGATCTAAGAACACTCATTCAAACCAGCTGTTAGCGGTTCGTGCTTCTTTACTATTGAGTAACTCACGCATGTTGTCAAAATTAAGTATTTCACTTAAAAGTTAATTTTTGTATAAAATATTTGCTTTTATCAATAATTAGCGATTAATTTTGCGGTCTAATTTCACTTGTAAGTGAAACATTTTTCAACAACATGCGTTCATAATATAACCCTGAATAAGCAAAGTGAACTACGAAATTGTCGAAATGGTACCATTCAGCGGCAGTGAGGCAAAGGTTTACTCAATTATTCCAGAGGGTGAAGAAGAAACGTTGTTTGAAAAGTTT
>JAIBAI010000012.1 GCA_019695235.1 Bacteroidia bacterium | reverse complement strand
GTAAGAATACTGAAGGTGGTGCTGATTTCGCCGGTACTTTGGTCGCACCAGGTATCAAAGATACAAGCCAAAGAAAAAAGCGCCTGCTCGCTAGCCCGGATCAGGTAAGGATATTTTTTGTTCTGAAAGGTTCTCCATTCATAAAATCCGCTCACACCAAGTATGCAGCGTTGGCTGGCAATACTTTTGCGAAATGAAGGTTTTTCAAAAACAGTTTCACCCATTGCGTTCAGGGTTTTTGACTGGATTTCCCTGGCGTTTTCAGCATTTTTAACCCAATAGGGTATCAAGCCCCATTGCGCCATGCAAATGCCATCATGTCTTACAATAGGTAATAGTGGATGGGTAAAGCCACTGACAAAGAAATATTGGGGCAATTCATCAGGGAGCACGTCCGGGTTCCAGCCTGTGGGAATTACGTCCTTGTACCTTTCGGCATACTTCTGCGCCCTTTTCTCCATAAAAGCTATGTTGTAACACATGGCGGCAGATGATTAGTGTTTGATTGGGTTAAAGTCACTTTTGTTCCTGATGTAAGTCATGTTTCGTTCAATGATTAGGATGTTTGTTTGCATTAAATATAACAGTTGTGGTTATTGACTATAAAATCACCAAACCTCAAACATTTTCCCTGTTTGTTCATTAAGTTATAGATGGCGACAAAATTTTCTTCCAGAACAAAGTTAACAAAGCGGGGCAATTGTAATTGGTTTCAATATGATGGCCGGAAGGGTGAAAAAATAGTGTCAATTTTCAAGTGTAAAAATGCGTAACAAACTAAATATCAAGCAAATGAAAATGAAACGTTTAATTCTAAGTGTTACATCCATCGGAATGATTACAATTCTTACCAGTTGTGGTGGAGTTGCTGGGGATAAACCCACAGCGGAAAACAAAACCGCTGCAATTGACATGAAAGTAACAGGTGAAGCGAAAGTAGCCGAAGTTACAAGTGCCCCTAATGTACCCGCACCGGTAGGCGACAGAGGTCCGCAAAAATGGATTGTAAACCTTGAAACCACTGAAATTGAGGCAGAAATTGCAGACGGCATTAACTATACCTTCTGGACATTCAACAACACCGTTCCGGGTAGTTTTATTCGGGTACGTGAAGGTGATGAAGTTGAATTGCGTCTTAAAAATGCTGCGAACAGCGTACTCCCTCATAACATTGACCTGCATGCTGTAACAGGGCCGGGAGGTGGTGCAGAGGCTACATCTGCCGCACCCGGGCAGGAGGCTGTACTTCATTTCAAGGCATTAAATCCTGGTTTATATGTTTACCATTGTGCTGCTCCTCCGGTACCAATGCATATCGGCAATGGTATGTACGGTTTAATTTTAGTGGAACCGGCGGGAGGATTGCCAAAGGTTGACCGTGAATATTATATCATGCAGGGTGATTTTTATACCAAAGCTGCTGCTAAAGCAGGTTTAACAGAGTTTAACAACGACAAAGCGGTAGCAGAAGAGCCTGATTATGTTTTGTTTAATGGCAAGAAAGGTTCATTGTTAGGAAAAAATATGATTGAAGCCAAAGTAGGAGAAACTGTACGTTTGTTTGTAGGCAATGGTGGACCTAACTTAACTTCATCGTTTCACGTGATAGGTGAAATATTTGATAATGTATATTTGGAAGGTGGTTCAACGGTTTCACATAACGTTCAAACAACCATGATTCCTGCGGGCGGTTCAGCTATCGTGGAGTTTAAAGTTGACTATCCGGGGCAGTACGTGCTGGTTGACCATTCTCTTTCAAGAGCATTTAACAAAGGTGCTATTGGAAAGCTTAAAGTTACAGGAGAGGCAAACCCACTTATTTTTAATAAGGGGAAAAAGTAACAAATCTGCTTGAAGCCTGCTACTTATATATTGTTATTGCTGTCGTTGCTTGCACAAAGTGCATGTACCAAAGAAAAGCCGCACGATGAGAAGCAAGGTGAAGTTGTAAGGGCTTCAATCGGGCCAATAAAAACTACAGTAAAAATGGTATATATTCCCGGAGGGGAGTATATGCCATTTTATGGTGCTATTGATAGCAATGCAGTTAAGGTACCTGCCTTTTTAATTGATGAGCGTGCTGTTACAAATGAGGAGTTTTTGTCATTTGTTACAGCTAATCCTCAATGGAGGAAATCAAGTATTTTAAGGATACATGCCGATACCAATTATTTAAGAGACTGGCCTTCTGATTTAGAATTACCGAAAGATGCGCGCCCGGATGCCCCTGTTTGTTTTGTTTCCTGGTTTGCTGCCAAGGCTTTTGCAAAAAGTGCAGGTAAGCGTTTGCCGACCTTAGACGAATGGGAATTTATTGCTATGGCAGATGCCGATACTTTCAATGCAAGGTCGAAAAAGCAATATTCTGATGCCATTATACAACTGTATATGGAGAAGGGCAGACAATTTAAACCGGTAAAACAATCAGCACCCAATTATTGGGGTGTGTATAATGTTTTTGATTTGATTTGGGAATGGACAGATGATTTTAACTCAATCATGAGCATTGGAGACTCGCGTACCGGGGGTGAGAACAACAACAAGGACCTTTTTTGTGCAGCCGGAGCAACGAGTGCTTCTGAGGTAAATAACTATGCTGCATTTATGCGTTTTGGAATGCGCACTGCTGTGAAAGCACACTATACCATTGCCAATATGGGTTTTCGTTGTGCAAAAGATACCAGTAATCAAACAACTCAATAGAATGAAAGCAATTGGTTTTTTAGCAGTATTAACTTTTCTTCTTTCTTCCTGCTCATTCAATGAAGCCAAAGAAAGAAAATTACCGGATAATTCTATCTTCCATCTTACTTCTAATTGGAAAAACCAGGATGGGAAATCAATGAAATTAAACGATTTAAAAGGTAAGACACTCGTTGTTGTGATGATTTATACCTCCTGTAAAAGTGCTTGCCCGGTATTGGTTTCAAAGATGAAGCAAATAGAAAAAGCGATTGACAAGGCGTATTTACCCGCTATCAACCTTGTATTGGTAACCATTGATCCGGAGAATGACACCCCGGAAAAACTAAAGACATTTGCTCAAACCAATAAAATGGATGAGCCACATTGGACATTTCTAACCTCTACTGAAGAAGAAACTCAAGAGTTCGCCAATGTACTTGCAATGAAATACAAAAAGATTGATCCGATAGATTTTTCACATTCAAACATTATCACTGTTTTCAATCCCTATGGAGAGCTTGTAATTCAAGAGGAAGGGCTTGAAATCAATGTGGAGAAAGTAGCTTCAACAGCTGTAAAAATAGCCAAAGAGAATAATTAAAAGCTAATCATAAATATACCTTTAAGGATGACAAAAAAATTGAGACCCGAAAGCCTGATGATGTCTTATGGTTATAAGCCGGAACTTTCAGAAGGTGCTGTTAAATGCCCGATATTCCAGACATCAACCTTTGTTTTTAAAAATGCTGAGGAGGGAAAAGCATTTTTTGAAATAGCGTACGGACACCGTCAGCAACAGGTAGGTGAAGAACTTGGACTTATTTATAGTAGAATCAATAATCCTGATTTAGAGATATTAGAGAACAGACTCACACTATGGGATGAAGCAGAAGAATGTGCTGTTTTTGAAAGTGGAATGGCGGCAATCTCAACGGTATTATTAGAATTCTTAAAACCGGGTGATTTGCTGCTCATTAGCAGTCCTTTGTATGGAGGCAGCGATCATTTTATTAAAAAAATTCTTCCAAAATTCGGCATTCATTATGCTGAGTTTAGGGTTGGGCAATCAAAAGAAGAAATTATCGAAATAGTAGAGAAGACCGGAAAGGCCGACAAGCTTGCCTTGGTTTATATTGAAACTCCGGCAAATCCGACAAACGACCTGATTGACATTCGTAGTAGTAAGGAAATTGCGGCACATTTCTCAACTGGCGACAAGGAGGTGTTTGTAGCAGTTGACAATACCTATCTGGGCCCAATATGGCAGCATCCATTAAAGCATGGTGCCGACCTGGTACTTTATTCTGCAACAAAATACATTGGTGGGCATAGTGACGTTATTGCGGGGGCTTGCCTGGGGTCGAAAAGGCTATTGAACAGGGTGAAAGGCCTCAGAACTTTTTTAGGCAATATGGCAAGTCCAAATACGGGTTGGTTATTGTTAAGAAGCCTTGAGACCTTAAAAGCACGCATGGATATACAGGCAAATAATGCCAACAAGGTTGCCGCATTTCTCAATACCCACCCAAGCGTTGAAAAGGTTTATTTTATTGGTAATATCACCGAAGCAGACAAGGAGCAATACACCATCAGACAGAAGCAGTGCTTAACCAATGGAGGCATGATTTCATTTGACATCAAAGGAAGTGAAAAGGAGGCGTTTAAGTTTCTTAATGCTTTACAATTAATAAAGTTGGCTGTAAGTCTGGGTAGTACTGAAAGCTTAGCCGAGCACCCTGCCACAATGACCCATGTTGATGTGGATAAAACCTTGAGGAATCAGTTATCCATCACCGAAAAAATGATTCGATTGTCAATTGGGGTTGAACACTATGAAGATATTATTGACGATATCAATTCAGCATTGATGGCGGCCTCAGTGTGAGCTAAAGCAAAGCGTTTGAAGGCATTGCGCAGCCTTCATTGTTTCTCAGCTACTATAGAAAATAGCATCGGAATTTTTTCGCCAAGGTGTGAAATCCTGAATTTCCCGGGTTCCGGTTCAATGGTTTTTAAGAAACAGTTGTAAGGAGAATAATCATATTCGTTAAATGAGCTTATTTGCAGCTTATGATTCATTAAACTGCTAAATACTTCTGAAAGGCTATGATTCCACATGACTGATTTTTGGGTTATTTCTGCGTCACGATTGGCGTAGGTGCCATTTTCGGTTTCAAAAATGGGACCTGAATTGAAGTAATTATAAGCAATGGATTCAAAGTTATCATCGAACATCCATACCACCGGATGAAATTCTACAAAAACAAATTTTCCGCCAGGTTTGAGAAACTTTGAAATAATTGCTGCCCAGGCATCTAAGTCAGGTAGCCAGCCGATAGTGCCATAGCTGGTATATACAATGTCGAATTGCTCATTAAGATATTCAGGCAGGTCGTAAATATTACAACAAATAAAACGGGTGTTGGTGTTAAGGTCAGTTGCAATTTTTTTGGCATATTCAATGGCTTTGTCCGATAAATCAACGCCAGTTGCTACCGCACCAAGGCGACTAAGCGAAATCGTGTCTTGCCCGAAATGACATTGTAGATGAAGGATACTTTTGTCTTTTATGTCGCCCAGCAGACTGAGTTCAATATCATTAAGTGAAGATTTACCTTTCATAAACCCCGACAAATCATAAAACAAAGAGTTCACATGCGTATCAGTACGGTTATTCCATGATTGTCTGTTGATAGTGATGTAATCTGTTGGAAGGGCCATCGGAGTATAATTTTTAAGCAACTAATATATTGACATATTTTCTTGCAGCGATTTCTTGCAAAATGATTTGTGTGAAAATTTTAAATTCTATTGATGCTAATATACCCGCAGAAAGAAAAAAAGTATCCGGCTATACGTTAGCAACCTTGATAATCCCCGTCCGGATGCCGTACATCACTAATTCAGATGCATTTTTTAATTTGAGTTTTTTCAAAATGTTTCTCCGGTGTGTGCTTACCGTATGAACGCTCAGGTGGTTCTTTTTGGCTATTTCGCCATTGGTTAAACCTAAGGCAATGTCGTTGATGATTTCTATTTCACGCTGACTTAAAATGGCGGGGTCACAATGGGTGTCCTGGGGGAAATGCTTCTCTAATATGGCATCTACCACTTTCCCACAAAAGAAATTCTCTTTCTTATACGTCGCATAAACAGCGCTGATAAATTCATCTTTATCACATTGCTTTAAGATGAAATTACTCACACCGTAACCCAATACCTTTAAAATTCCTGATTTGTCCTGTTGGGTAGTAACAACCATTACCCTGGCCTGAGGCGAAATACTCAATATTTCAGGAATGTCTTCCGGCTTAAAAAAACCAGGCATAAAGCAATCAATAATAACAATGTCAGGTTGTTGCTCCTTTAATTTTGCCAGCAATTCATTTGCATCCGCTGCCTCAGCAAGTAAATTTATGCCAGGCAAAGCCGACAGAATACTACGCATACCCTCTCTGATTAACAGGTGATTATCAGCAATCAGTACCTGGATGTTCTCTTTCCCCAAGGTGAATAAATTGTTTAGAATGATTCTAAACAAAAGTAGGTATTCAAATCCATTACCCAACACCCACAGGGCATGATTTTTTAACAGGGCTATCCTGAAATATACCTGTTATGGGAACATAAATCGTTGTGGTGAGGTAAAACATGCTGATGGTCAGCAGTTTCTGCGGGCTGAATTAAATGCCTTTTTGCTTAATTTTGCAGGCAATTTTGAAGATATGTTTGAGAATCTGAGTGATAAATTCGATAAGGCATTTAAACTCTTAAAAGGCCAGGGGCGGATTACCGAAATAAACGTTGCCGAGACATTGAAGGAGGTACGGAAGGCCCTGCTGGATGCTGACGTGAACTATAAAATTGCCAAAGACTTTACTGACAGGGTAAAAGAGAAGGCAATGGGGGCGCAGGTGCTTACCGCCATTTCGCCAGGGCAATTATTGGTAAAAATTACCCACGATGAACTCACTACGCTGATGGGCGGCCAGAAAACCGATATTAACATCAGTGGTAACCCAACGGTGATTTTAATTGCAGGTTTGCAGGGTTCTGGTAAGACAACCTTCTCGGGCAAACTGGCAAATTATTTAAAAACCAAAAAAGCCAAACAAGTACTGTTGGTTGCAGGTGACGTTTACCGTCCAGCAGCTATTAACCAACTGATAGTACTGGGTGAACAAACAGGGGTAGAGGTTTTCGCAGATACTGAAAGCAAAGACCCTGTAGATATTGCACGCAGGGCTATTCAGCATGCAAAACAAGGAGCTAAGCAGGTGGTTATCATTGACACCGCCGGGCGCCTTGCAGTTGATGAGCAGATGATGAGTGAGATTGCCAGGGTGAAGCAAGCTGTTCAACCGCAGGAAACCCTTTTCGTAGTTGATTCAATGACCGGGCAGGATGCCGTAAATACGGCTAAGGCATTTAATGAACGTATTGATTATGACGGGGTGGTGCTTACAAAACTTGATGGCGATACCCGCGGTGGTGCAGCACTTACTATCAGAAGTGTTGTAAACAAGCCAATTAAGTTTGTAGGTACCGGCGAGAAAATGGAAGCCCTGGATATCTTTTATCCGGAACGTATGGCCGACCGTATTCTTGGAATGGGCGATGTGGTATCGTTGGTAGAGAAGGCGCAGGAGAATTTTGATGAAGAGCAGGCACGTCGTCTGCAAAAGAAAATTGCAAAGAATACTTTTAGTTTTAATGACTTCTACGACCAGATTCAGCAAATCAAAAAGATGGGTAACCTGAAAGATTTGGTTGGAATGATTCCGGGGATGGGAAAGATGATGAAGGATGTGGAGGTGAACGATGATGCCTTTAAAAGCATTGAAGCCATTATACAAAGTATGACTCCGGCAGAAAAAGAAGACCCTGCAATTATCAACGGCAGCCGGCGTAAACGCATTGCTATGGGTAGTGGTACAGATATTACAGAGGTAAATAAACTGCTCAAACAGTTTGAAGATACCCGCAAGATGATGCGCATGATGAATGACCGTGGGAAAATGGCAAGTCTCATGCGCGGAATGCAAGCAATGAAACGATAAGTAGAAACAGATGAATATCCTTGACGGGAAGGCTACGGCAGGTAAAATAAAACAAAGAATTGCTGCCGATTTGGCATCATTGCCTGAAGCTGTGCAAAGACCCCAATTGGCAGCGGTATTGGTTGGGCACAACGGGGCCAGCGAAACATACGTCGCCGCTAAAGTAAAAGCCTGCAACGAAATCGGATTCGGTTCTAAATTGATACGTTTCGCTGACAATGTAAGCGAAAATGAATTGCTTGCCTGCATTCAACAGCTGAATGAAGATAATTCGGTGCATGGGATTATTGTGCAGTTGCCTTTGCCGCAACATATTGATGAGCAAAAAGTAACCATGGCAGTCAAGGTAGAAAAGGATGTGGATGGCTTTCATCCGGAAAATCTCGGGCGCCTGATGCTCCAGCTACCAGGCTTTGTATCAGCTACACCAAAAGGAATTTTAATGTTGCTGGAGGAGTATAAGATTGAAACCAGCGGCAAACATTGTGTGGTGCTTGGTAGAAGCAATATTGTCGGAACGCCGGTGAGCCTGCTGATGAGCCGGAATGCTTTTCCGGGCAATAGCACCGTGAGTCTTTGCCATAGTAAAACCAAAGACCTTGCCTTGTTGACAAAGCAGGCAGATATTCTTATCGCAGCCCTGGGACGCCCCCAATTTGTAACTGCTGAGATGGTGAAACAAGGTGCGGTAGTGATTGATGTGGGCATCACCCGAGTTGCCGATACCACCACACCCAAAGGATACCGAATTGCAGGTGATGTTGATTTTGAAAAAGTGGCACCCAAAACTTCCTGGATAACACCAGTACCAGGCGGTGTAGGAGCAATGACTATCGCTGCATTGATGCAAAATACCTATCTTGCCTGGCAACGAATAACTTCATCTGATGCCACTCGCTGACCCTAAGCAACAAGCGCTACTGGAAGCAGGTGAAATACTTCCGCTGATGGAAGATTTCTATACCATTCAGGGAGAAGGCTATCATACAGGAAAAGCCGCATACTTTATTCGCTTGGGCGGCTGTGATGTTGGCTGCCACTGGTGCGATGTGAAAGAATCGTGGGATGCAAGCCTGCACCCGCTTACACCAATCGGTGAAATAGTTGCAAATGCAGCATCACATCAGGCAAAAGCAGTGGTAATTACCGGTGGTGAACCACTTATCTATAACCTTGAAAAACTGTGCGCACTACTGCATGCAAACGGAATTAAGATTTTTCTTGAAACATCCGGTTCCTGGCCGATGAGCGGCGTTTTCGACTGGGTTTGCGTATCTCCTAAAAAATTCAAAAAACCCTTGCCGCAAATACTTGAAAAGGCAGATGAACTAAAGGTTATTGTATTTAATGCTTCTGATTTTCAATGGGCAGAACAACATGCAGCCCATGTAAAGCAAGGATGTAAGTTGTTTCTACAACCCGAATGGAGCCGAAGCCAGCAGCTGATGCCTGAAATTGTTGCCTATGTGAAGGCGCATCCCGCATGGATGGTCTCGCTGCAAACACATAAATACATGCATATCCCCTAAGATTTGAAACTCTCGGTTGTCATTGTAAATTATAATGTTGAGTTCTTCCTGGAGCAATGCCTTCAGTCGGTATTCAAGGCAATGAACGGCATTGAGGGCGAAGTGTTTGTAGTTGACAACAATTCAGTTGACGGCTCTGTATATATGCTGAAGGAGAAATTCCCTCAGGTACATTTGATTGCGAATAATGACAATCCCGGTTTTTCAAAAGCAAATAACCAGGCCATCCGTCAGGCTAAAGGAGAATACGTGCTGCTGTTAAATCCAGATACCGTGGTGCAGGAAGATACCTTCAGAACCTGTATTGAATTTATGGACGCGCATCAACAGGCTGGGGCATGTGGCGTGAAACTAATTGACGGTAAGGGGCGTTATTTGCCAGAATCAAAACGGGGGATTCCCTGGCCGGATACAGCTTTTTACAAAATTTTCGGACTGGCTGCATTGTTTCCCCGTTCAAAGAGATTCGGCAGGTACTATCTGGGATTCCTCGACCCTGAGCAGGTACAGGAGATTGAAGTGCTCTCAGGAGCATTTATGTTTATGCGTAAATCAGCACTTGATAAAGCGGGTCTGCTTGACGAGGCGTTTTTTATGTATGGCGAAGACATTGACCTGAGCTATCGTATTTTGAAGGCTGGATACAAGGTGTATTACACTCCGGCCACACGGATTATTCACTACCGGGGCGAAAGTACGCGCAAAGGAAGCTTCAATTATGTACTGATTTTCTATCAGGCAATGATCATTTTCGCCCGGAAGCACTTTAGCAGCCGGCATGCTTATGTGTTTAGTTTCCTTATTAGGATGGCGGTCTATATGCGTGCCGGAGTGGCCATTGCAAGAAGAGCTGTTGCTGCTATCTGGTTGCCTTTTACTGATTTTCTTCTCTTTGGCGGAGGGATGTACCTGCTGAAAAATTACTGGGCCAGCCGAAGCGGAATATTTTATCCTTACTCATTTTTATGGATTGCAGTACCCCTATACAGTCTTGCCTGGATTACAGGCGTATGGATGAATGGTGGTTACGACAAACCCTTACGTATTGTGCGCTCTACACGAGGTATTTTGGCCGGAACGGTGCTGATTTTGTTGGTGTATGCCTTGCTGGATGAGCAATACCGTTATTCACGATTCCTGATTCTGGTGGGTACAGCATGGGCTGTGTTTGCCGCTGCCGGATTGCGGCTTGTAACGAATATACTTTTCAAACAAAAATTAATTGCCAGCGATGAAAAGCAAAAACATGTGCTGATTATTGGCCATAAAGACGAGGCCAGCAGGGTAGGCGCCTTGCTCAATCAAAGCCAGACAAAGGTCTCGTACATGGGCATTATTCATCCTGACCCTGGCTTTCAATGGCAGGAAGGTTATGCCGGAAACATCTCACGATTGAAAGAATTAGTTGAGATGTTTTCAATCAATGAACTTATTTTCTGTGGGCGTGACCTGAGCTCAACACAAATAATGGACAGGATGATGGAGGTGAGCCATCCTGATTTGGAGTATAAAATTGCTCCGCCCGAAAGCCTGTTTATTATCGGAAGCAACTCAATACAGTCAAGCGGAGAGCTGTACACCATTGGATTAAACTCAATCGGACGGCGGGAGAACCGACGAAAAAAACGCTTGCTCGACCTGTGTGTCGGAATAACACTAACGCTCTGCTCTCCTGTTTTAATGCTTCTTTTTACGAATAAGCGCAGTCTTTTGCGCAACACAGGGCTTTTGTTAACGGGTAGGCGCACGCTTGTTGGCTATGTTGCTGAGAGCCGGATAAAAAAACTTCCGTCATTGCGTATGGGCATTCTCAACCCATTAGACCCCTTTAGGGGTATAGAAACCGATGAGCCAACACGTCATCAGGCAAATATTTTGTACGCAAAAGATTACAAGCCCGGTCAGGACATAGAAATTTTGTTGCGTTCATGGAGAAAATTAGATCGTACTACCTGAGCCGGTAAGTTGCATTTTTGCTTTCTTTGCCTATATGGAAAGATTCACCGGAATTTTAGGCATGCTCCTGATATTGGGGGTTGCCTTCCTGCTTTCAAATAACCGTAAGGCCATTAGCCTTCGCTTAATTTTTAGCGGTTTAGGATTACAGCTCGTTCTGGCCTTATTGGTATTAAAGATAGAGCCGGTACAAAGGTTCTTTCAGCTACTCGGGCATGGCATGGGTAAGATTGAAGAATTTGGTCGTGAAGGAGCCCGTTTTGTTTTTGGGGGGATGCTTGCTGACCCTGCCAAACTGGGCGGTGTATTTGGAATAGAAAACGCTTTTATCTTCTTTTTTAATATTCCGGCAACAATTATTCTGGTTTGTGTGCTAGTAGCAATTCTTTACCATGTAGGTATTATGCAACGCATCATTGCTGTGATTGCCAAGGGGGTTTATTTTATTTTACGTACAAGTGGTTCAGAAACACTCAGCAGTGTGGCCAGTGCCTTTGTTGGCCAGGTAGAAGCGCAGGTGATGATCAGGCCTTACCTTTCAGGCATGACCAGAAGTGAACTACTGGCAAGTATGAGTGGGAGCATGGCTTGTATTGCCGGAGGTATTTTAATAGTGTATGCCAATATGGGTGTGCCTGCTGAATATCTGCTCGCAGCAAGTATCATGGCCGCACCTGCATCCTTGGTAATTTCAAAAATTGTGTACCCCGAAACGGAGGTCAGCGAAACAAAAGGGCAGGTGAAGCTGGAAGTGAAATCAAATTACAGCAATGTGATAGATGCCATTAGTCACGGGGCATCTGACGGCATGAAGATTTCACTCAATGTAGTGGCCATGTTGATTGGTTTTATTGCCCTGATAGCCTTGATTGACTATGCATTGCGTAAGATTAGCCCGGAACTGAGTCTCGATAATATTTTCGGATGGGTTTTTTATCCTTTTGCCTGGGCAATGGGGGTGCCCTCTGCCGATGTTAAAACGGTGGCTACCCTGATGGGGCAAAAACTAACCATCAATGAATTTGTTGCCTATAGTGAACTGGTGCAAATAAAACAGACTTTAGACCCCAAATCATTAGTAATTGCCAGCTTTGCTCTTTGCGGCTTTGCCAATTTCTCAAGCGTAGGCATGCAGATTGGTGGCATCGGTGAACTTGCCCCCAATCGCAGAACCGACCTGGCGCAGTTAGGCATGAAGGCACTTATCTGCGGTACTTTGGCTTCTTACCTGTCGGCTACAATGGCAGGGATTATTTTAGGGTAGCTTCGGCGGTCTGAGTGTAGCAGGGTCACCGCCCGTCAGCGAATAATTGCAAAGCGGGCTTGCCGGATTTCCTGATTGTCAAACGAACGCAGACGCAGCAGGTAAATACCATTGCTAAGTTGATTAACCGCCATTGTAAATGAACTGCTCAATGAGCTGTTCATTACTTCCTGCATACAAACGCTGCCATTCAGTGATACAATTTCTACAACATATTTATTGTATGGTAGTCCTTTGGTGTCAATGTATAGCATGTTTTCAGCCGGATTGGGATAGACTTGCAAGGTTTTTTCGGCAGGCAGTTCATGCAGTGAAAGCAGCTTGTCGCCCTTTGCAAATGCATAATGACCGGGCAGGAGTCGGTTAATGCGAATTGAGCCAGCCCCATTGGTAAGAGAACCTGCCGTAACGGTAAAATCATTACAAACCCGCCAGGGAGCTGAGACATCCGGCCGGTAAACAAGAATAGCCCTGGATTCTGTTTTCTGAAACAAATCATAATCCAAGTCATCAGGTTTTGCCCCAACATAATTCAATTGTGCCGCAAGTCTTGCGTTTTCAGGCCAACTACCTGATACCACCCAGTAATGACTTGAACTAATTCGGTCAATTCCGTTGGCTTTCAGGCTAGTATCGGCACCAGCCCAGATATGCTCAATTCTTATTCTCGCAGTATCGCTGAGAGCTTCTTTAAATATCCTGAAATTAACAAATGGTACAACCGAAGGAATAGATTGCTGTGGAGTCATGATGAACTCATGCTCCATTCTTGCCTGGTTGAGGCGGTTATAACGGTTAAGTATAATATTTACAGGCTCAAAAGGAAGCGACAGTACAATGGTATCAAGTTGATTGCCCGTATAAACAGTGTGCTCAGATATTTGGTTGTTTTCGCCGAACAAGGTAATGTCAAGCGGCACATTGTGATAAAACTGGTTCCGTTTTCTAAGCAACTGCCTTAGGTAAATGGTACATTCCCAATTGTTGTTAAGCGGTAGTGAATGCATTGAGTCGCTTACAAAAACAGCAAAACCCGGCGTGAAAACCTGGTCGTTGAAGAAATCATCCAATGCAACCCCGGTGCTGGCTGCTAAAGTATCACGGAATTGTTCAGGCGTGAAGGTAGTGAGCTGCATACTTTGCTGGACCCCACGCATGCCCTTTCTAAATAAAGTATCGCCAAGGTAGGCTCTGAGATTATGCATCACAGCCGCACCTTTGTAATAAGTGTGGCTGCCATATACAACGCTATCCGGAACAGGAGATAATGGCCAGAACCCTTTGTCTTTCACGTGTGCCTCGGTGAGTACGTAGTATTGATTTTCTTTCACCGCTTTTACAAAAGCCTGCCGCCCCGAAAGCGCTTCAGTCATTAGATGGCTGCTGTATTCAGCCGGACCTTCCTTGAGCCACATGTCGTTGTGTGAGTAGGGGGCAATCCAATCACCCCACCAATAATGTGCCAACTCATGGGCATACAGGTTTTCGTTCACCGATGCCGGTTGCCCCAGCATGAATACCGGATAGGCAATATTTTGTGGAATTTCAAGCGCCCCCATGGTGGTAGTTACATAGCCGACCCTTCCCCAATGGTTTGCCCCATACCAAAACTCACAGGCGTCAATAGCTTTGCCGATATTGCTAAAGCTGGTACGCATTTTAGCTGTGTCGGATGGTTTTGCCGTAAGTCGCACATCCACAGGGCCATAAACCCCGCTGTGCACGAAGTTTACATCTTCATAATTAGAAGCTGCGATGGCAGAAATATGGGTCGGAATTGGCTGGGTAAAAGCATACGACCTGACAACAGTATCGCCGGAAACAACTTGCTCGCCTAAAAATTCTCCCTGACAATGCGCTTTATAGTTGCCGGAACTTTTTACGTGATAGGTGTACGTTGCCCGTTCGGAAAAAGAGTCAAAACAAGGGTACCATACCTTCCCAAAATTAGGTGGGATGCTGGAGATACCAATACCCAGGTTGTAAATATAGCCTTGTTCGTTTATAAAGCCGCCCCATTTGGTATCCCGGTGTGGGATACCATGATAATAAACGGTGATTTCAATCTCCTGGTTTAAAGGAAGGCTTTCAGGAAAATCAACCTGAAGCAGATTCCCCTTATGCGAAAACCCCAGATGCAGACTGTCGGTTTTGACTGAATCGGCGCTTAGTTTTATCTGATTTGATGCATCCTGGTGAAAAAAGTCGAAGAGAATATGAGATTGACCTTCAATGAGTGGTTTGAAGCGGATGTTTGTAGCTGCTTTGATTGTTTTTCCACTAATGTCGGTAAGGTCAATCTGGATGTTGTAATGCAAAATATCAAACGAATCGCTGCGGGCAGTACTGGGGTTAAGTTCACGCAAATGACTTGTTGATATCCCTGGTCCATTAAGGGTGCGCCAATGTTGACAATTGTATGGATGAGGCTGGGCATACATCCCACAAGGGAGGAGCATTGAAAATACCCCCGGAAGCCACCAACGGCGTATTACTTGAATCATAACACAAATATGGTACATCAGGCTTAAAGTTGGTTGCCGGAGCACAAATTTCTTCCCCAAAAGCAAATTGTGAATAAGCCCGGTAAAATGGGGTATAAAAAATACTGATAAAAGGTAGTTTTTAAGTTTGTTTGGGTTATTTTTACACGAATTTCTATTGAGAGATGTTGCGTAAAATTTCGGAACAACCCGACTGTAGTCACTGCGAATCGAGAGGCAAATCTGTGTTTTGTGACCTGCATGGCACTGAGCTGGAGCAGTTAAACAATGAAAAAGGTTGTACCTATTACAAAAAAGGGCAGATTATTTTCAATATTGGCGCCTATCCACACGGTTTATACTGTGTGAAAGAAGGAAAAATCAAGGTTTTTCAAATTGGCGATGAAGGCAAGGAGCAGATTGTCAGGCTCGTAAAAGAAGGGGATATCATGGGATACCGCTCTTTGCTGGGGGGTGATAAGTACTCTGCAAGTGCTGAGGTGATTGAAGATGCCCGCGTTTGCCATATACCCAAACAAACCTTTTTCAGTTTGCTGAAAAACAATGGTAACCTGTCAATGGAGATTATGAAATTGCTTTCAAGTGATTTAGGCAATGCCGAGCATCGCATGACCAAGCTGGCACAAAAACCAGTTCGTGAGAGGGTCGCCGAAGCCTTATTGTAT
Organism: Bacteroidia bacterium; assembly: GCA_019695235.1. GTDB lineage: Bacteria > Bacteroidota > Bacteroidia > M30B66 > M30B66 > JAIBAI01. Next base: position 43,234 of record JAIBAI010000012.1, on the reverse strand, counting down.
CTGAAAGAAACCTACGGGTATGAGAACGATGGCACCACCATTGGGGTAGTATTAAGCCGTGAAGATATTGCCAATATTGTGGGCACAGCCACAGAAACCGTAATCCGCCTGCTGAGTGAGTTCAAAGCCGAAGGAATGATTGGTCTTAACGGAAAAAAAATTGCAATACTTGACCAAAGGCAGTTGGTGCGAATGGCCAATGTATTGGATTAATCAGGAAGTTCCTGACATAAATCATGTTTTGACCTGAGAAGGGTCATGTAGATTTTGATTACTGATTTTCATCTTTGCTTCTGCGAAAGACTGCTCAGGTGACTTACTACAACCACATAGACTTTAACAGGGTAGATGAGTACGATTTATTAGATTTTATTGAAAACAGGCAGCATGCGTTTACCCGCAAAATGCTTGACTTAATAATCCTTAATTTACAATCCGCTCTGCGTAACAATCCTTCTGAACAACACATTCTGACACAGGTGGTGAAATCATTAGAATCATTGCGCCCCAAGATTGAACAGTTGATTAGCCTGCAGGAAACAAATTTGTTTCCGTTTTTACGTAAGCTGTTAGAGGTTTATAAGCAAAAAGAACCTTCCCGTTTTTTGAAAATCAAGCTGACTGAAAGCAGTATCAGGCAAATTAAGGCAGAGCATGCAGGTATTTTAACAATGCTCGAGAGCTTGCGCAGCCTGACGAATCAGTTCCAGCCTCCTGCAAAAACAGACGAAGCCATGAAGTTGTGTTATGCAGAACTTCAGGAGTTTTCCGAAGATTTAACGCAGCAGCTTTACCGAGAAGACCAGTTTCTATTACCAAGAATAGCAACCATAGAAGAAATGGTATTAAACCGCTCTCAGCAGGATGATGCTCTTGAATATGGCCATGGAGGTGATGCCTGATGGAACAGAGAGGGCAGTTACATAGCCCTGAAATTACAAAGGGTACAGAAGCCTGTTATCACTGCGGCGAACCATGTGAGCAAGATACAATTGTATTTAAAAGTCATTCTTTTTGCTGTAAAGGTTGTAAGCTTGTTTACGAGATACTGGATGAAAACAAGCTTTGCACCTATTATGCTATGGGCGAGGGTGTTGGCAATAGCCCCGACCCTGATTTGTATAAAGATAAATTCAGTTATTTAGACCAGCCTGAAATCCGGAATAAGCTCTTACAGTTCAACAGCGCCACCCAATGTCATGTGAGCTTCTTTGTGCCAGGCATGCATTGCAGTTCATGCATCTGGCTGCTTGAAAATTTCAGAAAACTCGATCCGGGTGTTATCAGCAGCTCAGTCAACTTTCCGAATAGAACAATCAGTCTTGTGTACAATCCGGCGCTGACTTCACTGGCTGCCATCGCCTCCCGGATGTCGCACGTGGGCTATCAGCCGCATATCAGCCTTGACGCAATTGAGAAAAAAAACATTCGTAAACTTAGCCGGCAGAAATGGGCGAAGGTGGGCGTAGCTGGTTTCTGTTTCGGAAACATCATGATGTTGAGTTTCCCTGAATATTTTGCAATTTCGGGGGTTGATGTTCAGCCGGGCCTCAAATGGACCTTCTCATTGTTAAACCTGGCTTTAAGTCTGCCTGTACTGCTGTATAGTAGTCGCGACTTCTTTATATCTGCCCTTGGGGCTATTCGTTCGAGGCATTTGAACATTGATTTGCCTTTAGCGGCAGCTATCCTGATTACATTCATCCGTAGTGTTTACGAATTGGCAAGTGGTACAGGCCCAGGTTATTTTGACTCAATGGCCGGAATTGTATTCTTTATGTTGGTTGGCCGGGCTTTTCAAGACCGCACCTTTGAAACGATGGCTTTCGACAGAGATTACCGTTCATATTTCCCACTTGCAGTTTCAGTGGTTGAAAACGAAACGATACAGCAGGTGCAGGTAAGCAAACTCAAAAGTGGTATGCGCATGCGTATCCGAAACAGGGAGGTTATACCAGCCGATGCGATACTTTTGAGTGATAGCGCCAGCATTGATTATAGTTTTGTGACAGGGGAGGCCAGGCCGGAGCCAATTGTAAAGGGAGATTTGATATATGCCGGAGGCCGGCAGTTGGGTACAGCCATTGACTTAGAAGTAGTAAGTGAAGTAGAACAAAGCTACCTGACGCGTTTGTGGAATAACAGTGCTTTCACCGAAGATGAAAACAGGTCAGAAAGTGGTATGGTGAATCGCATCAACCAGTACTTCACGGCGGTGGTGTTCGTGCTTGCTGTACTTGCTGCAGGCTATTGGTATTGGCAGGGCGCGCCTATTCTTGCATGGAACGCAGTAACAACCATCCTGATAGTGGCCTGTCCCTGCATTCTGTTGCTGGCTGCCACCTTTACCAATGGTCACGTTTTGCGCATCTTAGCCCAAAACGGATTGTACCTTAAGCATCCGACCGTAATAGAAAAACTCGGTAACACAGATACCTTGGTGTTTGATAAAACAGGCACTATAACACCGGGCCGGGATTCAAAACCGTTGTATGAAGGGAAGACCCTCAATGCGACCCAATTTAGTGCAATAGCTTCGCTTGTAGCACAGTCGAACCACCCCTTAAGCCGACGCATTGGAGAAGCTATGGAGCTATGTAAAACTACAGAAATCATCGAGTTTGATGAGGTGCCAGGCCTGGGGCTGCAGGGCTATTGCCAGGGAGAATTGATTCAGCTTGGTTCAGCGGCATTTACAGGTGCTTTACCAGCACAGGATACTGAAACGAGTGTGTTTCTTAGTATAAATAAGGAACCTTTTGGGAGGTTTGTTTTTCGGAACAAAATGCGGGAAGGTTTAGCAGAACAAATGGCTGAATTAGAAAAAAACCACCAGATTTATTTAGTCAGTGGCGACCATTCAGCAGATAAGTCATGGCTAAGTACTTGGTTTAAGGATGAACGCATGCATTTCAGATACCAACCGGAAGACAAACTGAATTTTATAAAAAATTTGAAATCCGGGGGTAAGAATACACTCATGCTGGGTGATGGCCTTAACGATGCAGGGGCTTTGAAAGAAAGCACCGTAGGAATTGCAGTTAGCGATGATGTTAACAATTTCTCTCCGGCCTGTGATGGAATTATTCAAGGCGAAAGTATGGGGCGGCTTAGTGTCCTGCTGAGATTTAGCAGGCATGCCAGAACAATCATTGCCTGGAGTTTTATCTTTTCTATTGTTTACAACATTATTGGCTTATCATTTGCGCTCAGAGGGGCACTGCAACCTGTTATTGCAGCAATTCTCATGCCGGCAGCCTCAATCAGCATTGTAGCACTGGCAACTTTGCTTACCTGGTTGACCGCAAAGCGCATGAAATTAGCATAAAAAAAGCGGCTGCTCAGTAGAGCAGCCGCTTTCATTTAAAGGAACCAAACAATTATTGTTTTACAATCTGGAAGGTTTCACGTACATCATTGCGTTCAACACTGATGAAGTAAACACCGTTTGCAACAGATGAAAGGTTGATGTTTTTATTAATCTCTGCGCTGCGTTCGGCAGTGAAGTTTTCGGCAACCACTACCTGACCCATTGCATTGAAGATACGCACACTGATACTTTCCTGAACATCTCCTGTGTTGAAGCTTACAGAAAGTTGATTGCTTACCGGATTTGGGTAAATTTTTGTTCCGGCAATAGCAGGTGTCATTTTCTCAGCCATACGTGGAGCTGCTGAACAACCAGGCTGTAAAACAACCACCCCGTCAACATCATAACCATCTGTTTCAACTGAATTAGCAAATTTAGAAGCATCAGAGATATCAGTGATTTTTAGGTATTTGATAGGTCCTCTACCAGCTAAATCAATAAATGCATCCTGGCAAATCTCAGCTGCCAACACCTCCCATGAAACGAGGTCAAGAGAACCTTCTACAAGTGCCTTTTCAGGATATACCGAACAAGCAGGAGTTCCAAAAGAAGTTTCAGCAATTTCAATGTCATCACCTGGTTTGTCGAAAATTACACAGTTAAAACCAAGGATGATAGAACCTCCAAAGCCAAGAGAAGCAAAGTTTACACCAGCATCAACGCGTTCGGGTTCGCCCAATGCGTTGTTCCCATCGCTACGAGGAGCAAGAACAGGCTGACCATCTTTACGCAATTTTTGATCGAACGCGATAAGTGCTACAGCAAATTTACAATCAGTACTTTCAAGTTCAGGGTTCTCAGCAGCACCATTCAAACACTCGATACCATCAACATCATAACCATCGGCGATATGACCTACTGCGGCAAATGCTGCTTTGGGTGATACATCTATCAGTTTAATAAACTGCGCCCATGATAATACCCCAAGGTCAAGTTCAGTGTCCTGACATCCGCCACCGATAAATTCCCAGTTACATCCATCTTGTGATGCAAATGCATTGATAGTTTCAGGGTATGCTGCACAATTTCCAGTGTTGTTAGGGTAAGTAGTTTCCCATACTTTCACATCAGCACCGGGGCCATTTTGAATAGGATACTGGAATTTAATAACCAGCTCACCACCAAAACCAAGCGCCACGAAATTTACATCCGCTTCTGAGGTAACGGCATCACTTTTTTGTGGGTCGCCCAAAGCACGTTCCGGAATTGAACGCTCTGCTGTCAGGTCACTGTCATCATAACGTTTTCCGGGGCTGTATGAAACAATCTCCCAGGCAAAACAAGATGGAGCAACCGGATTACAAACAAACTCATCCGGATTGGGAACATATTCACCATAACCTGGGCCGTCATTGCTGCTATTGCAACCTGATTTAATCCATACGCCCTGGATAAGCTTCCCAGCATTACTACCTGTTCCGGAAAAGGTTTTTGACTTGCCATTTACACAGTTAAATTTTTGTGTTGTTTCGTCGCAAAACTCCAAAACCACATTTGAGAGGTCTTTGGTACTGGTGGCAGTTACGCTCAAATCATCAGCTGAAAAGCTGGCTGAAACAACTGGCATACAATTGCTGTTGCCGCCACCGCCATGATTTCCACCGCCATGATGTCCGCCACCGCCATGATGTCCGCCACCGCCGTGATGACCACCGCCATGATGTCCACCACCGCCGTGATGACCGCCACCACCATGGTTCCCGTCACCGCCGTGGTTACCACCACCGCCATTTTGGGGGCCATTACAGTTGCCACCACGGTTGTTATTGTTGTTGTTGCGGCCAGGTTGCGCCTGCAAATTGCTTACGCTTACCAGTAAAGCCACTGCAAATACTGTCTTCAGAATCTTTGCCGCCTGAAGTCCATAATTGTGTTTTGATTTATTCATAAAATAAAGGTTAGGAGGTAGTATTCGTTAATTTTCAATAAAAGTTTCAAATCTTACATCATAAAAACAAACAATGTATATTAGAAATTACTTAAGTGTCTGATATACAGCTAAAAAATATTGAATGTTTGGCGCAAATGAGAAAAATCTTACCTCTTTTTAGCCTTGCCAAAACTTGATATAAATCATGTTTTCAACTGATGCTGGTCATTCATGTACCTTGAATCATATAATAGTTTTGCTGCAAAGAAATAATTGCATTATTCTTCATTGTCATCATGAGTGCCTTGTATATTTTAATTGGTATCAGCCTTTGTGTTGCCCTGGTTTTTCTGGGGGCATTTCTTTGGGCGGTTCGTAAAGGGCAATTTGATGATGATTATACTCCATCTGTCAGGATACTTTTTGAGGAACCGATAGGAGAAAATAAACAAGAGAAACACAAAAATTAAATAGATTCAAGCACTAAATACCCTTATGCAACAGGACGCATCGCTACCCTTAGAGCAATACAGTTACGACAATAAAATTGTCAGAAATTTTGCCATCGCCACCATTGTTTTTGGTTTGATTGGAATGACAGTAGGCCTGTTGGCGGCGCTACAATTGGTATTCCCTGAGTTAAATTTTGGATTGCCTTACACATCCTTCGGGAGGGTACGTCCGTTGCATACCAATGCAGTAATTTTTGCATTTGTGGGTAATGGCATATTTGCCGGAGTTTATTACTCCTTACAACGGCTATGCAAAGCCCGGATGTACAGTGATGTATTGAGTAACATTCATTTCTGGGGCTGGCAATTGATTATTCTTGCAGCTGCTATCACTTTACCACTTGGAATGACATCCGGTAAGGAGTATGCAGAGCTTGAGTGGCCGATTGATATCGCTATTACTTTGATATGGGTTGTTTTCGGTTGGAATATGTTTGGCACCATTCTGAAAAGAAGGGTACAGCATTTATACGTAGCAATCTGGTTTTATATCGCCACCCTGGTTACGGTTGCGGTGCTGCATATCGTGAATTCTTTTGAAATTCCTATTTCACTTACAAAGAGTTACAGTTGGTATGCCGGAGTGCAGGATGCTTTGGTACAATGGTGGTACGGGCACAATGCAGTAGCTTTCTTCCTTACAACTCCCTATCTGGGGCTGATGTACTATTTCGTTCCAAAAGCCGCAAACAGACCGGTGTATTCATACAGGTTATCAATTGTTCACTTCTGGGCATTGATTTTCTTATATATCTGGGCAGGCCCTCACCACTTGCTTTACACATCACTTCCCGACTGGGCACAATCCTTAGGGGTGGTTTTCTCAGTGATGCTCATTGCTCCATCATGGGGCGGTATGATAAATGGTTTACTTACTCTGCGCGGTGTTTGGGATAAAGTGCGTGAAGATGTAGTACTAAAATTTATGGTGGTGGCAATTACGGCCTACGGAATGTCAACATTTGAAGGTCCGATGCTTTCACTGAAGAATGTTAACGCGATCGGGCATTTTACTGATTGGATTGTAGCACACGTGCACGTGGGGGCATTAGGCTGGAATGGTATGTTGACTTTCGGTATGCTTTATTGGCTCTTCCCAATGATTTATGGCAAACCACTTTTCTCCCGCAAAATGGCAAATTTCCATTTTTGGATTGCCACCCTGGGAATACTGTTTTATGCAATACCCCTTTATTGGGCTGGCTTCGTGCAAAGTTTGATGTGGCAGGAGTTCAATGCAGATGGCTTTTTAAAATACCCCAATTTCCTTGAAACTGTTACACAGATTCTGCCAATGTATGCACTTCGCTCCTTGGGAGGGCTGTTGTATCTGACAGGATTTATTGTTATGATAGTAAATCTATGGAAGACTGCCGCAGCAGGAAAACTTGTAGCTAATGAGCCCAGCGAAGCACCTGCATTGGCAAATGTATTGCCCAATCGCCACGTGAAGGGTGAGCACTGGCACCGACCCATCGAGCGCCGGCCTGTACAGCTGATGATTTTTAGCTTAATTGTGATTCTTATCGGAGGGGTCATTGAAATGGTGCCCACCTTCCTCGTGAAATCAAATATACCCACCATTGCAAGTGTAAAGCCTTATACTCCGCTTGAATTGCAAGGGCGCGATATCTATGTTCGCGAAGGTTGTTATACCTGCCATAGCCAAATGGTGCGCCCATTCAGGGCTGAAACTGAACGTTATGGTGAATATTCCAAAGCTGGTGAATTTGTGTACGACCATCCTTTCCAGTGGGGTTCAAAACGTACCGGCCCGGACCTTGCAAGAGAAGGAACCAACAAGTTGAAAAAACCGGATAGCTGGCACTACAACCACATGGATGACCCAAGTTCCATGTCGCCAGGCTCAATTATGCCATCCTACCCCTGGCTGCTCGACCATGATTTGGATACTGCCAGCACGCCTGCTAAAATCAGGGCAATGCAGAAATTAGGTGTACCCTATCCTGAAGGCTATGATACGCAGGCAAACAAAGACCTGATGAAACAAGCAAGAAAAATTACCATTGGCTTACGTGAAGCAGGCATTGAATCAATGCCTCAGAAGGAAATTATTGCAGTGATTGCCTACCTGCAGCGGCTGGGAACCGATATTGGAGCTGCGAAAGCTGAAGCAACAAACTAAAAATACCTGCTTAAGAACTAAATCATGAAATTCATCAATTATCTGAGTACTATCGCCGGAGTAGATATATTTCCGCTGATTTCACTAATGATATTCTTTCTTTTTTTCATTGGATTAATCTGGTACGTTTTGCAGACCGATAAGCAAGAAATGGTTCGGCTAAAATCAATTCCACTCGATCAAAGACTTCCCGAATCAGAAAAAGACGAATTTAAAAACTAAACCCTGGCAGGGCTGAAAGGCCTTTACACCCTAAAAAATATTAAAAAAATCTTTAGCATGAATAAACGACTGTTCATTACGCTTGGTTTCATAAGTGCCTTCGGAGGAGTTGCATCAGCAGCGCCAGCGGTAAGCGGTTCTCCTTTTAGTAATTGGTTATTTTGGGTATTGCTTATCGTTATTATCCTGCTCTTTCTGGTTGTTTTAGGCCTTGCTGCAACAGCAAAAAATCTGGCACAGGCAGCACGTCAAAAACTAAAATCAGAACGAAGTGGTACGGCAAGCCCAATGCTGATGCTGGGACTAATATTCCTTTCAGGCAGCTTGTTGGCGCAAGATTCAACTGCGGTAGAAGGAGCGGCAGGGAGTGTCCAGGCCTTTTCTTCCGGCTATGCTGGTCTTGACCCCTGGATATTTTTCGCGATGGTATTTACCATTATTGTTCAAATTGCAATGGTGGGCGGTCTGCTGAGAATAATCAAACAGTTGCTTCAGTCGCTGAGCAACGAAGAAATCACTTTTAACAAAATTTGGGCGGTAAACTGGAATGTAATGGGCCGGAAGTTTAACGATTCCATCCCGGTTGAAAATGAAGCTCAGGTGATGACTGACCACGAATACGATGGAATACGTGAGTTGGATAACAACCTGCCACCTTGGTGGAAATATGGCTTTTACCTGACGATTGTTTTCAGTGTTGTGTACCTTTTCAGTTACCACGTTACCAAAACCTCACCTTTGCAGCTTCAGGAGTATGAAACAGAACTTGCGGAAGCAGAGCTGGCAAAAGGAAAACAGCTTAAAACTGCTGCCGCCAGTGTTGATGAAAACACAGTTACGGCTATGACTGATGCCGCAATGATTGCTTCCGGAATGGAAATATTTAAAGGCAATTGTGCCAGCTGTCATGGCCAGAGCGGTGAAGGAGGTGTAGGGCCAAATCTTACCGACGATTTCTGGATCAATGGGGGAGGGGTGAAAAATATTTTTAAAGTGATCAAATATGGTGTGCCTGCAAAAGGAATGATCGCGTGGCAGCAAGCACTCAAACCCGAAGCAATCCAGAAAGTTGCAAGCTACATTCTAACGTTGCATGGTACTAAGCCTGCAAATGGGAAGGAACCCCAGGGTGAGCTATGGAAAGAAAGCACTGACTCTTCTGCTGCGGCACCATCTACTGCAGCCATAACAGAAACAAAGTAATGAATCAAACACCCGGCCAAAAGGATGGCTCATTTCGCGATTCCATTTCTACCATCAAAAAAGATGGGAAACGCAACTGGATATATCCGACCAAGCCTTTTGGCCGATTCTATAATAAAAGAAACATCGCCAGTATCATATATCTGGTACTGTTCTTTGCACTCCCGTTTATTAAAGTAAATGGTGAACCGCTGCTTTTACTGAATATCGTCGAACGAAAATTTATCATTTTCGGCTTCGCCTTTTTCCCCCAGGATATGTTTCTGTTTGCATTGGCCATGCTCTGCTTTATGGTCTTTGTGGTGCTGTTTACAGTTGTATTTGGTCGCCTTTTCTGTGGCTGGGCATGTCCGCAAACCATTTTTATGGAAATGGTTTTTCGCAAGATTGAGTACTGGATTGAAGGAGATGCCAGCCATCAGCGCGCTTTAAACAAAGGCCCCTGGACACGTGAGAAAATCCTAAAAAAATCAGCCAAGTATAGCATCTTCTTTCTCATCTCATTCTTAATTGCCAATTTCTTCCTGGCATATATTATTTCAATGGATGAGTTGCTTAAAATTATTTCAGAACCTGTTAGCGCTCATTTGGGTGGATTTATTGCCCTCTTTCTTTTTACCGGTGTTTTCTTCTTTGTTTACAGCTATATGCGTGAACAAATTTGTATCGTGGTTTGCCCTTATGGCCGGCTGCAGGGTGTTTTGCTCGATAAACACTCTGTTGTCGTAGCCTATGACTATGTAAGAGGTGAGCCCCGGAAGAAATACAGTAAAATAGAAGATACCGAACGGGGCGATTGCATTGACTGTTTTCAGTGTGTAAAGGTGTGTCCTACCGGAATTGATATCCGGAATGGCACTCAATTAGAATGTATTAACTGTACTGCCTGTATGGACGCATGCGACCATATTATGGAAAAGGTGAATAAGCCGAAAGGTTTGATCAGACTTGCATCAGAAGCGGGAATTGCCAAAGGAGAGAAGTTAAAACTAACACCACGTATGTTAGGATACTCTTTTGTTTTACTTGCCCTTATTGGGGGGCTCGTATTTGGCCTGGCTTCCCGCTCATCTGTAGAAGCTACTGTTTTGAGGGCGCCTGGAACTCTTTTTCAGAAGCCATCACCTGATAGCTTAAGTAATCTGTATAGCTATTCATTGATAAACAAAACGCACGAATCAATGGAGCTGCGCCCTCAGTTGAAAGGAATTCCAGGTAGGGTACAACTGATTGGAGGTGCAACAGAAATTCAATTGCCGCCAGGAAATATCCAAAAAGGCAGTTTCTTTGTTGTAATTGCAGCAAAAGATTTGAAAAAGCGCAAACAAGAGATTGAACTTGAGTTCTGTGATAAAGAAAATTGTGTTGAAACCGCATCTACCAAATTCTTAGGGCCTGCCAAATAGCATACCATGAAGAACAATATTGGCAAAAAACAGGGCTGGCGATGGAATTGGGGAACAGGAATTTTTATTGTTTTCAGCTTGTTTGTCGTTGGCATTCTTACTATGGTTACAGGGGCTTTCAGGCAAAATATTGAGCTGGAGGCAACAGACTATTATGCACGTGAATTGAAATTTCAAGACCAGATTGATAAACTGAATCGAAGTAAGAAGCTTAGCAATCCTTTGAAAGTAACGATAGAAAAGGAGCAAATTGTACTTTATTTTCCGTTTGAAACCGGAATAAATGGGCAACTTGAACTTTTTAGACCCTCTGATGCCCGGCACGATAAATTGTTGCCAATTAAAACAGATGCACAAGGCAAGATGATAATTCCTACTGTGGGATATAAGGCAGGGGCTTATCGCCTCAAAATTAACTGGGCGCATAATGACACTACCTTTTACGATGAGCAGGTGCTTATGATAAAGTAAAGCCGGTTAGTATGGAACTGCTTTTTGTTGCTTTTCTCCTTGGGGCTTCCGGAAGTTTGCATTGTGTTGGAATGTGTGGCCCTATCGCATTGGCTTTGCCTGTACACCATTTGCCTTTCACCTCTCGAACCCTCTTACTGTTCTTATACCATGCAGGGCGTATTTTATGCTATGCCACGCTGGGTTTCATCTTTTCTTTTTTCGGTGCCGGCCTGGTGCTGGCCGGTATTCAGCAAAGTCTGTCTATTGCCCTGGGCAGTTTATTAATTGTATCGGTATTGTTTGCCAGAATAAAATTTACGAAAAGGTTTGCATTGGGATTAGGTCCGTTTTTTAAGCAGCACTTAGGGGCGGCAATCAGAAAAAAAACACCTTCAGCTCTTTTTCTTGCAGGTATGCTTAACGGTTTGCTTCCCTGCGGCTTACTCTATACTGCGCTGGCAGGCGCAACTGCAAGTAGAACCATTACAGATGGTGTCTTGTTCATGGTAGTGTTTGGGCTGGGTACCCTCCCTGCAATGCTAAGTATCGGACTGCTATCCACCATCTCACCGCAAATGCGACAAGTAATACGCAAAGCTTCTCCAGTCATCACGGTACTGATGGGCATACTGTTGGTGATACGCGGACTGGGCCTGGGTATCCCGATGTTAAGCCCGGCTAACAATAAACCAGGCGAGGCACAGGAATGTGCCCAGCCGACAAAGGAGCAGCCTACCTCCTTACCCTGAACCGGTGGCGGTTGTTCCACCCCCATATTCCCAGTAACAAAGGAATCATGATGTGGAAGAAGTATGAGCGCGAAATCCCATCGTTACGGATAAAACTAAAGACCCTTTCATAACGAATATTGGGAAACCCTCTGTTTTTTGAGCGTGAAAGCCAAATAAATACAGCCTTACCAACAATATGGTCATGCGGCACAAAGCCCCAAAAACGTGAATCAGCTGAGTTGTGCCGGTTGTCACCCATCATGAAATAGTAATCCTGAGCAAAGGTGTATTTGGGGGCTGCCTGACCATTAATAAGGATACTACTGTCTTTTATTTCCAGCTTGTTGCCTTCGTAAATTTCAATGATTCTTCTGTATAGCGGTAGGTTTCTGATGTTCAAATCAACCGTTTCACCTTTTTTAGGAATCACCAAAGGCCCATAATTATCACGATCCCAGGGATAATTCGGGTCAAAAGGAAATACATCACTTTCCTGCTCATTTGCGTCAGCTATTTGGGCCAGTATTGGCGACTGCATGAGTTCTTTTTTGTTCTTTTCATTCAGGTGCAAGCGCCAAAGGGTAAAAGAACGGTCGGCGGGCTCGGCATCAGTGATGTCAAGCTTATCAAACAGCTTTTCAGGATTTGCCTTGAATTGTGCATAGTACGAAAACTGCATCATCTCAGGATTGTGCGCCGGCTTATCATTGATGAACAACTGCTTGTTCTTTATTTCCATCTTATCGCCGGCAATTGCTACACAACGCTTTACATAATGGTCGCGCTTGTCTACAGGTCTCCAGGCAATCTTCCCAAATGGTCTTCCATTTGCAGGATTGATAACCTGAGGTGAGTGTACTTGTTTCCAGCCAAAAGCACGAACAAGTTTGTAGTAACTGATGTTCTGGCAGTTTAATGCCACAGTATCTCCATCCGGGTAATTAAAAACTACAATATCATTGTTTTTCACCGGCCCTAATGCAGGAAAACGAAAATACGGCAATTGTATCCAGGTGCTGTATGATGGAATTGTTTCTGTAAAAGGCAGTGTATGGTGCGTGAATGGAATAGTAAGAGGGGTATTGGGTGTCTTACTGCCGTAACTGAGCTTGCTTACAAAAAGATAATCACCCACCAGTAAGGTCTTCTCCATCGAAGATGTAGGTATGGTAAAAGCCTCAAAGAAAAATGTGCGGATGATAGTAGCTGCTACCACCGCGAAAATGATGGCTTCTGACCATTCGGTAAAGGTGGTGCGTTTATACGATTTCCAATACCCATCACCCATCCAGCGGTGCTTTTTATTGAATGCCACCCAGGGCAAATAAAAGAATGAAAACACCAGACCAACAGTCGTCTCTATGGGTTCTTCAATTTCGAAGGTGCGCAGTGTAAGAAACACCAAAACCAGGTACATCACAACATTTACCCCGGGTACAAGCAACAGGATGAGCCACCACCAGGGACGTTCAAGAATTTTTAGCCACACCCAAAGGTTATATCCCGGAATCAGCGCTTCCCAAAATTGACGGCGGGCTTTAATAAATATACCGGCAAGTGCGGCATGAAACAAAATCAGCAGTAAGCTATTGATAATCCACTTAATTTCCATCAGGAGTGTTTATGTTTAACAAGTCAGACATGGTATAGATACCTTTTTTAGCACGCATAAATTCAGCAGCCATTACAGCACCCTGAGCAAAGCCTGTACGACTAAAAGCGGTATGGCTGATTTCAATGCGGTCAATTTCAGAGGTATAACGTATGATATGGGTTCCGGGAACTTCGTTTTCACGGATTGAGTTTATCGGAATGATGCTTGTGGCGGGCGCTATCTGACCTGACCAAGCATGATAGGCATCGTTTTGCGAGATAATGCCTTCTGCCAGCGTGATGGCGGTACCACTTGGAGCATCTTTTTTGTGAATGTGATGCACCTCTTCAAGATTTAGTTGGTATTCATTGTATGGTTTCATCAGTGCAGCCAAATATTTGTTCAGCGCGAAAAATAGATTTACACCAATGCTGAAATTGCTTGCATAAAACATACCGGCATTGTTTGCAATGGCTTCCTGTTGAATAATTGCAAAATCCTTATACCAGCCTGTAGTACCAACCACCACTGGAGTGCCGGCATTAAAACAAGCCCTGATATGCTCCACGGCAGCATCCGGTGAAGTAAATTCAATAGCAACATCCGCTTCAGCTAAGAGCTGCTGCCAGTTTTCAGGTTTGTTTTCAAGACTAAGCCTTAGGTTAATTTCATGCCCACGTGAAAGCGCGATTTTCTCAATCGTTTTTCCCATGTTGCCATATCCGATAAGTGCAATACGCATGGTGCTAAAAGTTAAATTGAATTGAAAACCCTTTGGCCAATGTATAATCTGTTGGCATTGCTTGCAAAGTTGGTCTTAAGTGCATGCTCAGTGAATCGTTCAGGTCGAAATCAAATAAATGGGCATCAACAGTAGCATCAATGATGTTGAGAACGTACAAAAGTCCAAACCCCACTACAGTCAAATCACGGTTTCGCCTGTAAAAACTTTGCAGGTCATTAAGGTTTCCATCAGTGTATCTGTCTAAGTCAGGGTTTGGTATTCCGCTTTTTTGCTGACGAATAATCAGTTCGTTTTTATAGAGTCTGTAATATTTTGTGTTAAACTGGAAGCTGTATATGAGTGCACCTGTGCCGGCAGCAATAACCCCTATTTTCCAGTACTTCTTATTATAAAATTGCCCGGCTCCGGGGAGTACTGTTGAAAGTAATGCAGCTTTTTTCGGCGAATGAACCCGAATGCTGTCTGGTGTCTGTTCTTGCTGCTGAGCCAATGCTGAACCTGACAGGAAGCAGAACAGAAGAAGTAAAGTGAATCCCGAAAGGCTCCGTGTTGCCATCAGGAATTTAGTTTCCGAAGCAGATGGTCAAGCTCAGATGCATCTTTGTAATGGATGCGTATCAGCCCATTGCCTGTGTGCTCCATTTTGATATCTACCTTTGCTGAAAGCTTGGCTCCAAGGCTCTTGGCGGCTTGCTGCACTGCTGCAGGCACTGTTTTCTTCTGCGAAGCAGCAGGTGCTGTTTTGTTCTTATTTACCCTGGTGGCTTCTTCAACCTGCCTGACAGATAGCTCATTGGTCAATATTTGCTGATAAAGATTCAGCTGGGTTTGTTTATCATCAATACTAATCAGAGCACGGGCATGCCCCATTGAAATCCTGCGTTGGCGAATACCCAGCTGTATTTCCGGCGGAAGCTTTAACAAACGTAAATAATTAGTGACCGTACTCCTTTTTTTAGCCACTTTTTCGCTGACTTCTTCCTGAGTCAGGCTCACTTCTTCAATCAAACGCTCGTATGCAAGGGCAATCTCAATGGCATCTAATTCTTCACGTTGGATATTCTCAACCAATGCCATTTCAAGCATGCTTTGGTCGTTTGCAATCCGGATATAAGCCGGAATTCTTGTTAAGCCAGCCAGTTGTGATGCCCTGAAACGACGTTCACCGCTGATGAGCTGGTAACGGTCATAGCCCATTTTGCGAACTGTAACTGGCTGAATAAGCCCCATTTCATGAATTGATTCAGCCAATTCACGAAGGCTTTCTTCTTCAAAATGTGTTCTTGGCTGAAAAGGATTCGCCTCTATCTGGCTCACATCAAGTTGTGTGATAGAGCCAACTACTGCCTCACCAGTACCATCGGTGCGTGAGGTAATATCTGTATCCGGATTTTGTAGCAGTGCGCTAAGGCCTTTGCCTAATGCACTTCTCTTATTTGTATTACTCATGACCTGCAATAAATTCTCAGCAATTAATTAAGCAGTTCATTTACATCATCAATCACCTTTTCGGCATTGTTTACCTTGGTAAGTTCGTTTTTTTGAAGTATTTCACGAGCCAGGTTCAGGTAATTGACAGCACCACTGGAGGAAGCATCATGCATAATAACAGAAAGCCCAAAACTGGGCGCCTCTCCTAAACGGGTGTTGCGCTGAATTATTGTATCAAAAACCATCTGCTGGAAATGGGTTTTTACCTCCTCTACCACCTGGTTGCTCAACCTTAACCTTGAATCATACATTGTTAACAGAATGCCTTCTATTTCTAAGTCAGGATTAAGCCTCGACTGAACAATTTTTATCGTATTAAGCAGTTTGCCTAAGCCTTCAAGTGCAAAATACTCACATTGTACAGGAATAATCACCGAGTCGGCTGCTGTTAATGAATTTACAGTAATCAAACCAAGCGAGGGAGAGCAGTCAATGATGATGAATTCATACTGGTCTCTGATCTTGTTGATGGCCGCACGCATCATGTGTTCCCGGTTGGGGAAGTTGATGATCTCAATCTCAGCACCCACAAGGTCAATATGCGCCGGAATTAAATCTAAATTCGGGGTACTTGTATTTAAAATGATATCACGGGGCTCCACCTCATTGATGATACATTCATAGATACTGGTTTTGATATTTCTTGGGTCAAACCCAATGCCGGAAGTCGCATTGGCCTGCGGATCGGCATCAATTAATAAGGTCTTGTGCTCCAGGATCGCCAGACTGGCTGCCAGATTGATAGCTGTGGTGGTCTTCCCCACACCGCCCTTTTGATTTGCAATGGCTATTACGCGCGTCATTCTTTTTATTTATCTGTTAAACAAGACTTTACAGCAATTTACTCGCAGTGCTCAAAGATACATATTAAGCATGAAGGATAAGCATGAAAAACATCAACATCCAGCGGTTTGTAAGTGCTATTTATCAACATTAACGGGAATTCTGTACTTTATTTTGCGAACTACCCTGAAAGATTTTCCTTTGCCTGAAAAACAGCAATATGGAATTTTTGCCACCTGAAATAGATGCTTACGCACTCGCCCATACAAGCCCAGAACCAGCGCTTCTGGCTGCACTCAACCGTGAAACCTGGTTAAAAGTGCTGAATCCCAGAATGTTGTCGGGACATTTACAAGGCCGCCTGCTGAGCTTGTTCAGTAAGTTAATTCGTCCGACCAGAATCCTCGAAATAGGCACCTATACCGGCTATTCTGCCCTTTGCCTGGCTGAAGGATTGTCAGAAAACGGCCAGCTCGACACTATCGAGGCCAATGAAGAACTGACCTTGGTTTCATCAGCTTTTTTCGCAAAGTCGGCCTATGCGCCTAAGATTGTTCAGCATACCGGACAGGCGCAGGAACTCATACCGCAGATCGAAGGCGAATTTGATATGGTGTTCATAGATGCCGATAAGGAAAACTACAGCCGTTATTATGATTTAATCATTGACAGAGTACGTTCGGGCGGGATAATTATTGCCGACAATGTACTTTGGAGTGGAAAGGTAGTTGACACTACCGGCGCCAATGACCCTGAAACCAAAGCTTTGCGTGCATTTAATCTAAAAGTGCAGGCCGACCAGCATCGGGTGGAGAATATATTGTTCCCGGTACGTGATGGTTTAATGATTGTACGTAAACGATAAATGCTTAATACGATAGTTTCATTTTTTTGAAACTATCAGATTTCATTTGCCGCATAGCTTCTTTCAGCATGGGGTTGTTTTCGTTTACTACCTGGTAATATTCATTGGTGCCCCAAAGTTGATTAGCAATTATTGCTTTTAACTGCCTGCGAATAAACATTGTTGAGCGCTTTATCTCCTCCTCATTTCTCTTAATTCCTTCAGCATCAGCGGTCTCAAAAAATTCATTCAGCATCTGGTCATTCACAACAAACTTAGTAGCAAATGACTTAAATTCGGGGTAAAGGGTATTTAATTCAGCCCGGTGCTGGTCTACATATTTGAGTGTGAACTTGTTGAAAATGCCATTCCGGTAAACATCATTGAGGTACTTTGAATTCTCACTTGTATCAAGTGGAATAAAGATATCGGGCATAATGCCGCCTCCCCCGTAAACTAACCGTTTGCCTATGGTATAATACTTTAATGAGTCGGAAAAATGGATGCTGTCTTTGTTTGTAAATTCACCGTGTTTGTACCGCTCATTTAAGTCGTTGTAATAATCATCAACCCCTTCTGAATAAGGCTTTTGAATACAACGGCCGGAAGGGGTATAATAGCGGGCAGTGGTCAGTCGCATTGCCGAACCATCCGGAAAAGGAAATGAATTTTGCACCAAACCCTTGCCAAAAGAACGACGACCAATTACAATACCTCTGTCAAGGTCTTGAACCGCACCTGAAACAATTTCCGACGCAGAAGCTGAACCTTCGTCTATCAACACAATAAGTTTTCCTTTCTCAAACATTCCTTTTGAAGTTGAATGGTAGTCAACCCTACTGTTTGCTGCTTTGCCTTGGGTGTAAACAACAAGGCTTTTATCCGGAAGTGCCTGATCGCAAATGTCAATTGCAGTTTGCAAATAGCCACCACCATTGCCTGCAAGGTCAAGAATCAGGTTCTTCATGCCCATCGCTTTGAGCTTATTCAAAGCTTCAACAAATTCCTGGCCGGAGGTGGCACTGAAGCGACTCAATTTTACATAACCCGTTTCCTGATCGGCCATATATGTTGCGTCAATGCTGGTCAGCGGAATTTTATCACGGGTAATGGTAAAATCAAGCAGGTCTTTAATACCCTTGCGGTAAATACCCACCTTTACAACAGTGCCTCTTGGGCCACGCAGACGGGTCATCACATCTTTGTTCTTGATTTTCATATTGGTCATCACCTCATCGCCGATTCTTACGATTTTATCACCGGCCAGAATGCCTAATTTTTCAGATGGACCACCAACAATAGTGTTTACAACAACTATCGTGTCGTCAAGTATATTGAACTGAATTCCAACACCATCGAAATTCCCAACCAGGGGCTCATCCATTTCTTTCAATTCTTCACGTGTCAGGTAAATTGAATGTGGATCAAGCTTTTTTAGTATTGCCCTAAAACCATCCTCGGTGAGTGCATGGGTATCAACTGAGTCAACATAATTATTGGTCAGAAAATACATCAGGTAGTCGAACTTCTCAGTTTCTTTGCTCGCATAGCGCTGAGCCTGAAGCCCCTCAAGGCTGAAAAGAATTAAAAAAGCGCTTAACAATGCGCCCCGCAACATTCGGTTTGTCATCTTGCCAAAAAATAGGAATGCAAATAACGACAAACGAATTGAATCAACAAGCATAGAGACAAAGCCCTTGCCTGAGCATCTGATCCACTTGTGTTGCCTTACTTACGGATTACTCTCAGGCCAAACCAGCCACTAAGTACCATAAGCGAAAACACCAGCGAAAAGAAAATCCAAACCCCTACACCCATTTGCTGCGGCTGTGATGAGCCCGTAACATCAAGGGCATCACTTAACAGGCGCAAGCTCATTGGCAGCAGAAATAGCGATTGGATAAAACAGAACTTTCCGAAGAATTTCATCATGAACACGAAGATATATGACGAATATTCTTGGTCGTATCCCTCTATATATCAACGCATCAACAAGTAGTTGTTAATAATACATTTTTGTAAAACGTTGATAATCAGCATTTTATATTAAAATTGGTCGTGAGGGCAACCAATTTTACTCGGTGCTTAGTGCTGGCACCCACAGGAGTGAGAATGAAAACCATTGGTTTCTTCGTGCCATGGGAAATTCAAACTCGAACGGTGCTGTTCCCAGTAAAAAGGGGTCTGCAGGCGGGGCGTGCGCCCGGTTTCCTGCATCGTTTCAGCATCATAAAGTCGTCCATTTACCATGGTGTACTTGATAAACTCTGAGTTTTGTATATTCTCCAATGGGTTTTTATCGAATACAATAAGGTCGGCAAGCTTGCCTTTTTCAAGGCTGCCAATTTCATGGTCCATCCCTATATAATGTGCTCCATTAAAGGTTGCTGCCCGTAATGCTTCCAGGGTACTCATGCCACCCATCTGTAACATCCACAGCTCCCAGTGGGCACCAAGGCCTTGTAACTGCCCATGACCTCCCAGGTTTACCTTTACCCCCGCATCTGATAACTTCTTACAATCTTTGGATACCTGAACAAAGCCGTTTTCAAATTCTTCGTCCGGACTCATGGTACGATGCCTGGAGCGGGCATCTATAATGGCTCTTGGCGTAAAGCGTAACAAACGTTCCTTTTCCCATACATTGGTTTTCTGATACCAGTAATTCTCGCCCTGCACGCTCCCATAGGCAACGATAAGGGTAGGGGTGTAGCCTGATTGCGTATTACTCCAGAGTTTTACAACATCATCGTATATATGGTGTACAGGCACATTATGTTCAATGCCGGTATGCCCGTCAAGTAGCATGCTCATGTTGTGAAAAAAGTGTGAACCTCCTTCGGGTACAACCATCATGTTCAGTGAACGTCCAGCGGCAATTACCTGCTGACGCTGATTACGGCGAGGCTGATTGTAACTCTTCACCGAAAAAGCACCATAAGCCTTGGTGCGTCGCAGGGCACTCCTTGCATCTTCCGGATTATTAATTACTGCTTTGAAATCACCATCTGCCCCATACAATATAGTACCGGT
The DNA here is from genome assembly GCA_019695235.1 of Bacteroidia bacterium. Classification (GTDB taxonomy): domain Bacteria; phylum Bacteroidota; class Bacteroidia; order M30B66; family M30B66; genus JAIBAI01. Next base: position 22,831 of record JAIBAI010000012.1, on the reverse strand, counting down.
AGAAAAAATGCGTGGCCCAACCATATTGCCTGCCTTTACCATTTCACTCTGCGAGAATACCATCTCAGAATTTGAAGATGGGTCATGCGTTGTGGTTACACCATAGGCAAGGTTGGCATAATATGACCATTGTTTTTGCGGACTTAATCCATAACGAAAAGTGCCTAAATGCGCATGCACATCAACAAAACCAGGCGTAATGGTCTTACCCTTACAGTCAATTACCGTTGCCTCCTTTGGTAGCTGAATGTCTTTTGAAGCACCAACCTGCTCAATGCGGTTGTCACGAATAATAATAGTGCCTTCTTCAATGATTTCATTACCTTTCATGGTTACAATCCGCGCATTGGTCATGGCGGTTAAACCTTTGGGCTTATCTGTTGCCAGCTTCAAACCAATGGCAATTCCGGCAGTATCCGGAGGGGCAATTGAATCAGGGGCGCCTGCTAAAAAGCTGAAACGCTTATTCAGGTCTGCCTTAAAATACTGCTGCCCACTTACCCAGAACAAACTTTTATTGTCGTTGCTCCAATGCAGACTCGTACCTGCATCACGGGCAACCTGACTAATGGGATAAGACTTATTGGCACTGCTCAGCTCAACAGCCTGCCCGGTTAGGGCGAAAGGTGCAACATATACCTTATGCAGTTCGGTAAAGGCTACCCATTTATTGTCCGGACTTGGTGTGATAAGCCCACTGTATTTTGATGTAAAATGGCTGCGCTGATCAAACCCGTTAAGGTCACAACTTTTAAGGCTCTTTTCAAGTCCACTGAATATGGTAGCATTATGTGAGAAAAAAATGCGTTGTCCGTCGGCAGAAAAACAGGGGTATTCGCCATGTTTGAGCAATTGTTTGGCAGCACCACCTTTTGAAGGCATCAGGTAAATACCTGGTTTTTCGGTATAACTAAATCCCTGATGGTCGTTTCCAGCTTCCATGGCGAATACGATACTATTGCCATCCGGAGAGTACCGCGGCGCCCGGTAAATTCCTTTCTCCTGCGTCAGCGTTTTAACTGAAGTACCGGGTGTGTTGTTGGCCAATCGGATGCTGCCTAGGGCTGTATCATTCCAGCTTACAAATATCAACTGCTTCCCGTCAGGCGAGAAACAGGGTTCAAATTCAAAATCACTGCCCTTAGTTAACCTTTCAGGCTTACCATTAGGAAGGGTCTTGCGCCAAAGGTATCCGGCTGCATTGAACACCAAAACCTTGCCATCAGGTGAGGTTACAGCATGCCGAATAGTATTTACCAAAAAGCTGTCGGGGGCAACATCTTGTTTAAAACGCAGGGCCTCAGTAATCCTGTGCTTGCTATTGGCCTTGAAGGGTATAATGGCTTCCGAGCCGTCGCTGACATTGATTTTTCTGATTTTCCCCTCCGCCCAGATAATAAGTGAACGGTCATCCGGGGTAAATGAATAATTGGTGTACACCCCAAACAAAGCCCATGCTTCCTGCTGATCTTTGCTGAGTTTGTCGTATACAGGCCATTGTTGTCCTGTATTTAAGTCATGTAAGTAAAGGACACTCTTGTCTCTTACCCGCCGTACAAATGCAAGCAGTTTCCCATTGTGTGATAATACAGGCCGTACAGCACCTCCCGGGCCTTGTACTACATTTTCTATATCGCCCGTTTTACGGTCAAGACGACGAATTACATAGATTTGTTTATTAGGGTCTTTGTTATAGCTAAAATGACCTCCGGGGTAAAAGTCCTCGCTGTAATATACATAACGACCATCAGCAGATACAATAGGTTCACCTGCATCCTGCTGGTCGTTTTTCTTTTTGGTAAGTTGTAATCCTGCACCTCCTGAAATATGGTACATCCAGATTTCGCCTGCACCTGCCGAACGGGTCGAAGTAAAATGTTTCCGGGCAACCAGATATTCACCATCAGGAGTCCATGATGCATTATTTAAAAGTCGGAAGTCTTCCTGTGTAACCTGACGGGCATCTGTGCCATCAGCATTCATCACCCAGATATTATCGGCACCACCTGCATCACTTGTAAACGAAATCTTCTTCCCGTCAGGGCTAAATCGCGGCTGTACTTCGTAGGCAAAACCCTGCCTTAACACCTTCGCTTCGCCACCTTCCGAAGGCATAGAATAGATATCTCCAAGCAGGTCAAAGACCAGGGTTTTGCCGTCAGGACTTAAATCAAGGTTCATCCAGGTTCCTTCGTCAAGCGCGAATGAAACCTCCTTAAACGGACCAGGCGGGTTATTTACATCCCATTTTTCTTCTTTCGTCGGCTGAGCCCATAGTTGACTTGCACACAAACAAGCCAGTAGAATGAGGTAACGCATAGCTTTTTCTTAAGCCGCGCAAGTTACAAATCATTTACTTAGTGCCTGTTTATTTGGCGATTACTGAACTTTTTAAAGTTTTTCCTGCTTTCCATACCCGGTATTTCACTTCCATATCAATGGGTACATACACAACAAGCGGGATTTTGCTATTGTAACTTGTAAGCCGGGAGGGCATTTGAATAAAGCGCTGTGTTTTCTTTTGGTCAGGACAGGCCATGCGTGTGCCGCCCATTTGTCCGTCAGATACCACTTTGTAATAAACATAACCCCAGCCTTCCAACATTTGTTCTTCAATGGTGCCTGAAATAAAATAGTGGTTACAATCAACCTGCTCGGTCTTTCCTGCAACGATTTCCAACTTGAGCAAATCTTCCGACTTCTTTGCCGGAACCTGAATAATTACCCGCTTATAGCCCTCATCTGCCTTGGGGTATATGCCCAGGTCAGTTTGTTTTTTCATAGCCTCATTGGCCTGTGCCTGTAGTAATATCGGGCTGACAATTGCCAATAGAATAAGGTGTTTCACTATTTTATACATGCTTGTAAATTGAAGCTAATAAACAGCAAAGCGGATGTTTTGTTTCGACAAAAAAACCGTTGATGAATCTTTGTTTGATTGTCATCCGATAAAAAGATAACCCTGCCAGGCCACTGTACGCACAGAAGATATTATTTGCCTAAAATGAATTGGGCATTGCATTTACAGCCTTTGGGCTGCGCAGGCACAGCTTTGCTTTAATTCCGGATAAAGAAACGCTTTACAATTTCCTGACGGCCATCTTTTGACTGAACCCGCAGAAAATATACACCACTTTCGATATCCTGTACCGAGATGGTGATGATGCCGGTCATTGAAGAAGCATTTAAGGTACGTACAACTGCACCCAGGGCATTGTGTATGCTAAGGCTTGCAACATTTAATTCAGCAGGAATCTCAATGTTTAGCAGACCATCGCGAACGGGCATCGGAAAAATACGAAGCTGCGAAGAGGCAGCAGTAATGCTGTTGGACTGGGCGTTTGAAAGCTCATTGTTTTTCAGTACCGTAGAGGCCAGTTTGCCAAAGCCTACAGAAGTCTGTGGCGAGGCTGGTTGTACCGGTTTGTCGTCGAAAGAGATACCCGTAATTCGGGCGCTCCCCATGTAATTGCCTGGAATTTCATTTGAAACAGTAACCCCCGAAATATTGTCAACTGTGATAAACTCAACTTTAAAAGCAGAAAGACTTACTGAGCTGACCGTCCAGTCAACATCATCTTTATTGCTTGCAATCCAGGCACCCCTACGGATGATAATATCCACATCAATTTTTCCATCCTTCTTTCCACCTGTTCTGGGCGGATGAACAATTTCAATAAAAGGATTTGCATCAATGGGAACAATTGTAAAATCTTGTACCCCAACAGGTTTTTCGATTTGAATCGTTAAATTGATTATATCAGGTTGAGATTGCAGGGTTGCCTCATCGAGGTTTATTTGCACCGGCCTGGTCCATTTTGTTTCATTGCCAGCCAACAGACTCAATGAGGCCAATTGCAATGCAGCTAATACAAGGCTAAAAATACTGGTGAATACTGCTTTTTTCATAACCCGTGGTTTTACAATTCAAAGATAATAAGAAAAATACGGCAATTTGCAGACATGTTTGCCGGCTTATCAGCACCTGTCTACTGAATTTCGCCTGTTGTAATTGCGTAAATAGCACATTATCAATATAATGCTTTAATTTGATGTGTTGTTTTGTCGGAAATTTTCAGACAGTATTACTACCTACATGGTCAGAGTTGAAGCCTAACCTCTTACTTTTGTTTGCCTGACCAATGGAAGATGCACGGAAGCAAGCTTATCCTGTTATTAAAAACACTTAACAAGAAGGAAATCAAGGATTTTCAGTTGTTTGCAGGAGCTTCCTTTTTCAATAAGAACGAAAAACTGCAGGTTTTCCTTGAGCATCTATCCGGTTTTCATCCTCAATTTGAGCAGGAGCAGCTTGAAAAGACGCTGTTTTTTAAAAAATTCTACCCTAAAGAAACATACAGCGATCAGAAAATCAGATACCTGCTTTCAGACCTCACAAAGCTTTTGGAAGACTTTATCGCTTATCAGGAATATCAGAAGGATGCCTTTAGAAAAAAGTACCATTTGGCCAGTGGGCTTCTTGAGCGCAATCAGGATAAATTTTTTCTGCAGGAGCTTGAAAGCCTTCAGCAGATGAATGCAGGCAATCAAATGCGCGACCATGCCTATTACTTTAATCAGCAGCAAATAAGTGAGATTTCTTATGAGCATACTTCTGAAAAGCGCAACAGGGCTTTTGATTCGAGCCTGCAAGCGCTGATTGATAATCTTGAAATCGCCTACCTGGTTAAAGGTTTGCGTTTCTATTGTGAGATGATTAACCGTAGAAATATTCTTTCGGTTGAGTACAATCTGCGTTTTTTCGACCAGGTGATGCAATACATCCGGCAAGGACAATTTGATGATATTCCGGCCATCAGAATTTACAAAATGATTTACATAAGCCTTACTGAGGCTGGTAATCATGAAAATTATCTGGCATTACTTGATGAGTTGGCAAAATCAAGTCAGCTCTTCAGCAGTCGTGAACTTCGCGGGATGTATGTGTTTGCACAAAATGATTGCATTCGTAGAATTAACCGGGGCGATAAAGGTGCCTTAAATGAAATCTTTTTTCTCTATCAAACTATGGTTAGCCAGGGCTTGATTTATGAAGGTCAATTTGTATCACAGCCTGATTTTAAAAACATTGTTACCACCGGCCTTCGTTTAGGGGAGGTGGCCTGGGTGAGTGACTTTATTGCCCGGTACAAAGAGAAACTCAATCCTGAATACAGCGAAAATGCCTTCACTTACAGCATGGCATGGGTTCATTTTGCCCGGAAAGAATACGATAAAGCATTGCGTATGCTGCTAAGGGTTGAGTTCAACGATGTTTATTACCATCTTGATTCAAAGTCATTGTTAATGAAAGTGTATTTTGAACTTGATGAATACGAAGCATTTTTATCACTCACCGATGCGTTTAAGGTATATTTAAAGAGAAATCGCTTTATTTCTGAATCGCAGCGGACTACCTATTCAAATTTTATTAAATTGATTTACAAACTCATCCGGGTAAAACTGGGCAAAGAAACCATGGGCTTGCCAATACATCAGGAAATTCTGTCAACTAAACCAGCGGCTGATTTGGCGTGGTTAGAGCAAAAATCAATTGAACTGCTGACAAAACACAGAATCAAATTGCCGGAGGATTTTTCATGATGCGTTGCTTGCTGCTTGCATGCTTGCTGATTGTTGGCATGCTGAATGCACAAAATTATGTTCCCGATGGAGGCTTTGAACTAACAAAAGGTTTTAACGATACCACTCGCTGGTTCTCGCCCGGTGCGGGTAGTCCTGACCTAACAGGAACACTTCACCGCCGCTATGGAAGCGCCGCTGCATACCGAGGAAGTGTAGCCGCAGGAATCATTTTATACGATGAAGACAATCAGGCCTACCGTGAGTATATAGCATGCACGCTTACTGCCCCGCTACTTAAGGACTCATGCTATGAACTTAGTTTATGGGTGCGAACAAGCGAAGGAAGTTATTACCGCTGCGATGGTTTTGGTGTCTGGCTGGGTGCAGAAAAAATAAGTCAGCATGGAAGCAGTCCGATTCACACAAAACCAGTGTGGAAGCACCCCGCTCAGGAGGCCGTCGCCCCCGATGACCAATGGCAAAAATTGGTGGTGCCAATAAAAGCAAAGGGGGGCGAAACGAACCTGGTATTAGGTAATTTCAGGAACGATGCAGAAACTTCCTTGCAGGTGAACAACCGGAAGGCACTTTTCAGGCTATCCTATTTGCAAATTGACGAGATAACGCTACAGCCATGCTTTCAATCAGCTGAAACCACAAATACGCAGGTGGATTTTCAGAAAACCCATACCAAAAAAGGCAGTCTGGTGGTGCCAAATGTAGTAACACCCAATAACGACGGCTTTAATGATGTGTTCTTTATTCATGACCTTCAACCTTATACAGGGATTTTAATCAGAAATTCAAAAGGGGAGGAAGTGTTCAAAGAGCGTTCATACCGAAACAATTGGGATGGAAACGGTTGTGTATCAGGAAAGTACAGTTATGAGCTTGTTTTGCCGGATGGAAACAGGATATATGGCGGCTTTGACCTGGTGCGAAAATATACAGCCCCCAAGAGGCCAGTGCAGCAAAAAAAACGTAGAAGACGTTGAGGTTTGTTTTTAACGAAAATATTTCCGTTATTTGCAGCCCTTAAAAATAAAGGTCATGTCGAAAGTTTGTCAGCTCACAGGAAAACGTGCCATGGTGGGCAATAACGTATCATTTTCTAACCGTAAAACCAAGCGCAGGTTTAACCCAAACCTGATTACTAAGAAGTTCTTTTTACCTGAAGAAGATGCCTGGATTTCTGTGCGAATTTCAACTTCTGCACTGAAAACCATCAATAAAATTGGTATCAGTGAAGCATTGAAAAGGATCGAGAAAAAAGGAACCCTCTGATTTAATCGTATGTTCTCTCTTAAAAACGCCATCTATATCAGGTGGCGTTTTTTGTTTTTTACCATTTTCCTCCCTGCATTACTTAGTGCCAAGGCAGATTTATCAATGGTGAATCTGCACGTAAAGCCTGATTTTAAGCAAAAGTCAATTCAGGTTGTTTGTAAGCAGATTTGGCAAACCGCCTCCGATGATTCAACAATAAATCTGCTGCTTTATCCGCAGTTAGCAATAGACTCACTGCTGCTAGATGGCCAAAGGCCAAAGTGGGTACGAAACGCAAATCATATTTCAATTCTTCTCGACTCCCGCAAGGCAGGTCAGCGACATCTGAGAGTGGTGTACCATGGGAAACCTTTGGAAGCTCCGAATGCTCCCTGGGATGGAGGCTTTGTATGGGCGATTGACCCTGATGGGAAGCCCTGGCTCACAGTGGCTTGCCAAGACAAAGGGGCGGCACTTTGGTGGCCAGCACCAGAGGCGTACAGCGACCATCCGGAAAGTGCTTTTGTAAGCTGTACCTATCCGGCAAATTTGTTTTTTAAGGGAAATGGCCAATTGGTCGAAGATAAAAAACTGAAAAATAAGTTGCGTTATACCTCCTGGAAAAGTACCTATCCGATAAACACGTACAACCTGAGCCTCAACATCGGTGATTATGGGCTGATAATTGATACCCTGGTACGTAGAAACGGAACGCAACTTGCATTGGCCTATTATCCGCTTAAACGCAACATTGACGCCGCACGTAGGCAGTTTCAGCAGGTAAAGCCAATGATTGACTGCTACGAGCAATATTTTGGCCCGTACCCCTACGAGCGCGATGGTTTTTCAATTGTAGAGGTACCCTATGCGGGCATGGAACATCAGGGCGCAATTGCCTACGGCAATGGATATAAAGACGGTTATCTGGGTGCTGACTACTCAGGTATTGGGCTTGATTTCGATTTTATACTCATTCATGAGAGTGGGCATCAGTGGTGGGGCAATGCAGTAACCGCAGCAGAACAAGGCGATGAATGGCATCAGGAAGCCTTTTGTACCTATGCTGAATACACCTATGTGCGTTGCCGTTATGGTGCTGCAAAGGCAGTAGAATACGTCAATGCGAAGAAACGGCTGGTTGCTAATGAGTTTCCCATCCTAAGCACTGACGACAGTGGAATTGACATGTACTCAAAAGGAGCCTTGATGCTATATACCCTTGAAAACCTTATTGGGCCCGGGAAGTGGAAAGATTTGTTGTTAGAGTTGCAGGAGAACTTCAGGTTTAAACCACTGTCAACAGATGAACTTGTAAGATGGATGAGTGTAAAAACAGGGCGTAACCTTGCAGGTTTTTTTGAGCAATACCTTACCAGAGCCGATATTCCGGTGCTTGAATACAAAATTACTCAGCGCAGTACTGCCAATGCTCCTGATGTGATGCATTACCGCATAGCCAATGCTGTAAGCGGCTTTCAGCTACCTGTTTCGCTGGTAGAAAGGGGCCGGCCTGTAGGTCAAATTATTGCAACCGGCTTTTGGCAGGAAAGCCCGGTATCGTCATTTGAAGTTATGCCGGATGAAAATGCTTCCTATTTCAGCCCGGTACTTTTGAAAAACTAAGTATTTTGGTCGGCTGATGTACGCAAAATTCTCTTTTTTAACCATTCTCTTTTCTGTATTGATGATGAATAATTCAGCACAAGCAAACCCCCTGCCTTTGTTTGTGGACGACCCACATTCGTGTGCAAAACCTGAAGAAGCAGTTATTGAGCACCTGCAGCTTCAATTGGATATTGATTTTCAGAAGAAGCGCATTAAAGGGCAGGCGCAATACACGATAAAGACTGCTATGGCTGCCAATGCATTTTGGTTAGATACACGCGGCCTTGAAATCATTGAAGTGAGCCTTGGTGAAGGGCAAAGTACCAGCTATGAACTGATGGCTGAGCAGCCATTTCTGGGGCGTCCGTTGAAGATTAACATCACACCCAATACCCGTGTGGTGAATGTGCGTTACCAGACAACAGATGAGCCTGGCGCCTTGCAGTGGCTAAGTCAGGAGCAAACACAAGGAGGCCAATTGCCCTTCTTATTCACACAAGGGCAGGCGGTTCTCTCACGTACCTGGATGCCGGTACAGGATAGCCCCGGAATTCGCTTTTCATGGGATGCAACAGTAAAGGTGCCAGCAGATTTTATGGCACTTATGAGCGGAACGAATCCTCAGGAGAAAAACCCGGAAGGGACATTTTCGTTTCGGATGGATTTGCCGGTGCCTGCTTATTTGATAGCACTGGCAGTAGGCGACCTTGCGTTTAAGCCACTCGGTGAACGCTGTGGGGTGTATGCAGAGCCTGCAATGTTGGAGCGTGCGGCATCTGAATTTGTAGATACTGAAAAGATGCTCATTGCCGCTGAAAAGCTCTATGGAACCTACCAGTGGGGACGCTATGACCTCCTGGTTTTGCCACCTTCATTTCCTTTTGGCGGGATGGAAAACCCGCGCCTTACTTTTGCAACCCCCACCATAATTGCCGGAGACCGTTCGTTGACAAGCCTGGTAGCCCATGAGCTAGCCCATAGCTGGTCAGGTAACCTGGTAACCAATGCAACATGGAATGATTTCTGGTTGAATGAGGGCTTTACCGTTTATTTTGAACGTCGGATAATGGAAGCCCTCTATGGCAAAGATTACGCCGAAATGCTGGCTGAATTGGGCTATCAGGATGTGATGAAAACCATTGCCGGAATGGGTAAAGACAGTCAGGATACACGTCTGAAACTCGACCTGAAAGGCCGTGACCCGGATGATGGCATGAACGATATTGCTTATGAAAAAGGATATTTCCTGCTTTGTTCAATTGAAAACCTGGTAGGCAGGGCTGCCTTTGATGATTTCCTCCGGAAATATTTCAAGGAGTTTGCCTTTAAAACAATTGATACTGAGCAGTTTGTGAAATATATTACCCGGAAACTGCCTGCAATCAATTCATTACAACCAGCATTAACCCAATGGATTTACCAGACAGGTATGCCAGAACATGTGAAGCCCCCTGTATCACAACGGTTCAGGCAAACAGAGCAGCAGCTTACCGATTTGCTGTCAGGAAAAATGAAGCTTGCAGATTTGAAAACAGTTGAATGGACCACGCATGAATGGGTACATTTTATCAGACACCTGCCCGATACCATGGATCTTTCACTGGCTGAGCAATTAGATGGGGCATTTAAACTGAGTAATGCCACAAATGCGGAGATACAGGCTGCATGGTTTGAAAAGTTGCTTCCAACATCCTATACTGCCATTAATAAGCCTTTAGATGAGTTTCTGGTAAAGGTAGGCCGCAGGAAGTTTGTGTTGCCTTTGTTCAAAGGCATGGCGCAGAATCCAGCACGCATTGACGCTGCCCGTGAGATTTATCGTAAAGCACGCCCGGGCTACCATGCGGTAACTGCCGGAAGTGTGGATGCCCTTTTTGCGCAATAAATAAGATGAGGTATTTCACGATTTTGATGTGATGGCTCATGCAAAATAGCTGAAACAGCATTTTCAAGAAATAGATACAAGAAGAAGCACGATATTTGCCCAAAATTTAATTTAAACATGAGTCTCGATTCAACCAAACTCAAAGGTCACCCGGTGAGCCTTCTGGATGCTTTGCCCGAAGTAGGCGAAAACGCATTCGACTTTACATTTGTTAAGCCGGATTTAAGTGAAGGCAGCCTGTATGATTTTGAAGGAAAAATCAGGGTGCTGATTGGCGTACCCAGTCTTGATACTGGTGTGTGTGCCAAAGAGGCACGCGAATTCAATAAGCGCCTTGAAGGCATGAAAGACAAAGGAGTAGTAGGCTTTGTTATTTCAAAAGACACCCCTTTCGCAATGCGTCGTTTTTGTGAATTAGAAGGTATTCAGAACGTCATTGCTGCATCTGATTTCAGGTACACTGATTTCACCCGTGAGTATGGTACCGAGATGATTAGTGGTGCGCTTAAAGGTTTATCTGCCAGAGTGATATTTATCATTGACCAGCAGAATAAAATCAGGTATGTACAATTGGTTCCGGAAGTAACTGATGAACCAGATTATGATGCGGTATTAAAGGCGCTCGAAGCGATTAATAAGGCATAAAGCATTCCTGAATTTCTCAATTTACCAATCCCTGGCTTATGCCGGGGATTTTTGTTTTTTAAAGTAGAGCTTGCAGCGGCTGGTATAAAAAAAGAGGCCATCAAATATTTGATGACCTCTTTTAACTATTCGTTCAAAATCAGATTAATGAAATATCAAATTGAACCAAATCAATAAACTGTTGCACACGCTCGTCAACTTCTTCCTCGCTGAGTGCCTGAATACGTTCGGTACCAAATTTCTCTACTGAAAATGAAGCCATTGCAGAACCAAAAATGATTGCACGTTTCATATTGTCGAAAGAAATATCTTGTGTTTCAGCCAGGTAGCCAATGAAACCACCTGCAAAACTGTCACCGGCACCGGTAGGGTCAAACACATCTTCGAGCGGCAAAGCAGGGGCAAAGAATACCTGTTTGTCGTTAAAGAGTAAAGCACCATGTTCTCCTTTTTTAATAATCAGAAATTTCGGACCCATTGCGAGGATCTTCTGCGCCGCTTTTACGAGTGAATATTCACCTGAGAGCTGCCGGGCTTCTTCGTCGTTGATTGTGAGAACATCAATGTTTTTAAGTAGCGCTAACAGTTCAGGCAGTGCCACATTCATCCAAAAGTTCATGGTGTCGAGCACCACCAGTTTCGGACGGTTTTTTAACCTGTTTAATACCGTTTGTTGAATTGCCGGTGCAAGGTTGCCCAGCATCAGGAATTCGCAGTTCTGATATGCATCCGGGATTACTGGGTCAAAAGTTTCAAGCACATTTAACTGCGTATCGAGCGTGTCACGGGTGTTCATATCGTTATGATATTTCCCACTCCAGAAGAAAGTTTTTTCTCCGGCTTTTATTTGTAAGCCTTGGGTATTAATACCTCTGGCACCAAGCATCTCAATGGCTTCTTTGGGGAAGTCATCTCCGACCACTGATACCAGGTTTATTTCTTTTTTAAAGTAGGATGCAGCCAGGCTGATGAAGGTAGCAGCACCTCCTACAATTTTATCAGTTTTCCCGAAGGGCGTTTCTATGGCATCAAACGCTACTGTGCCGATAACGAGCAGACTCATTGTTTATAGTTTCAGTTTTATGTGGATATACTTTTAATGCTTCTTCAAGGATTTTTACCGAGCGTTTCAGGTCGGTACTGTTAAGTACATAACCTATCCGCACTTCGTCATTTCCGGCACCGGGCGTGGAATAGAAACCGGTAGCAGGAGCCAGCATGATGGTTTCATTTTCGTAGTTAAATGATTCGAGCAACCATTGGCAAAAATGGTCAGAGTCACTGATAGGCAGACGTACCATGGCGTAGAAAGCCCCGCTTGGGTTTGGACAGAATACGTCGGGAATCTGGTTTAAGCCCTCTACCAATACATCCCGGCGATGAGAATATTCTTTAATAACATCGGTGAAATACTGATCAGGCGTATCAAGGGCAGCTTCAGAAGCTATTTGTCCGAAAGTGGGTGGACTAAGCCGTGCCTGCGCGAATTTGAGTACCGTTTGAAGTACTTCAGTGTTACGGGTAATGAATGCACCAACACGTGCACCGCACATACTGTAACGTTTTGATACAGAGTCAATCAAGATTACATTGTTTTCAAGACCTTCTAATTGCATGGCAGAGAAAAACGTTTTGCCATCATAGCAGAACTCACGGTACACCTCGTCAGAAAACAGGTAGAGGTCGTGTTTGAGCACGATATCACGTAGTTTTTCCAACTCTGCTTTTGAGTACAGGTACCCGGTAGGGTTACCGGGGTTTGAAATTAAGATGGCTTTTGTTTTACTGCTAATCAGGTTTTCGAATGATTCAACCGGAGGCAATGCGAACCCTTCTTCGATTGAAGAACGCACTGGTACTACTTTAGCACCGGCTGAAATGGCGAAGCTGAGGTAGTTGGCATAGAAAGGTTCAGGAATGATGATTTCATCACCCGGGTTCAGGCAGGCCATGATGCCCATGAGCAGTGCCTCCGAGCCACCGGTGGTGATAATAATTTGTTCATGGTTCACCTGTACCTGGTTTTTCTGATAGTACCCTGCCAGTTTTCGCCGGTATGATTCCATGCCGGCACTGTGGCTATATTCAATCAGTTTGAGCGAGTTTTGTTTAACGGCATCCAGCGCCACTGCGGGGGTTGCGATGTCGGGTTGGCCGATATTGAGGTGATAAATTTTGATTCCTTTTGACTTTGCTTTTTCGGCAAAGGGAACCAGTTTGCGGATAGGGGAGGCCGGCATGGCTTGCCCTTTTGTAGAAATTGTTGGCATAAAAAAAGCCCCGGTTATTAATCGGGGCTCAAAGGTCTGAAAAATTTCTCAGCTTCTTAGTGTTCAACGGGTGCCATTCCGCCTTTTTTCTCAGGCATGCCAGCATCTGCTGGTGGTGGCTCAACGTTTCCTTTGATATATAGCATTTTGGTGCCGGTTTTATCTTTAGAAGCATTTTGAATGGTCAGGGTAACATTTTTATTGATTGCCCCGGTACGTTTGGTATCGTAGCTCACTTTGATAGAGCTTGATTTACCTGGTGCAATTGGTTCTTTTGGCCATTCAGGAACTGTACAACCGCATGAACCACGTGCATTGGTTACCACGATGGGTTCTTTACCGGTATTGGTAAACTTGAATTCACAGGCACCATCGGCTCCATTTTTTATGGTTCCGTAGTCGTGGGTTTCTTTGTCAAACTGGATGCTGGGCGTCCAGTTTTGGTCTGTTGATGCCGGCTGCTGTGCAAATCCGATAAGGCTGATAGTTGTACAGGCAATGGAAAAAAGGATTTTTTTCATGAAACTTGAAATTTACTGTTAAACAAAAGTAGGGTATTTGTACTGGATTGGTATTGCAAATGTTTGGGTTTGGATGATTTTTTTTTCAAATTATTTTTTAAGGTTCACTGCAATAAATTACTGAACTAAGATTTTGATGCGGCTTCATGGCAATGAATTTTCCAAATGCTTGCAATAATCAAGCCAAAATATTTAAGTTTCTATTGCCGGAAAATAGAAGCCAGGATAAAAATATAAAAGAATCTTTTTAACTTGGCTGGTTTCCAATTGAACAACAGATGACACAATTAAATACAAACTTTGCCGGAATAAAGTCACCAAACCCATTCTGGCTGGCCTCGGCTCCTCCTACCAACAGTGGGTACCAGATCATGAAAGCGTTTGATGCCGGATGGGGCGGGGCGGTGTGGAAAACGCTCGGGGTGCCGGTGGTGAATGTGTCGAGCCGCTACGGAGCCTTGAATTACCGTGATACACGGATGATGGGGTTTAATAATATAGAACTGATAACCGACCGGCCACTCAAAGATAATCTGCGTGAGATAGAAGAGGTAAAAAAGCGTTTTCCTGAACATGCGGTGATTGCCTCATTGATGGTTGAAACGCGTGATCAATGGCATCAGATCATGCAGGATGTCACCAATGCCGGAGCCGATGGGGTAGAATTAAATTTTGGCTGTCCGCATGGAATGTGTGAACGTGGCATGGGTAGTGCGGTAGGGCAGGAGCCAAGGGTGCTTAAGACCATAGTTGAGTGGGTGATGGAGGTGGCTACAATTCCGGTAATTGTGAAGCTTACACCCAATATTACTGATATAACTAAGCCTGCACTTGCAGCAAAAGAAGGTGGAGCCAATGCGATTTCACTGATAAATACCATCCAAAGCATTGTTGGGGTTGATATTGACCGTTTTGTTCCCTATCCGGTAGTGGATGGCAAGAGCACCAATGGAGGTTATTGCGGTCCGGCGGTCAAGCCTATTGCAATGAATATGGTGAAGAATTGTGCCCAACATCCGGGTGTACAGTTGCCTATCTCAGGGATTGGAGGGGTTGAAAACTGGCGTGATGCTGTAGAGTTCATATTATTAGGTGCTTCTACCGTTCAGGTGTGCACTGCAGTGATGCATTATGGCTTTGGAATTATCCGTGAACTAACTGAAGGCTTAAGCCGTTACATGGATGAAAAAGGTTTCAGTAGTATTGAGCAAATGAGTGGCAAAGCTTTACCAAATGTAAAGCATTGGGAAGACCTGAACCTTCAGTACAAAGTAGTTGCACATATAAATGAGGAAAAATGTATCGGATGCCAGCTCTGTTTTACAGCTTGTGAAGACGGCGCCCATCAGGCTATCAGGCTGAACAGCAATCCGGCTATCCGCATTCCTGCTGTGTTCGAAGAGAACTGTGTTGGCTGTAACTTGTGCTCATTGGTTTGTCCGGTTGAAAATTGCATTACCATGGAACGCAGGGATGATGGCAGTGAAAACATCAACTGGAAAGAACGAACCCTTGCCGGAACGGTGCCTGTGAGCTTTAACGATGAACTTGCAGGAGGCTTGCACCATACGGTTCCCATGCCGATGGAAGCGCTCCAAAAAGATTTGCCGCGGCATTACAAGGTTAAGTGAGCCGGAAATAATCAGTAGGGGTTTCGGTTTTCCCAGAATTTAACAAAGTCGGGGATGTCGTCAACCAGCAAGTAGTCAACACCGGTTTTTAAGATAATTTCAATGGCATTTTCCCTGTCAGGATAATTGCTCAGCACAACTTTCTTCCCGGCTTTTTTTGTGAGTTTCACCCTTGTTACGAAGCTGTGGTACTGCATATTGGGCATGTTTTTCTCGCCATCCCAGGAGAAATTTTTCCCAAAGTTAAGGTGAGTAGCGAAAAGTTCAGGAGCCTGGTTTTCAGAAGGAGCCTGGTCGGCTACCATGACCAGCCGCTTAGTTTCTTGTGTAATCACCGAAAACGGTACACATCCGGCAAGCACAACAATGACAGGCCCCCCAATGCGTTCGCCATTCTGATAAATCCCATAATCTGATGAGTAAGCTTCAAGTTCTCTGCGCAGTGTTTTGTAAATGTTCATTGAGTCATCACCAATTTCTAAATACAACACAAAATCAAGCTTCTTGCCAGGGTAAACTGCTCCTTTGTTTTGCGTAATTAGTTCATGTAAAGGTTGAAGGTACGTGCCTTTCAGCGGATGCTTGCCGCAAACTATTTCACCATTACGGTTTACTTTTAGCTCGGCTGAAATACCGGCAAAACCAGCAGAGAGCGCTTCATCCAATGGTTTTTTGCGTTTATGATCGTCAGCAGAGATCGCCCGTGGAATGAGTTTTACCTGCGCCTGTGCCTGTAATACCCCTAAAAGGACAAAAAGAACGATACTTAACTGTTTTATCATTTGGGCGTTTTATTGAAGTGTTTCCGGAAGAAAAATTTCTTTTCGATCAGCGAATTAGTGCGTTTTTCAGGTATTCGATTACCTTAAGACGTGCTTCGAGCGTAAAGGTCTTGTTGAATTGTGGGTTACTCGGATTGGCAAAAGCATGTTCAGCGTTGAATGGAATGACTGTAATTTTTCTACCAGCCTTATGAAGTTTATCCTGAAACTGTTGTACAGCTTCATTGGTGATAAACTTATCTTGTGTAGCTTGAATATACAGTATGTCTGACTGAATTGCTTCGAGCCGTTTGGCATCTTTTTCGGGGAAACCATAATACATCACACATGCTTTGCTTTGCCCCCCGGCTTCAATTGCAGCCTGAAACGACCAGGAGCCACCCATACACCAGCCCAAAGTGGCGATTTCTTTGTTATCACCTATCATTCGCAGCAGTCCGTTGATGATTTGCAAAGCTCTTTCGGGTTGAAGGGCATTCATGAGCTTTGCAGCCTCTTCCTGATTTACAGCTACTTTCCCATCATAAAGGTCAATTGCATAAACATCTAAATCACCCAATGCGGCTTGCCAGTCTTCTGCTTCTTTTTTGATATAATCGTTAAGGCCCCACCATTCGTGAAACACCAGTAAGACCTTGTTAGAGTTTGTTTTCGCCGGAACATAAAATGCGGATGCATTGGCTCCTCCTTTAACCGGAAAACTGATCATCCTGCCATTTTCTGTTGTAAACTTAAACGGCAAAGGGTTCTGATGGGCTTGTTGAAAGTTTTTGTCGGATGTAAATTCTGCACCATGCGTAGGTAGCATGCAGCAAGTCTGCTGAGCCAATGCAGACAGGCTACAAAAGGCGGCAAGTAAAAAAGCCGGAATTAGTTTTTTCATTGTAAACCAGGTATTTCAAAAGCCTGCAATTTAAGAGAAATCAGCTTCGCTCAGTAGAAGGGCTTGTGGCTGCTTTAAAGCCGGGGGAGGGCGATGGGGGAGGGGGCATTTGTTGAATACCACTAGTTTGCTGTGGTAGGGACAAAAAAAAGCTCCCTGATTCTGGACAAGGAGCAATCCAAATGTTTTCACAACGGAATAATCCTTATTGTGATTTGCTTTCAGTACGACAAATATAAATTGAATTTGTTTACGAAATGTATAAATTGCAAAAAAAATAATATGAAAAAGATTTTAGGTTTAGATTTGGGAACCACCTCTATTGGATGGGCTTATGTAACAGAAGGTGAAACTCAAAACGAGTCAGAAATAAAGCAGATTGGTGTTCGTGTTAATCCATTAACAGTTGACGAACAAAGTAACTTTGAGAAAGGTAAATCAATTACAACCAATGCAGACAGAACCCTTAAACGCAGCGCAAGAAGAAATTTAGATCGTTATCAACTTAGACGAGAAAATTTATTAGAGGTACTAACTAAAGCAAATATTATTAATGCGGCTGCCAAATTATGTGAAGATGGTAAGCAAACTACTTTTCAAACTTGGGCATTGAGAGCAAAAGCTGCTACAGAAAGAATTGAACTCAATGAATTTGCTCGAGTGCTTTTGACTATCAATAAAAAGCGTGGCTACAAAAGCAGCCGTAAAGCAAAGAACAGTGAAGAAGGACAAGCTATTGACGGAATGGGCATCGCAAAAAAACTATATGAAGAAAATCTTACGCCAGGACAATATGTTTTTCAAAACTTTAAAAATAGTAAGAAAGTAATTCCAGATTTTTATCGTTCCGATTTACAAACTGAATTTGATAAAGTATGGAACTTTCAAAAACAATACTACCCTGAAATACTGACTGATGAGTTTTACAAGGATCTACAGGGAAAAGGTCTCAAGGCTACATCAGCCTTGTTTTGGACTAAATACAAATTTAATACTGCCGATATTAAGGACATTGACAAAGATTTAAAAAATGAACAAACGATAAAACTACATACTCGTGACCAAAAGAAATTGCAAGCCTACAAATGGCGAAGCGAAGCAGTGAGTAAGCAATTAGAAAAAGAACAAATGGCTTATGTACTAACTGAAATCAATAATAATCTCAATAATTCAAGTGGATATTTAGGGGCAATTTCGGATAGAAGTAAAGAATTGTATTTTAATCAAGAAACGGTTGGGCAAAACCAATACCATCAGTTATTGAAAAACAGACACACAGCTCTTAAAAATCAAGTATTTTATCGTCAAGATTATTTAGATGAGTTTGAAAAAATATGGACTACACAAGCAAAATTCCATTCCCAACTTACTGATAAACTCAAAGAAGAAATTCGGGATATTGTTATTTTCTATCAACGCAAACTCAAATCTCAAAAAGGCTTGATTAGTTTTTGCGAATTTGAAAGCAAAGAAATAGAAATTGACGGTAAGTTGAAAACGATTGGAATGCGTGTGGCACCCAAGTCTTCTCCATTGTTTCAGGAGTTTAAAATTTGGCAAAATTTGCACAATGTTTTAATTAAAAAAGCTGGCAGCAAAAAGCGATCTATCAAAAAAAGTGATAGCACTGACATTCAAGCTGAGCAAGAAATTTTCGAATTAGATTTATCAGCAAAGAATCAAGTTTTTGAAGAACTCAATATCAAAGGAAATCTAAAAGCCAATCAAATTATCGAAATCTTAGGTTACAAACCCAAGGATTGGGAAATGAACTACACCCAATTAGAAGGCAATCGCACCAATCAAGCCTTGTATAATGCGTACTTAAAAATTTTAGAAATCGAAGGTTATAACGAAGATTTATTAAAACTTTCAGACAAAGACGAAATCAATATCAACGAACTAAAAACTCCTGCTTCTGAAATCAAAGCTATGGTGAAAGCCATTTTTGAAGTGCTAAAAATCAATACCGAGATTTTAGAATTTAATGCAGAATTAGATGGTAAAGATTTTGAAAATCAAGCTTCCTATCAGCTTTGGCATATACTCTATTCAGCAGAAGACGATACCAAAAAATACTCCCAGGAAGATGTTGTGCTTTACGGCAATGACAACATAGGCTTGAAAAAGCAACTGTGTTCAAAATTTGGTTTCAAACCTGACCATGCAAAGATATTGGTCAATATGGTTTTTCAGGATGATTACGGTAGTCTTTCCACCAAAGCCATGCGTAGAATTTATCCGTATATCAAAGAAAATAAATACAGTGAGGCTTGTGAATTGGCCGGATACCGTCACTCTAAACATTCATTGACCAAGGA
Organism: Bacteroidia bacterium; assembly: GCA_019695235.1. Classification (GTDB taxonomy): domain Bacteria; phylum Bacteroidota; class Bacteroidia; order M30B66; family M30B66; genus JAIBAI01. The sequence goes on along the minus strand of JAIBAI010000012.1, from coordinate 3,436 downwards.
TGAGTTGGAAAATCGAACGTTAAAACCAAAATTAGATTTACTCAGGAAAAATAGTCTTCGAAATCCGGTGGTTGAGAAAATCCTCAACCAAATGGTAAATGTAGTAAATGCGCTGATTGACAAGGAAAATGGTACGCTAGAAAGGGAAGGAAAGTCTAGGAATTTTCAATTTGATGAAATCCGAATTGAGTTGGCTCGTGAGTTGAAGAAAAATGCAGCTGAGAGAGCTGAAATGACTACCAATATCAATGCTGCCAAAATAGCTCATGAAAAAATAGTTAAGTTATTGCAAGCTGAATTTGGCGTTGCAAATCCCACTCGAAATGACATTGTTCGCTATATACTCTATGAAGAGCTTAGGAACAACAGCTACAAAGATTTATATACCGATACCTATATTCCAAAAGAAATCCTTTTTAGTAAGCAAATTGATATTGAGCATATCCTGCCTCAATCTCGTTTATTTGATGACAGCTTCTCTAACAAAACAGTTGTTTACAGAAAAGATAATTTAGAAAAAGGAAATCAAACTGCTTTTGAATACATTGAAAGTAAATTCGGCGAAGCCGGATTAACTGCCTATCAAGATAGAATTGAAGCACTTAATAAGTTGTGGAATAAAAACAATCCTGAAAACGGTATCTCCAAAGCCAAATATCAAAAACTACTAAAGCGTTCCTCTGAAATTGGTGAAGGCTTTATTGAACGGGATTTGCGAGATAGCCAGTATATTGCAAAAAAGGCAAAAGAAATGTTGTTTGAAATTACCCGTTCGGTAGTTTCTACATCTGGGCAAGTAACAGATAGATTGCGTGAAGATTGGGATTTGGTAAACATCATGAAAGAACTCAATTTGCCAAAATACCGTGCTTTGGGCTTGACAGAAATGGAAGAACGAAAGTATGGGCAAAAAGTTGAGGTGATTAAAGATTGGACCAAACGAAACGACCACCGTCACCATGCGATGGACGCTTTGACCATTGCTTTTACCAAAAGAAGTTTTATCCAATATCTTAATAACTTAAATGCCCGTAGAAATGTAAACGCTGATGATACCATCAGCAATTCAAAAGGCAGAACCAGTATGGATACATCTAAGTTAAAACTTTCAACTCGGGATGTTGTGGGTATTGAAGAAAAAGAAACAATAATCAAAATTGATGAGAATGGAAATAAAAAACGTGTATTCAAAGAACCTATTCCTCATTTCCGACAAGTAGCTAAAGAACACCTTGAAAATGTAATTGTATCGCACAAGGCAAAAAACAAAGTAGTTACTAAAAACAAGAATAAAGTTAGTGGCTCCAATAAAATACAAGAAGCTTTAACTCCTCGTGGACAATTACACAAAGAAACGGTGTACGGCAGATACCAGTATTACGAGCAAAAGGAAGAAAAAATAGGTGGTAAATTTGATAAAGAAACCATTGAAAAAGTTGGTAATCCTTTTTACAAAAAGCTTTTATTGCAACGCCTAGAAGAAAACGGTAACGACCCTAAAAAAGCATTTACAGGAAAAAATACCTTGGAGAAAAATCCAATTTATTTAAATGTAGAAAAAACAGTAGTATTACCTGAAAAGGTTAAACTGGTTTGGTTGGTAGAAGATTTTTCAATAAGAAAAGATGTAACGCCAGATTTAAAAATTGACAAAGTAATAGATAAGGCAGTAAGAACAGCGTTAGAAATTCGACTGAAGGCCTTTGGCGGTGATGCAAAAAAAGCCTTCTCTGATTTAGATAAAAACCCTATTTGGCTCAACAAAGAAAAAGGAATTGCCATTAAGCGGGTTACCATAAGAGGCGTAAACAATGCCGAAGCATTGCACCACAAAAAAGACCATTTTGGTAAACCAATTTTAAATGCAAACGGAAATAAAATTGCTGTAGATTTTGTGCAAACCGGCAATAACCACCATGTGGCGGTGTACCGAGATGAAAAAGGCAACTTACAGGAAAATGTTGTTTCTTTATACGAGGCTGTTGCAAGGGTTAACATGGGTTTACCTATTATTGATAAAGCCTACAAGCAGAGCGAAGGTTGGCAGTTTTTATTTACCATGAAACAAAATGAATTATTTGTTTTTCCCAATGAAAAAACAGGCTTTAACCCAGCTGAAATTGATTTATTAGACCCTAAAAACAAAAAGAAGATTAGCCCGAATTTGTTTAGAGTGCAAACAATTTCTGTTGTTAAATATGGTAATAATACAGTCCGAGATTTTAAATTGAGACATCATTTAGAATCAACAGTTGGTGATAAAAAAGAATTACAAGGTTTTACTTACCAACAAATCAAAAGTTTAGAACCTTTGCGCAATATCATAAAACTCCGCACCAATCATTTGGGAGATATTATTGGGGTGGGGGAATATTAATAAGTTGAAACTTAAACATCAAAAATGCTAGGCTTTTGATGCTTTTAATATAAGATAAGAATGCTCTGGTTCAAAACCTTTTATCATTTCTACAACCACGCCAGTTGAAATGACATATTTTTTCGGGTGCAGAAGTATTATGGTTTCTTTAAAGAAGAATACAGTCAGCATATTAATCCGGGTCCTGAAGCAATTGCCAGGTGCCGAACCATTTTCAGTAGCTTTTCATTGGCTTCAAGCAAGGTACGCAACTGGCAGCTCTGTTTTTTTTGAATTGATTGGTAAATGATGAAAGGACAAGGCAATTATAAAAATTCACATAAAATGTATGCCTAACCATCAACGCTTAAACCGACTGAAGATGCGGCAATTTTTAAGAAGTAGAATTGGAACCTTGTTCACAATAGGTTTATTGATTTATGCTTTTTTCATCATGAAACCGGTTAAAAGGCCCCCACCAGAAAAACCCAATTGGATTTTTTGGGATTTGGTAAATGGAAGGGGTATAACTGCACGGGATACCCATTTTATGACCAGGCATCCGAATAATCGTGATGAGTGGGTCACTAAAGCCCAGGCTGACTCAATACGTAAGTCAATTAGATTTTTACCGGAATTTGAGAAAAAGAGTAATACAAGAAAAAAATCTGGTAAAGCATCTGAATCGGAACCACAGCGGCATTAATCGTTGTGATTTGCTTTATGGATGTTGTGTTTTTTTTTAAGGTATCCATTCTTTCGGCTGAAAACCAGAGGTTTTCAGCGATCAGGTCTTTCCTTGAAATTCCGATAGCTATCGGGGCGAATATTTACAACAACCCCGATAGCTATCGGGGTGATTTGCTTTATGGATGTTGTGTTTATTTTTTAAGGTATCCATTCTTTCGGCTGAAAACCAGAGGTTTTCAGCGCTCAGGTCTTTCCTTGGAACCCCGATAGCTATCGGGGCGAATATTTACAACAACCCCGATAGCTATCGGGGTGATTTGCTTTATGGATGTTGTGTTTATTTTTTAAGGTATCCATTCTTTCGGCTGAAAACCAGAGGTTTTCAGCGCT
>JAIBAI010000011.1 GCA_019695235.1 Bacteroidia bacterium | reverse complement strand
GGATTGGGTGATTTTCATGCGTATTGATTGTGAAACAATGGCACAGGCAAGGTCTATTGTCTTCACCACTTCTGACAGGCGCAAAGCCATCGCGGTGGGTATTAGGTATTTAATGACTTAAATCATATTATTATTATTGTATAACGAGCAATTTCGCCAAGAATTTCAATAGTGAATAGGTGCGAAAATACCATTAAGCCAAGTTGCCGGCAACGCAATACAAGCAATTTACGCTGTATAGATAAAACAACAATGGGTAAGACTTTATGATGGACCAACGGATTTCTTCATTTATCAAGGCGCAAAAAAACCTGACTTTTTGTACCTCAGAAGAGAACATTCCGTATTGCTCAAACTGTTTTTATGCCTTTGTAGAACAATGGCAATGTTTGGTATTTAAATCAAACCAAAGCACTAGGCATATACAGCATGCCCTGAAGAATCCACATGTTGCAGGCACTATTTTACCGGACCTTGGGAAGATTGGTAGCATTCAGGGAATCCAGTTCACCGGGAAATTTTGTGCAGTTTCCGGCAAAAAAGTGGATGTTGCAAAGAAGGCCTATTATTCGCGGCATCCAATGGCTCTTACCATGCGTGGAGACCTTTGGGTTATTTCACTAATGGAAATAAAAATGACAGACAACACTTTTGGTTTTGGCGGAAAGGTGCATTGGCAGCGTACCAACGAGGAGGATTTTCTATCAAGCGACCAATAAAAATAAAGACAAAATTTCAAGCAATTTCAATGAATTTAAATTTTTAAAATACAACGATGAAAGCAATCACAAAACGTTCCTGGGCTGAGCCATATAAGATGAAGATGGTCGAGTTATTAAAAATGACCACCCGTCAGCAACGATTAAAAGCCATTAAAGATGCGGGCTTTAACACCTTTTTATTGAATTCAGAAGATGTCTATATTGATTTGCTTACTGATAGTGGCACCAATTCGATGAGTGATCGTCAGTGGAGCGCATTTATGACGGGTGATGAGGCATACGCTGGCAGTAAGAGTTATTTTATTTTGGAGGAAACGATTCAGAAATATTATGGCTATAAGTATGTTGTTCCAACACATCAGGGGCGGGCGGCTGAGAATATTCTTTCACAGATATTAATTAAGAAAGGCGACATTGTTCCGGGCAACATGTATTTTACCACAACACGTTTGCATCAGGAACTGGCTGGTGGAACGTTTGTAGATGTGATTATTGATGAGGCCCATGACCCATTAAATGAGCATCCATTTAAAGGCAACGTAGATATTGTTAAGCTTGAGAAGTTAGTAAAGAAGCATGGCGCAAAAAAGATACCCTATGTTTGCGTAGCCACCAATGTCAATATGGCAGGCGGGCAACCGGTGAGCATGGCCAATTTAAAAGAGTTGCGTGCGTTTACAAAGAAACATGGCATACGCATCATCCATGACATGACCAGGGTTGCCGAGAATGCATATTTCATTCAACAGCGAGAGAAAGGCTATGAGAAGAAAAGCATTCAGCAGATTGTGAAAGAGATCTGCTCATACACTGATGGTGCTACCATGAGTGCCAAGAAGGATGCACTGGTGAATATTGGTGGTTTTATGGCCATCAATGATTGGGATGTTTTTGAAGAGGCCAGAAATTTAGTTGTGGTATACGAAGGACTTCACACTTATGGTGGGCTTGCAGGGAGAGATATGGAAGCTATCGCTGTTGGTATAGTTGAGAGTCTTGACGACAACCACCAAAGGGCACGTGTAGGTCAGGTGCTTTATTTGGGGCAAAAAATGTTAGAGTACAATATACCCATTGTAAAACCAATTGGGGGGCATGGAATATTTGTGGATGCAAAGGCTTTTCTACCCCAATTAAGTCAGGATCAATTTCCGGCTCAAACCCTGGCAGCCGAACTGTATATTGACTCAGGTGTTCGCACAATGGAACGTGGTATCGTTTCAGCCGGAAGAAAGCCCAATGGAGAGAACTATTATCCCAAGTTAGAGTTGGTACGGTTTACAATTCCGCGGCGGGTATACACCCAAGCGCACATGGATGTAATTGCTGAATCAGCAGCGGCGGTTTATGATAAGCGTAAATCAATAAAAGGCCTTAAGATGGTGTACGAGCCCAAATATCTCCGCTTCTTCCAGGCAAGATTTGAGCGGCTTAAGTAAGCTATTTTAGAAGCTTATTGTGCCTTTACCTATTGCAGAAGCAACGCTGGTATTTTTCTTGTAGTTCTGCCAGCGGAAGGCAGGGTATAAGTAGGAAGGTAGAGTTTGGCAAGACACAGCAAGGCAATTATATGCCTTTTGCGTTGCTTCGGTTACTCCAGTCCTTGTCTTATATATTTTTATTCAAATTTTGGCATTTTAATTTTTTTATGATTTTTATCATGTTATTCTATGATTTAAAGTGCCAATTTTGTTAAGGATAGCATAAGATGAAGAGTTCAGCAAATAAAATAAATGAGGCTCCATCATGCGATGAATGTGATTGTTCAGAGCAGTCTATCTTCTGTGCCCTCAACAAATCTGAACTTAATTCACTTTCACAAAGCAAGTCTTATATAAGCTATGCAAAAGGTCAAATGATCTTTTACGAGGGGAATCATCCACAGGGGCTATATTGTATCTACTCTGGGAAGGTGAAAATTCACAAGATTGGTCATGATGGCAAGGATCAGATATTGCGGCTAGCCAAAAGGGGCAATATTATCGGATACAGGTCATTATTAAGCAGTGACACTTATCATGCCTCTGCAACTGCCATTGAAGATTCTTTAATTTGCTTTTTCCCTAAATCAGTATACCAGGCGCAAATCATAGCTAATCCAATATTAGCCATGCAAATGATCAAGCTTTTGTCGTTAGATTTAAAATCAGCGGAACAAAAAGCAGTGAATATGGTTCAGAAACTGGTACGTGAGCGCATTGCAGAAACCATCCTGATGCTCAAAGAATTTTTTGGGTTAGAGCAAGACCAGCAAACCATTAACACTCCACTTACCAGGGAGAGTATTGGTAATATTGCAGGAACGACCACCGAAACCGCCATTCGTGTTCTTTCTGAATTACAGAAAAATAAGATTGTAAATCTGATTGGGAAGAAAATAAAGATTGTTAACAATGCTGAATTAATTCGTATTGCCAATCTTTCTGAATAGGTGTTTCGCCAATCATTGTAAGAACCAAATTAGCATTTGAATCTCCAATTTCCGGGGCAAAACGAACCAGTTTCTCAGGTACCCCTTTTAATTTTTTTCGACAAATTGCTAATAGTGAAAAGTTGTTTGACACAGGCAAACAAAAGCACTGTCACAAGAAGCAAAAGAACAAAATAGGGGCTTCTCCAACTCAAGAAATACTGGTTTGCTGCAGACGAAGTTGTCAAATCAAAAAACACATTCACCAGCATCAGAGTTCCAGCTAAGCTTCCAAGTGAGATAAGAAAGAGTCTTTGTAAGTTCATAAGAAGGTTTTATTAGACCTAACAACTGAAAATTCTTTTGAAAAAATGTCAAAAGTTTATTGCCCAAATGATTCCGCAGATGGCCAAAACCAGGATGACGATGGCAACGGTTTTTGAGTTCTGTGACATCCTTCTAAACATAGGAAACGAGAACTGAACAGATTTACCATGCTCATCAAGCACCATCAGTGCTGATCGCAGGATGTAGATTGTCGCAAATGTAAAAAGTACCAACAGCCCACCCAGCAACCAATTGTTCAGCGTTGACCGAACATCTGCAGCACCAGAATCATTCTGTGCAAATCCTTGCATTGTAGCTGCTAACATACAAAAGCCAAGAGTAATCCTACTTCTCCAATTTGTTTTTCCGCTGCTGGCAAGTGCGAAAAAATGTTCAATGATTTTCATAGTGTTTTGATTAAAAATGAACGTTTGTTCTACCCGGAGGATTAGTTGTTCTTCGATTTATGCCCTTCTGAATGAGCTCTGGAGGTACGAATGCTTTTGCGGTTCCAATTCCAAATTACCTGCTGATAACTTCTCCATAGATAGTCAACCGGATAAACGAGGAAGTGGATAAACCGGGTAAATGGAATTACCCCGATAAGCGTAAATGCAGAAATCACGTGTACCTTTAACGATAAAGAGTTAACGCTAGCGATAGCATCCATTTGCGGGTCAAAGACGAAGATGGAGCGCAAATAAGGGGTTAAGAACGCAGCAAACCATGAAGAACCCCAACGGCTATGGTAAGCTACTAATAGGCCGGAGATGATTTGTGTAAGAAGGATAACAAAAACCAATACGTCCATTTTGCTGGTAACCACCTGTACTCTTCTTGAAGTAAGGCGACGGTTCACTAATAGCACTAATCCGAGTAAAGCACAGACGCCAAATGCAAAGGCAACGATTTCAAGAATCAGCAGTCTCACTGGCTGCCCATTCCATGCAAGCACCGCGCGTGGAAACAGAAAAGCAATTAAGTGCCCGAAAAACAGAACAAATAGCCCCCAGTGGAATGGTTGACTTCCCCAAAATAATTTCCGGCCTTCAAGAAACTGAGAAGAGATGGAAGAAACTGTAAACCCTCGGCTTTTGTACCGGTAAATTGAGCCAATGAGAAACACCGCAAGGCATGCATACGGGAGAACAATGAATAAAAGAAAGTTAGTCATGGCTAGTCGAGTTTATAATTGTTAATCAGTTCGTTTGTTTCAATATTCACGCTATGTTTTCCGAAGAATGATTGATGATGTTGCATGTTTATTATCGGATTGAGAGCTGCTGTGTAGTTTATTCCGTCGAAATCTTTCTTAACAACATTCAGCAAGGATGAAAATAAGTTGCGATAGACATTTCCCTGGTTGAGTTCCTCCTGAATGATTGCGCGATGCATTTTCTTAAGTATTTTCACTTTCAGGTCCATTCGGGCTTGTGCAAATTCAGCAATCATTTTCTCCAGACCTGGGATCAAAATTTTCACAGCAAGCTCATTCAGCAAATCTTGGTTTTCGGTTTTGGTATATAGCACCAGCATATTACTGATATTATCAGGCAGGTCTGTTCCACAATCGTTGTTGGCTTTTGCTTGCTCCTGTTGCATGTGCAGCAGGAATGCCCCCCTTTTATAGTCCTCTCCAAAAATCACATAGCCAAGGTCGAGGTAACAAATCGGCTGCACATCGAATGTACGTGTGTAGAGTTCTTCGATTTCATCAGGGTTGTGAGTTTGCATAAACTCCACAAATGGTTCTAATTCACTGGCAGTATCCGGATAAGATTGCCTCAGCATTCCTAAACACTTCGAGGCTATTTCCGGATAATGTTCATCCGGATATCGAAGCAAGCCAGCGAAAAGGAGATAGTGCTTATACATTTTGTGATAGATTATAACCCACGTGCAGGTTTTTCCTTGAAGCCAAACCCGGTATTTCCTTTTACGTCGGCAGTGTTTTCGAGCATTTCAATTGATTCTTCACGATGTGCCGGAGGGATGACGAAACGTTCATCAAATGTTGCCAAGGAAGTGAGTCTGAAGATAGCGTCAGCAGTTTCAGCATCCATTTGTACTTCGCTCATCGCTGAAGATATTTCTGCAACGTTCAAATCACCAACAGTAACTCCTCTGCGGTGTAAACGCACAGCCATAAGCCGTTTCATCACTTCCACAATTTTCCCTGTACTTCCGGCAGAGAACAACGAAGCCAGATATTTCATGGGAAGGCGATTACTTTCCACGCCATTCCATAAAGATTTACTGGTAGAATCATATACCCCGTTTGCAACTGTTGCCATTGTAGGTAACAAGGCAGGTACATAAAACAGGTTAGGTAATGTTCTGAACTCGGGGTGAAGTGGTAAAGCAAGTCGCCATTCTTTAACGAACTTGTAAACAGGCGATTTCTGTGCTGCGTCAATAGTTGAATCTGCGATACCATTTAAGCGCGCTTGTTTAATCACTTCCGGATCGAATGGGTCGAGATAGATGTCTAATTGCGCATCAACCAATTGATCATCCGGAACTGAAACAGCATCCTTAATTTTATCTGCATCATAAAGCAGTACACCCAGGTAGCGAATTCTTCCAACACATGAATGGAAGCATGCGGGGGCCTGACCAGATTCAAGACGAGGGTAACAAAGGACACATTTCTCAGATTTACCTGTGTGCCAGTTGTAATAGCTTTTCTTATAGGGGCATGCGGTAACACACATTCTCCATGCACGGCAGCGTTCCTGATTAATTAATACAATACCATCTTCTCCTCTTTTATACAGTGCACCAGAGGGGCAGGAAGCGACACATGCCGGATTCAGGCAGTGATTACAAATACGTGGGAGGTACGAAAATGTCATGCGTTCAAGCTGGAACATGGCCTCCTGTTCTGCTTCCGACAAACTTTGAAGGTTTACATCCTGTCTTGCGTAATCAGGCGAGCCCCCCAGATCATCATCCCAGTTAGGTCCTGACTGTACGTCCATGTGCTCACCAGTCACCAATGATACCGGGCGTGCAGTAGGCTGATCATCTCCTTCAGGAGCGGTAAACAGGTCCTGGTATTTATAAGTCCACGGTTCATAATAATCATCCAGAACAGGCATGTGCGGGTTGTGGAAGATATTTTTCAAGCCCCGGAATTTTCCAGCCCCTTTCAGGGACACCGAATCTCCGTTTTTCTCCCAACCACCTTTGTAGATATCCTGATTTTCCCATTTGGTAGGGTAGCCGGTACCTGGTTTTGTTTCAACATTGTTCCACCACATGTACTCGGCGCCTTTTCGGTCGGTCCAGATGTTTTTACAGGCAATTGAGCAGGTGTGGCACCCGATACATTTATCGAGGTGAAAAACCATTGAAACTTGAGATCTTATATCCATGGTTACAATTTTTTTAGAATACTACTTTGTCCATTTTTCTTACCAAAACGTGTGTATCACGGTTCACACCAACCGGCCCCCAATAGTTGAAATGGTATGAGAACTGACCATACCCTCCAGTCATCAGGTTGGGCTTCAGGTGTACCCTGGTGAAGCTGTTATGTCCGCCAGCTCTTCTGTTACCTCGTACCTGCGACTTCGGCACTGTATAGGTTCTTTCAGGTGAGTGGTATACGATACAAACACCGTTTGGAATCCTTGCACTCACGCAGGCTCTGGTACAATACACGCCATGGTCATTGTACACCTCTACCCAGTCATTGTCTTTGACCCCAATAGATGCAGCATCTTCTTCACTCATCCAGCAGGGTTCGATACCTCTTGAAAGCGTAAGCATTCGCAGCGTATCTCCATAGGTTGAGTGAATGTGCCATTTACCGTGCGGTGTAAGCACATTGAGCATTTTCGCCTTGCCATCGTTTACGGTCTTGCGTAAATCGCCATATACTTGCGGGGTTGGCGAAGGCTTATAGGTAGCCAGGTGCTCACCGAAGGCGATATAACCGTCATGGTCAAGGTAGAAATGCTGCCTTCCGGTCAAAGTTCGCCAGGGCACTAACCTGTCAACGTTATAGGTGTAGGCACAATAGGCCCTTCCGTTATTCATCAGACCTGACCACAAAGGCGATGTATTGTATCGTCTTGGTTGTGATTGTAGGTCTTTGTAATCAATACGTACATCCTTGCTGCCTTCACCGAGATCGGCCAATGCGAGGCCAGTCTTTTCTTCCATGATTTTATATGCCCTGTCGTTGAGTACCCCATTGGTCAAAGTTGACAATGTGAGTACGGCGTTAACGGCTTCAACATCTTCTTTCAGAGAAGGATAATCAACCCCATTTATTTTCTGTACATGTCGTTTATCTTCGGCCATTTCACGGTACACGTCATCTGCCATATAAGACACCCCGTGTGCTCCCAGCTTATTGTTATTCAAATTCGGCCCGAGTGAGATATACTTATTGTAAATCTGGGTATAGTCACGTTCTACGATGACTAATTTGTGCATTGTTTTCCCCGGAATGGGTTCACATTCACCTTTTGCCCAGTCTAACATTCTTGGCTGGGTAATTTCATCAGCGGAGTCATGCGACAATGGTGCATTGATCACATCCTTCACTGGTGTAGGCAGGTGAGTTTGTGCCAATTCACTAAGTTTTTTAGCAATTGCCTGGAAGATTTGCCAGTCACTTTTTGCTTCCCAAACAGGTGGTACGGCAGCCGACAATGGATGAATAAACGAATGCAAGTCGGTGGAATTCAGGTCGGCTTTTTCGTACCAGGATGCCGTAGGTAACACAACATCAGAGTAGAGTGCCGAGGTATCCATCCGGAAATTAATATCTACCACAAGGTCCATTTTACCTTTTGGAGCTTCTCTCCAAATGATATCCTGTACATGTGGCTGCGCTACCTCGTCGGCAATTTTATTGTTATGCGTACCGAGGTAATGGTCGAGCATGTATTCATGGCCTTTGGCGCTCGACATGAGTGCATTTCCTCTCCAGATGAACCAATTTCTCGGGAAATTGATATCATCGTCGGGGTCGGCCACAGAATGGAGGAGTTCTTTTGACTTTATTTTTTCGACTATATATTTTTTAATTGCGTCATCGTCGCTGGCACCAGATGCAATTGCATCTTTTACCACATCAAGATTGCTTTTATTGTACTGGGGGTAAAAAGGCATCCAACCGTTTCTGACAGACATCACTGTCCAGTCGGCTGAGTGCATTTTCGCAAACTTATTGTCTTTTGGAACGCTGTTGTACTCCACCTGGTTGTTGTCATAGCGCCACTGGTCTGAATTGATATAATGCCAAATCGGCCCTTGCTGGAGTCTGTTTGCAGGCACCCAGTCTTTTGCGGCCATGATGGTTCCCCAGGAGTCAACGGGGGCCAGTTTTTCCTGACCAACATAGTGGTTCATTCCTCCGCCATTCACGCCATTGCAGCCTGTAAGCATTTGTGCCATAATAGCTGCACGGTACATGAGGTTTCCATGAAACCAGTGGTTAATTGCTGCACCCACAATTACCATACATTTTCCTTTGGTAATCTCGGCGGTATCAGCCCACTCATGTGCGAACTTTATTACTGTATTTCTACCGATACCGGTAAAAATTTCCTGCCATGCGGGGGTGTATGCTTGCTTATCATCGTCGTACGAAGCAGGATATTCGCCTGCCAGGCCTCTTCCAACACCATACTGGCCCATTGTGAGGTCGTAGATTGTCGCAACCGGCACTTTTTGTCCGTCAACTGTTTCAACAAACCGTACAGGCACACCACGCTGCACTGTTTTATTCATGCCGTATTCAACAAAATCAACCTGTAACACATCATCGCTTTTACCAAGCAGTGTAAGTGTTGGGTCGTAGGCACTGTTATCGAGCAGGTCTTCGTATTTCAGATTCCAGTTGCCTGCATTTTTTGCCCATCTGCTCCCCATCGTTCCTTTCGGACATACCAGTTTTCCAGAACCGGAGTCTACATTCAGGAATTGCCAGTCGCCGTTTTCTACGTCTTTGTATTTGGCTACCCTGTTGGCACGCAGCATCCGGCCTGGTTTATAGTGATCGCCATCTTTTTCTAATTCAACTAAAAACGGACAATCAGTATAGCGCTTGGTGTATTCAATAAAATAAGGCACTTGTCTGTCGGCATGATATTCTTTCAGAATAATATGCGTAACAGCCATCCAGAATGCACCATCAGAACCAGCGTGGCAGGGAATCCATTGATCAGCATGTTTGGCAACCATGCTAAAGTCGGGTGACATCACCACGGTTTTTGTCCCGTTATGTTTTGATTCAGAGAAGAAGTGAATATCCGGCGTACGTGTCATACCGAGGTTAGCCCCCATTGACACACAGAACTTTGAATTATACCAGTCGGCGCTTTCACAAACGTCGGTTTGCTCACCCCAAATTTCAGGGTAGGCATTTGGCAGGTCACAATACCAATCATAGAAGCTCAGGTTTACGCCACCAATCAACTGTAGGTAGCGGGCACCGGCTGCATAGCTGAGCATTGACATAGCCGGAATCGGAGAAAATCCGATTACCCGATCGGGCCCATATTTTCTTATGGTGTAAATGTTTGCAGCTGCAATCAATTCAAGCACTTCATCCCATTTGGCTCTTCTGAAGCCCCCTTTACCTCTGGCTCTTTGGTAGCGTTTTCTTTTTTCCGGATCACTCTGGAGATTCTCCCAAGCCTTTACCGGATCACCTCCGGCGGCTTGTTTCTCGCGGTTAAACAAGTCCATCAGCGCACCACGCATCAAAGGATATTTAACCCTGATGGGGCTGTATAAATACCATGAGTAGGAAATACCTCTTTGGCAACCGCGGGGTTCATACGGTGGGAGTGAATTTTCAAGCAGGGGATAGTCGAGTGCCTGTGTTTCCCAAACAACGATACCATCCTTCACATGAATGTTCCAGGAGCAACCTCCGGTGCAGTTTACACCGTGGGTACTGCGAACGACTTTATCGTACTGCCAGCGATTTCTGTAAAATTCTTCCCATTTTCTTGTTTGTGGGGAGATGATGTCTTCTATCCAACTCATGACAAATGATTTATTGTTCGGTTAAAAGCTTAAATTGACTTGATCTGACGGTCGTAGATTGATTTCTTGACTGTATATTTTTTACGATTGTTCCAAATAAGGAAGATAAGTGCCAGCAGCATTACAGCGCCACCAAAACCACCATAGAGCAGGTAATTAAATGATGCAACCTGTTGGTTTGCCTTGTCGCTATCAACCTTATATAAAAAAGCAGTTATTGCTGCGATTTCTTTATCGGTGATGGCTTTGTTTTTGTAGGCCTCAGTCATAGCGGGAAATGGTGGTGCACCAAGCATTCCATGAATTCCTGCATCACCACCCAACCTACTAAATGCATTGGTAAGGTCTTTTGCTAATAAGCCTCCGGGAATTACGTCTGCATAATTTACATTATGGCATGAAATGCAGGCTGGTCCTCCGTTTACCAATGCCTGACTCCCAATAAACAAGCCTTTCCCATATTCGATATCTTCGGCTGTCGCATTTTTAGAAGCATCAGTTGCGATAGCTGGTTCGTTAGTTCCAGCTGTTGCAGCAGTAGCTGGCTCACTTTTACTGGCTACATAGGCATACAATGCTTTTAAATCAGCATCAGAAAGATGTGCCTGATCGGGCATTGGAGTTTGATTAAACTCCTCAAATATTGCTTTTGCATCAGCATCTCCACTTTTAATAAGTGACTGTGAGCTTTTGGTCCATTTAATTAACCATTCTTCCGAGCGCTTTGTAGTAACCCCCATCAAATCGGGGCCCACCATTCGACCTCCCCCAACCTTATGACAGGCAGCGCAGTTTTGTTTAAAGATAGCTTCTCCATCCTGAGCTGACAATCCATTGGGAAGCATGAACAAAAAATATGCGGCAAGTGCAATAATTTGCAGTACCGGTTTTTTCGATGGTATTAACATGGGTTCGATTTTAATGGCTGCTATTTTTGTCCTCATAACGGATGTTTAACATCTACCTATTTGAGTTTATCTGACAAATTTGACAGGTTTAAACTGTACAAAATATGATACACCTCATTGTGAATTATGACGACCATCATAAGTCGCCTAAAATGCACGTATATCAATGCATTTCAATTACTTAAGACTCATTCTAAATAAGCAGGGCGAAAACAAAATGACATAAATAAAGCACCTTGAAAATGTTTTAATATTTTTCCTGAAATGATTGAATGAAATTATGATTTACATCATTGCAATAAGGTTCTATAATGCGTGATTTTGTGTTTTATTTTCCTGTTGCATCTGGTCAATTATTGAAATAAACACTACTTGAATTTGCAATGAGTAAGACTAAATATCTCTTTTATGGAAGAGCAGGTAAGTTACAAATCGCACCGTATTTTATTCTTTAACACTTTAGCATTTATCACCTGTTTTGCTGCATGGATGCTCAACGGTGTATTGGTAACATTTCTGGTTGACAATGGTGTTTTTAACTGGTCAGCTGTTGAAGTAGGATGGTTGTTGGGGATACCTGTATTAACAGGGGCTTTGTTCAGGTTGCCTGCAGGGATTTTAACTGACAAATATGGAGGTCGTTGGGTATTTGGCTTGTTATTGATTGGTTGTGCTATACCTATGTATTTTTTAAGTAGTGTACATTCATTCACCGGGTTTGCCGTAATGAGTTTTTTTTATGGTCTGGTAGGTTCAGGTTTTTCCATCGGAGTAGCTAATACATCGGTTTGGTTTCCAAAGAGGTGGCAGGGAACTGCATTAGGTATATTTGGAGCAGGAAATGCAGGGGCATCCATCACGGCAATTTTTGCCCCTACCCTTCTTTTAAAACTTACAAATAACGGTACCGACTTAGAAGGATGGCGTTATTTACCGCAAATTTATGCGGCTGCCATGGTTGTAATGGGCATTTCATTTATTTTATTTACAGAAAATAAAAAAGCACGTCCGGTTCAGCGACCATTAAGCCAGCTTATAAGTCCGTTAAGCAACATTCGTGTATGGCGTTTCGGGCTATATTACTTTCTGGTATTTGGTTGTTTTGTTGCCTTTTCACAATGGTTGGTTCCATATTATGTAAATGTATATACTACTACTTTGGTAAGTGCAGGTTTTTTCTCAGCTTTATTTAGTTTTCCGTCAGGAATTATCAGGGCACTTGGTGGGTGGTTGTCGGATAAATGGGGGCCACGTAAGGTCATGTACTGGGTACTTGGGGCATCGCTCGTATTGAGTTTTATGTTAGTAATTCCGAGAATGGATATTTATTCTCCGGGGCAGGGTATTATGGCGGAAAAAGGAGGTAGCGTAACTTATGTTTCTGATTCACTCATTATTGTAGGAGGTATTTCGTATCCTGTTCAGGTGAGGAATACAAAAAAAACAATAGAGGACGACGCACTCATCTTTCCGACGAAGGAAGTATGGCAGGAACCTGTTGTTAAGCTTAACGAGCAGGTGAAAAAGAAGCAATTACTTGCCAAGGCAACCACAAAAATCTTCTTTCAGGCCAATATCTGGGTATTTACATTTTTGGTTATTTTAATAGGCATAGTATGGGGAATTGGTAAAGCAGCGGTTTACAAATACATTCCGGAGTATTTCCCGGATGAAGTTGGTGTGGTAGGCGGCATGGTAGGTGTAATTGGTGGTCTGGGAGGCTTTTTTTGTCCGATTCTTTTTGGATATTTGCTCCAGGGTTCAGGCTTATGGACAAGCAGTTGGATGTTGATGTTTATTGTTTCAGCCATTTGTTTGATATGGATGCAAAGAGTGGTGCATCGTATAATGAAAAAGGGGGCACCACATATTTCAAAAGATATTGAGTATAAAAAAATGTACATCTATGAATCTGTTCGAAAATAGTCAAATCACAGAAGACAGTTTGCTAAAGCGGTTTTGTTCATCAGATGCCTCTGGTGAGCGCCAATATCTAACTTCAACTATTCGCTACAAAAAAGGACAATATATTTTTCACGAAGGTGATTTGGTATATGGCATATATATTATTCAAACCGGAAAAGTGAAAGTAATTAGTACCGGATACAATGGAAAAACACAGATAATAAGGCTTGCCAGACCGGGTTATTTATTGGGTTTTCGCGGGCTTGGTGCGGCACATTATATGATTTCTGCCATCGCGTTGGAGGATGCAACTTTGTGTTTTATTGAAACTGAAACATTCACACAGATTCTTCAAAACGATGCAATACTTTCATACCAACTAATGTTATTTTTTGCAAATGAGCTTCGACTGGCTGAGTCAAGAATGAAAAACCTTGCCCAGATGACAGTTCGTGAAAAATCTGCCGAGGCGCTCCTGCTCATCAAGCAGGTTTTCGGCTCACGTAGTCAGCGTGAGATTGTACTTGACAATTCCCTTAGCCGGAAAGACATTGCCGAGCTTGTTGGTATGAGTCCGGAGCAAATCACTCGTAGCTTATCAGAATTTAAAAAAGAAGGCTTTATCCAGGTCAGCGGCAAGGCAATTACCTTGTTAAACCCTGATGCTTTGTATAAGTTAGTTGCGCCCTATTTCCCTTCACCGCCGAATAGGGAAACCTTAGGTGAAGCCCGCCATATTCGCATGACATAAATCATATTTCCGGCTGACAAAAAAGCAGCTTTGCACTGATTTACATCATTATTTAGTGGGCATTTCAGATGTTCCTTTGTCAGGTAATAATGCAATAAACTTCCTGACGAATGAATAAGTTCAAGGAATTTTTACAATCAGGGCACGCCCCCACCCTTTTCTCAGCATTTATATACTTTGATTTTTGTTTTGCCATTTGGGTATTGAATGGCGCCATGGCACCCTTCATAAGTGAAAGCTTTCAGTTAAGTCCGGCCCAGAAAGGCTTTATGATTTCAGTGCCTATCCTGGCAGGTGCGATTATGCGTTTTCCACTGGGTGTACTCGCTCAGTATATTGGCAGGAAGTGGGCTGCTATGGTTGAAATGGGGCTCATTTTCATCGCACTTTGTTATGGTTACTTCATGGTTGACACCTATTCAGAAGTAATCAACATGGGTATTTTACTTGGTATTGCAGGGGCAAGTTTCGGTGTTGCACTTTCTTTAGGTTCTGGCTGGTTTCCCCCAAAATACAAAGGGCTCGCTATGGGCATTGCCGGTGCCGGAAACAGCGGAACTGTACTGGCCATGTTGTTTGCTCCTCCCCTTGCAGAAAAATTCGGCTGGCAGGCAATTTATGGCTTTGGGGCTTTGTTTATGTTACTTCCGATGTTTGTGATGTTGATTTTTGCCAAAGAACCTCCTGACAGAGAAAGGCAAAGCCTGAAAGAGCATTTGTCGTGTCTGTTCGAAAAAGATGGCTGGACATTCAATCTTATTTACATCATCACATTTGGCGGGTTTATCGGACTGTCGAACTTCCTGCCTACCTACTATTACGACCAGTTTCATGTTTCGAAAGTAGAAGCCGGTCAATTAACTATGCTTGCAGCCCTCATGGGGAGTGCAATACGCATTGTAGGTGGCTGGGCATCTGATCGCTGGGGTGGCATTAACACACTTAGCGGAATTTTCGGGATTGTCATTTTAACGATGGTGCTGGCCTCATTCCAGCTCTCACTTGTTGTAACAACCATTTTGTTTATGCTATGTTTTGCAGCACTGGGTGCAGGCAATGGGGCATTGTTTCAATTAGTTCCACTACGTTGGCCATTAACCACTGCTGTTGCAGGGAGTATGATTGGAGAAATTGGAGCATTGGGTGGAAGCTTTATTCCAAATGCAATGGGCATATCCAAACAAAGCACAGGTTCATTTGCATGGGGCTTTTTAGCCTTTGCAATTCTCGGTGTTGTAGCATTTGTTGTATTAAGAATTGCACAAAGAAAATGGACAAAAAGCTGGGTAGAAAAAGGTGGGAAAGCCCGTATCCGGCAAACGGCAGCTTCACGCGATATTATTATTCACAGACCAGGGCTTACCGCCATGCCTCCTCAACATACAAATGGCTTTGCATACCGCACAATTATTTATCCGGTAGGGAACTCTGCACTTGCTGACAAGGCGCGTGAACAGGCGGCTTATCTTGCAAAAACATCCGGCTCAAAACTGGTTTTGTTGTATGTAAATGAGAAATTACACCAGACCGGCGTGCTCGCATCTGATGCACATGAATGGGAAGGTATAAGAGAAGCATGGGATGAAGAAGGCAAACAATTGCTGATAAAAGAAGCTGAAAAACTGAAGGCCATGCAGGTTGATAACCTTGATTTGGTGATAAGCCACGGTGATGTTGCTTCTGAAATTGTTAGCATCGCTAAAGATCGAAGTGCCGAATTAATCATTCTTGCGAGCCACTTGGCATCTCCGCTGGGAAAATTACTGATGGGCAGCAGGACGTATCATGTATTTAAAGACGCCCCCTGCCCTGTACTTCGCGTTGTACGATAATCACAAACAAAATTTACGACAAATGGCAACATATCTAACAAAATGGGAACCAGAAGATTCCAATTTTTGGGAATCAGGTGGTAAGCGGCTTGCCTGGAAGACACTTTGGATTACGACCATTGCGCTCACACTGTCGTTTGCTACATGGTTTATGGTAAGTGCCATCGTAGTTAAACTACCGGGCATAGGTTTTAATTTCAGCCAGGAACAACTTTTTTGGCTTGCTGCAATGCCTGGTTTGGCTGCGGGCACCCTGCGTATAGTACATACCTTTCTACTTCCCATATACGGTACAAGGCATGTTCTTACCATTGCCACGCTGATTAAATTAATACCCTGCGTTGGTTTTGCTTTTGCGGTGATGGACCCCGGCACCCCTTTTTGGGTATTTATGGTACTTGCCTTTACGGCAGGTTTTGGTGGAGGAGATTTTTCGTCCTTCATGCCTTCAACAAATCTATTTTTCCCAAGGCGCCTAAAAGGTACAGCATTAGGCATTCAGGCCGGTATTGGAAATTTCGGAGTAAGTCTGGCTCAGTTTATGACTCCTGCAATCATTGGAATTGCCTTGTATGGTTCTTCGGAAACCTTTACAAAAATCAATCCTAAAACCAAAGAAGTCATCAGCAGCTCAGAAATTTACCTGCAAAACGCTGCATTATGGTATGTGCCTTTGTTGCTCATTACGGCCTTGTTGTGCTGGTGGATGTTAAGGAGTATTCCGGTAAAAGCATCATTTAAAGAGCAATTAGATATTTTCAAAGAAAAGCATACCTGGTATTGTACTATTACCTATCTGATGACTTTTGGTACCTTTTCAGGGCTTTCTGCTGCGTTTCCTATGATGATGAAAAGCCTGTACGGAAATTTTGAAGGCGCTCCTGACCCCTTGCAGTACGCATTCTACGGGCCATTAATTGGCTCGGCAAGCCGGGTATTATTTGGGTTTGTATCTGATAGAACCGGCGGAGGCGTATTAACCACGCTGACTGGTATTGGCCTAATGGCAGGTTGTGTGATGATGGCAACAATGGGCTTGGTAGCCCCAACATCCCTTGACACCTTTCCTCTCTTTGTTGGCGTTATGCTTGCTATGTTCTTTTTTGCAGGTATAGGTAATGCAGCTACGTTTAGACAATACCCCATAATTTTTCAGCACAATCAGCGGCAGGCAGCAGGTGTAATAGGGTGGACAGCAGCAGTAGCTGCATACGGCCCATTTATCTTCTCCATTATAATTGGTTCTGTAATAGGTGCGACATCAAATGCCAATGCATTCTTCTGGGGCTTGTTGGTATTTGTTGCCATCGCCACCTGGGTCAACTGGCACTTTTATCATCGTCGGGGCTGCGAACGGCCCTGTTAACCATTTAAATTCAAAAAACATGAAATCATTTTTCCGATTCTTAATTGTCGGCCTGGGAATGTTATGCAGCATACAGGCAAAGGCTCAGTTGAACTTTACACCTCAATACATGAATCGTGCGGAATACCGGCATGGCTACCAGTCGCTTGCAGATACCGGTCAAAAAGCCGCTGCATTTGTTTCCCAGCGCACGCGCTTAACTGGAGAATACAAAGCTGAACGCTACAAGATTGTAATAGGCATACAGGATATCAGAACTTGGGGCAGTGTGGGAAATGCAGCCATTGATACGAAAGGGCTTATGTCGGTTTCAGAAGCTTATGCAGAAATTAACCTCAGCCGGAAAATTTTAGCAAGACTCGGCAGGCAAATACTCGCATACGATGATGACCGAATCATTGGTAGTTTAGACTGGGCCATGCAATCACGAAGGCATGATTTGGCTCTTTTGCAATACAAAGACAGCACTTTGACGCTGCATGGAGGTTTCGCATTTAATCAAGACAAAGAGCAATTTAAAACAACGATTTACACTGTTCAGGCAAATTACAAGACTTTTCAATATCTATGGGCTAACAAGCAATTCAAAAAGTCAGATGTAAGTTTGTTGGTACTCAACAATGGGTTGCAGTTTGGCAAAAAAGATACAGTAAGCAAACCGGATACAATAACTGTGTTCTCTCAAACAACAGGAATACGTGCAACATACAAGGGTGATATATTCAGTGGCGTTGTATATGGCTATTATCAATTCGGGAAAGATGGGAATAATAACCCCCTCAGTGCATATTGTGCTTCGGCAGAGGCCTCTTGCAAACTCGGAAAACTTGTTTCATTCACCCTTGGAGCAGAAATACTTTCAGGTACCAGTCAGTTAAGTAAGAGTACCACCAATCGCTCATTTACACCATTTTACGGCACCAACCACCGGCATAATGGGTATATGGACTATTTCTATCTCGGCAATCATCTGAATACAGTAGGTTTGTTTGACAAATATGCCAAGTTGAACTTTAGTTACAAGCAATTTCTCCTTGGCCTGAATGCTCATTTCTTTGATACTGCCGAGAAAGTGCGTAACACGAAGGCAGCAGCTCCCAACAGTTCAATGCCTTCGTACCTGGGCACTGAGCTTGATATTACCATTGGATGTAAAGTAGCTGATGAAATATCGCTTCAGGCCGGCTACTCGCAAATGTTTGGCAGCTCTACAATGATGATGCTGAAAGGTGGCAATACGCGGGAAACAAGTAACTGGGCATACCTGATGGTGATTGTGCGCCCCGGAAAGGTAAAATGGCCTAAGGTCGGTTTGAAAATGTAACAAAGTATGATAAAGATCATTCTTTAAGAAAATGTACGTGCCGTAATTTGCGTAAAGGCATAACGGTCATGGATAATT
Organism: Bacteroidia bacterium; assembly: GCA_019695235.1. Taxonomy (GTDB): domain Bacteria; phylum Bacteroidota; class Bacteroidia; order M30B66; family M30B66; genus JAIBAI01. Next base: position 41,697 of record JAIBAI010000011.1, on the reverse strand, counting down.
TTCAAGAAACATCTGCCAAGGGTGATGAAGCACAAGACCTTGAGAAACTCAAAGAAGAAGCGGTAAAAAGGGCGCAAATAAAACTGCTTCAGAAAAACGATCCCGTACGCAAGCAGGAAGAAAAAGGTCTTGAGCAGATCGAACATACACCAATGGATCCGCCGTCTGCTTATAACTTACCGGGAGCGGTATCCATTGCCTCTTCGGAGTTTGCCGCACCTATTCATACTTTGGTAGAAGAACACAAAAAAGCTTTAGCACAAATTGACGATTTTGAGAAAGCCCTCCTGCAATTTAAAACCAATGGGTACAAGCTTGATCAAAAGATCAACGAAACATTTGGAGCATTTTTTAAGTTTTTCGACAATGAATTGCTGGCACACAATAGCAAGGAAGAGAAATTCTTGTTTCCGGTATTGCATAAAAAACTAATTCAAAGCGGGGAGCACAGTACCGGCGAAAAGCCAATGACTGCGATTGATATAATGGAAGACGATCATGTGAAATTTATTCAGCTTGGTACGCTTTCATTCAATCTTATGGGGCTTGCGACACGAATAAGCGATCCCACTTCAAGAATATTTGTTCTTGACACTGCTTATGAAAATTCTAGGGAACTGATAGAGCTGCTGAAACTGCATATATACCGAGAAGACTATACCCTATTTCCCTTGGCACAGAAATTATTATCCAGCGAGGATTTTGATCTTATTGCAGTTGAAATGAATGCTTTTTAACAAACAAAGATGCTAAAGGACAAATTTGGCAGAGTGCATGATTATCTGCGCATCTCGTTAACCGAGCGGTGCAACTTGCGCTGTACCTACTGTATGCCGGCAGATGGCATTGAACTACGTCCGAAAAGTCATTTTATGACACAGCATGAGGTTTTTGCAATTGCGTCAGAATTTGTTCGGCATGGGGTGAAAAAAATAAGGCTTACCGGAGGCGAACCACTGGTAAGAAAAGATGCCAGAGAGATTATTGAAGCTTTAGCCGGATTGCCTGTTGAGTTAGCTATCACAACGAATGGTATTTTGGTTGACGAATTTATTGACACCTTTAAAACCGCAGGTATAAATGCAATAAACGTCAGTCTTGATTCGCTTCAAAAAGCAAAATTTAATCAAATAACACGGCGAGATTATTTCGACAGAATTATTGCTAATATTAACCTATTACTGCACAGTGGTTTCCATGTAAAATTAAATGCAGTATTAATTAAAGGGGTAAATGACGACGAGTTAATTGATTTTATTGAGTTGACAAAACATCAAAAGCTTCATTACCGCTTTATTGAGTTTATGCCATTTAATGGCAATTCATGGAACTGGGAGAAGGGTTTGTCGTACAAGGAAATTATGACCCAAATTGGAGCGCGGTATGGAAGTCGTATTGAACGACTTGCGGATGCAAAAAACGATACTGCAAAAAATTTCCGAATTTCTGACTACAAAGGAACTTTTGCTGTAATTACATCAGTGACCAATCCTTTCTGTGACAGTTGCAACCGCATTAGGCTGACGGCCGATGGTAAGCTAAAGAATTGTTTGTTTTCAGGAACAGAAACAGATTTGCTTTCAGCGTTTAGGAGAGGTGAATACATTGAGCAATTGATTCTGGATTCAATTTGGGATAAAAAAGCACAAAGGGGTGGTTTGAATAGTTTTGACCAATTTTCAAATGCCTTATATCATAACCAGAACCGGGCTATGGTAGCAATAGGTGGCTAATAGAGGTATGACTTGAATCATAATTTAGGCTTCAAAAATCAACGACCTTTGCAGCGGTAAATAAAACTCAACCATAATGGAATTATCCAAGCGCTCGGAAGCAAAAGTTTATAGCTATCAGGAATACAAAGATTTGGTGTTGGAGTGTGCTGATAAACAAACTACCACCGGCAGTGACCCCAGCCAGGAACGTATTGAAGCGACTAAAATCAATGCCCAAAGGATGAAGCGTATTGACAAGCAGGTACAAATTAATGCACCGCTTCATCAGTTGATACAGGAGAATCAGCAAGCTGTTGAATGGACCATATTATCAGAAGCATGGTGTGGTGATGGGGCGCAAATTATTCCGGTAATTGCTAAAATTGCAGCTATTTCACCTGAAACAATTGACCTAAAGATTATTTTAAGGGATGAAAACCCTGAAATAATGGATGCATATCTCACAAATGGTTCAAGGTCAATCCCCAAGCTGATATGTAAAGACAGAGAGTCTGGCAAAGTGTTGGGTACCTGGGGGCCACGTCCGGCAGGTATTGTTAAAATGAAGGAAGATTTTATGCAACAAAATCCCGGCGTTGACCATGACACGTTTGTTAAGAACCTTCACTTATGGTACGCAAAAGATGGTGGACGTGCGATTCAGCATGATTTCGAACAATTAGTTCAGGAATGTTTTAACAAAGAAGTTGTTGCTCCGTAATTGTATTTATTGCCGGAAGTGCTCTATTTTGCAATGCAGGCAACTCTTTGAAGCGCTTTAAAATCCTGAATGTAGATTCTTCGATGGATGACCTTAAGAATGTTTTCTTCAACGAATTCAGGAAGTACTTTATAGAGATAATGTTTGTTGGTACCTAAAAGGCTTGCCAAGTCATGTAAGGTGTAATTGACCATCTGTGGTTTGTCTTTTCTTCGCTCTGTTCCGGCAACAAACACAAGCATTTCGGCCAACTGTTCTTTGATGGTTTTCTTTGAAATACTGGCAATCCGGTGCTCAAGAAAATTTAATTTCTGGCATAAGCCCTGCATTAAAATTAATGATGCCTCCGGATCAGTATTCAAAACATTTTCCAGGTATTCAACTTGTATAGCACATGCCACTACAGGGGTCACTGCAATAGCAGTACTTGTTCCAGGCTCCTGATTTAGGAAAGCTTCCAGACCAATCATATCCCCGGCTCCTGCAAGCCATAGAATGAATTCATTATTTTTTTTTGCGGGCGTTGAAACCTTCGCAACACCTTTTTGTATGCACCAAATTGTTCGCTTTGAAGTTTTTTCACCAAATAGCAAATCTCCCTTATCAAATCTTTTAACATTTGTACCACAAGCCAAGCTATCTTGTCTGAAACAAGACATATTTGCTGATGTGAGGTTTTTCATCCAACAAATTGAACAAAACTCATGCTTTGGGAAATCCCCATTATTATACTTTTTATGATACATTCATTTAACAAGAAGCACAAAATTATCCATAGCTGTTCAAAAAAACAATGATGGCAGTCATAGTACAAATTGGACAATTGTCAGCAATACATTTCTCAATTCAAGCTTTGAATGAGGCATGAATTTCATTAGCTGATTTTTGTCATGAATAATTCAACAGACATGTTTCACATTTGTCGAAAAAGAAGCAAATGATATCTGTTGAAGATGCTAAAAGGTTGGTAAGCAGACATTCGAAAACTTTACCTGCCACCAATACACCAATAGAACTGGCGGTGGGGAAAGTTATTTCTGCCGGCATTTCTTCACCGGTCAATCTTCCTCCTTTTCATCAGAGTGCAATGGACGGTTATGCCTTCAGGTTTTTAGATTTTCAGAAGAAAATCTCATTAAATATTGTTGCTGAAGTTGCTGCCGGGTATACCCATACCGAAAAGTTAAAAAAAGGGCAGGCCGTGCGTATTTTTACTGGCGCTTCATTGCCTGAAGGAGCTGACACAGTTGTAATTCAGGAAAGGGCTAAAACAAATGGGCGGCAGTTGATTATTGAAGATATCGAAATACAAAAAGGGGCCAATGTGAGGCAGCTCGGGTCGCAGGTAAAAAAAGGACAAACTGCGCTTCCAAAAAACACCCTCATCAATCCCGGGGGAGTTGGGTATTTGGCGGCAATGGGTATTGCCAGCATTCAGACAATTTCAACACCAAAAATCTCAGTGATTATTACTGGCAGTGAATTAGTTCCACCGGGTGCTGCGCTTGGAAACGGGCAGATTTATGAATCAAACTCATATACCTTAAAAGCTGCAATGCATTCAATTGGGTTGCAAGCTTTTAAAATATACTCAGTACAAGACAACCTACAACTCACGCTCAAAACCATTCAGCGTGCTATTGCTCAATCTGACATGGTACTAATTACAGGAGGAATTTCAGTAGGCGAATATGATTACGTAGGGAAAGCATTACATCAACTGGGAGTAAAAAACATTTTTTACAAGATAAATCAGAAACCTGGAAAGCCATTATTCTTTGGTAAGAAAGACGAAACAATCCTGTTTGGCCTTCCGGGAAATCCGGCGGCAGTTTTAAGTTGTTTCTATGAATATGTGTTTCCCGCTATCAATAAAATGATGGGAAAAAAGGATCTGTTCTTAAAGAAATTATCCCTTCCTATTTCAATAAATTATCCAAAGAAAGCCGGACTGGCACTGTTTTTAAAGGGGCGTATCACTAATGAATCTGTGCTGCCGCTTGAAGGACAGGAATCATACATTCTTAGTTCATTTTCTCAGGCCGATTGTATCATATACCTCCATGCTGACCGAAAAAATCTGAAAGTAGGAGAAATGGTAGAAGTTCATCTGCTTCCAGGACTGTATTAAGCATTTACAGCACACACCTACTTCTTCACAAGGCATCATTACCCTCTCATGATATGATTTATATCATTTTTTATCTTTCAATGAGTGGCGACCTTTACCTACCGTATAAGCCGAAAAGTGTATAAAGTAAAAGGAAGTATCTGGATTGAAAATGACGATGTTGCATTCATCGGAAGCGGTCGTATTCACTTGCTTGAAATGATTAAAAAACATGGTTCGATTACTCTTGCTGCCAAGGCACTAAAGATGTCGTATCGTCAGGCATGGGAACTGGTAAATTCGATGAATACGCAATCTGCAAAACCACTCATTGCAACCTCAGCAGGGGGAGCAGGTGGAGGAGGCACCCGGCTTACCAATGAAGGCGAACAGGCAATTAAGCAGTACCGGGCGCTTCAGAAGCGTTTCCATTTGTTCAACGCAAGAGAAAGCCGGAAGTTAAAACTTTAGTTTTTTTTACCATGCGCTATTTTAAAATACTCATAACGATTCATGAACTACTTTGATTCAATATGGGTTTTTGCACCTTTGTTATTTACCGTGGCATTTTTATATGCTTCAGTAGGGCATGGTGGTGCTAGTGGCTACCTGGCCCTAATGGCCATTTTTAGTTTTCCCGCTGCCGACATGAAATCATCGGCATTAATATTGAACATGCTTGTTTCGTTAGTTTCGTTCTGGCAATATTTAAAAGGTGGCCATTTTAAGTGGTCGCTGTTTTTACCGTTCATCGTAACATCCGTGCCCGCAGCATTTTTAGGGGCATTTATCAAACCTGACCCGCTGGTTTATCAGCGTATTCTTGGTGTATTATTGATTTTTCCGATACTGCGTTTGTTCGGAATTTTCGGGGTAGAAACAGATAAGATTCAAAAGGTAAATTTACCTCTGGCATTGGTCTCAGGTGCCTTCATTGGTTTTTTTTCCGGAATGATTGGCATTGGTGGAGGAATACTTTTAAGTCCACTGATTCTATTAATGCATTGGGGTAACATGAAACAAACAGCGGCTGTATCGGCATTGTTCATTTTTGTAAATTCAGTTTCAGGCTTTAGTGGATTACTACTCAGCGGGGTAAGCATCAATAATGAAATCTATACCTGGTTGCTCATAGCACTTGCCGGAGGGTTTGCAGGTGCCTACCTTGCACGCAAACAATTCAGCACAAAATTTCTTCGGATGCTTCTATCCATTGTGTTAGTAATTGCCAGTGTTAAACTTTTAACAATAGGCCGATGAATAGAATGAAAACCACCGGTATTATTTTGGCAGGCGGCAAAAGCTCAAGAATGGGGCAAGAAAAGGGGCTTATTGTTTTAAACAACAAGATACTTATTCAACATGTTATTGATGCCGTTTCACCTTTGGTTTCGCAGATCATTATTATCGCCAACTCAAACCACTATGATAACCTGGGTTATCGTGTCTTTAGTGATTTAGTAGCACCCTGCGGCCCCATCGGCGGTATTTACACCGGGCTTATGAATAGCAATACAAAAGACAATTTTGTCCTTAGTTGTGACATCCCCTTTATCAGTACAAAGATGCTTCAATATATCTTAAAACATTCAGATAATACTGACATTGCCCTACCGATTCATCATAACGTGCCGGAGCCGTTGTGTGCCTATTATTCAAAGCAATGTACCGGTATGTTGAAACAGCTCATAGACCTTAAAGAATGGAAGATGAATGTTGCCATAAACAGCTTCGATACCAAAAGAATTGATGTGAGCACCCAGGAGAATTTTCATGAAAACTTTATCAACCTAAATACCCCCTTTGAACTTAACACACAAACAAAGTTTTATGGAAAATATTAAGTTGAAATTTTTTGGCCAATTGGTAGAAATAACCGGGGTAACAGATTTACATATCCCATTCATTGCCGACACAACAGCGCTGATACAAAGTATAAATAAGACTTTTCCTGAACTGAAACAAAGTCCATACCGGCTGGCAGTTAACATGAAAGTTATTCAGGGTAACGTACAACTTCAACCTGGTAGTGAAGTTGCTTTCCTGCCACCATTTGCCGGAGGATAAATGTTTAGCACAGAAGAAATAACCAGATACAGCCGCCATTTGCTCCTGCCTTCATTCGGGATAGACGGTCAGGAAAAACTCAAAAATGGGCGGGTGTTGGTGGTTGGTGCCGGAGGACTTGGATGCCCGGTATTGCAGTATCTCACAGCTGCTGGCGTGGGGCATATTGGGATTGTGGATAACGATATAGTAGCATTGTCGAATTTACAAAGGCAAGTGCTCTATACTACCCACGATATTGGTAGCACAAAGGTCGAAGCAGCTATTAGCAGACTAAGTCAGCAGAACCCAAATATTCACTTTAAGGGGTTTCCGGTGCGACTGACTACCGACAATGCCCTTGACATTTTAGGCAATTATGATGTTATAGTTGACGGCACAGACAATTTTGCAACACGGTACATGGTCAATGATGCCAGTGTAATTACGGGGCGACCGATGGTTTACGGCTCAGTACATCGGTTTGAGGGGCAGGTTGCGGTTTTTAACTTCAATGAGAATGAAGGACAACGAGGTCCTCAATACCGACATCTTTTTCCGGATGCCACAAGCGTTGATGCAATTAGAAACTGTTCAGAGAACGGTGTTTTAGGCATTTTGCCCGGAATAATCGGAATGCTTCAGGCAAATGAAGTGATAAAAATTATTGCAGATATAGGTGAAGTGCTATCCGGAAAAATTCTAACGGTAAATGCCCTTAACTTAAGTATTGAATGTTTTTTGATTGACACCCCTGGAAGTATCGGACCTGAAGTTCCGAATACGGCAGAAACTTTTAAGCAATATAACTATGACCTTTCATGCAGCAACAATACATTTCAAACAATAAAAAACATTTCATTTTCAGCGTTCAAACAGCTGTTATCACAAGGGCAGTTTGTTCAGATAATTGATGTGAGAGAACATGATGAATTACCCAGGATGGCTGAGTGGAACGCTGTTCAGATTCCTTTAGGTGAAATCCGGGAGCGGGCAATTGACATTTCAAAAGAGCATCAGGTGGTTATTTTTTGTCAAAGTGGCAAACGCTCGCAGAGAGCTATTAAAATTTTACAGGAAGAATTTCAATATAATAATTTATTCAATCTTGAGGGTGGTATAAATTCAATTTTTAATACAGCGGTTTATGGATAAAACAAATGCAAATAAGAAGTCCGGAAAGGTACTGGTTCAGGGGGCTATCCAACCTGATGCAATTGCCAATTCGATTGCAAAGCATAGTACAAAGACAAGCATAGGTGCACACGATATTTTTCTCGGGCAGGTTAGAAGCGATGTATCCGGGTCGTCGCAGGTGAGTTCCATCGAGTTTTCAGTGTACGAGGAAATGGCAGAAGAGCAGTTTCATACGATTCGTGAGGCTGCTTTCAAGAAATTTGAAATCATCTGCATGCATATTTATCATAGTATTGGCACTGTAAATGCAGGAGAGATTTGTCTTTTTGTGTTTGTTTCTGCCCGCCACCGTCAGCAGGCATTTGAAGCCTGTCGTTGGATAGTAGAGGAGATAAAAGCAAAGGTACCCGTATTCGGGAAAGAAATATACCATGACAATACCCATTCGTGGAAGGTGAACCAATAATTGATTTTACTATGGTAAATATTACCCATAAAGCTGACAGTCTCCGGCAAGCCGTTGCCCAGGCTATTGTAAAGGTGAGTCGCCCTGAAACCATCGCAGCTATAAAAAACAAAACGGTACCTAAAGGCGATGTTTTTGAGATGGCCAAGACCGCCGGGCTGTTCGCGGTAAAACGTACCAGCGATATGATTCCTGATTGCCATCCATTGCCGGTAGAGTATACTGCCGTAAGTTATGCAATACATGAACTGGAGATACATATAGAAATGGAAGTGCATACCATTTACAAAACGGGGGTTGAAGTAGAAGCCATGCATGGCGTATCAGTAGTCGCCCTAACGATGTACGATATGCTAAAGCCCATTGACAAAGAGATTGAGATTAGCACCATCAAATTATTGCAAAAGAAAGGGGGCAAATCAGATTTCAAAGATTTCCTCAGCAGAGAGTTAAAGGCAAGTGTGGTAGTATGTTCAGACAGTATTTCCTCAGGGAAAAAGGAAGACAAGGCAGGCAAAGCGATTATTAGTAAGCTTGAAACTTGTGGAGTTCAGATTGACGGCTATGTCATCATCCCGGATGAGCAGGTGCAGATTGAAGAGCAACTGATGCAGGCTGTTAATGCAAACATTGATATAATTTTGTTTACCGGCGGTACAGGGCTTTCGCCACGGGATGTGACTCCCGAAGCAATCAGGCCGTTGCTCGACCGGGAAATACCAGGCATCATGGAAGCGGCAAGGAGTTACGGGCAGCAACGTACCCCATTCTCTATGCTCTCGCGCAGCCTGGCCGGCATGAAAGGCAATACGCTTGTGCTTGCCCTGCCAGGTTCAACCAAGGGAGCCCGCGAAACAATGGATGCACTCTTTCCTTCCGTCTTACACATCTTCAGGGTACTTGAAGGGGCACAACACTTTTAAATAAACCAACGATGACTATTACTGATTTTCGCAACAATTACCGGATGTATGACAATATGTCAATCTGGGAAATAAAAAGCATTGACGATTTGTTTAAAGCGCATGAAAGCATGCAGGAAATATTCGAAAAAGAGTATAAAGACTCCTACGCAGCGTTACAAGAAAAGGGCAGTTTCAACGAGCCTTTATCAATGACTGTATCAAAATTGTTAGACTATTTTAACGACAAACAATTTTTTGTATTTTCGTATAACGATAAGCACCACAATGATTTGAAAGCGCTTCAGGATGAAAAAATCATTCATTTTGGCATTGATATTCATGTGATACACCCTACAAGCGTTTATGTTTTAGAGATGGACAAGACAAAGGATTTGAGAATGTACGACAATTGATTAATCCTACAGTACGAGTTCAAATGGCCGACCGCTCCATTTTCAAGAAAAATCTGCGCTACCACCGTCTCGTTGTTTTGGCGATAGTACTGACATCTATTTGGGTTACCTATAAATACAATACTGAGCAGCCACAATACGAGAACGGACAAATTAGGATAAGTGGTCAACATGTTAACGGGAAGGACGAAGGTCAATGGACATGGTTTTACGAAAATGGGAAAAAGCAAATGCAGGGAAATTTTGTTCATGGTAAACGTGACGGGTTATGGACTATCTGGGATGCCAAGGGGGTAAAAATCAGTGAAAGCACCTATAAGGACGACAAATTAAACGGCAAATTTAGCCGCTGGTACAGCAGCGGAGTGCTTGAAAGTGAAGGTGAATATATTGACGATCAGCTGGTAAGTGCCCAATACTATCTTAGCAATGGTCAACCCAAGAATTAGGCAACAAACAAACTCTCTAATTTCAAATATTTACACAGAATTTTAAACATCAATTTGCAATATTTGAATTGAGGGTTAAGCAAATAATTTTTACATTTGCCCGGCTTCAGGTTCACCTTCGGGTGATGAAAAGGGAATCCTGTTAAAATCAGGAACAGTGCCCGCTGCTGTAAGGTTCGTATAGAACCCGGATATACAAAGGCCACTTTCTGTTGAAGGGAAGGCCATCCGGGTTGAATCAAGTCAGAAGACCTGCCTTAGGCCAGATGTTTCACGCTTTCGGGAAAAAAGGCGCTGCAACGGGCAAGTCCGGATTGCTTCATTCCGTATCCCTGTTTCAGCCAATTTCCCGGTTTGAACAGGAAAATGAACAGGACAGTTTTTGTACCTTTAATTGTTTTTGTGTTTTGTGTAAGGTTCTCTTATGCACAAGTGCTTCGTCGTGACACGTTACCATTATTTGAGGTGTTTCAAAACCGTCACCCCTCCTCCAACCCTGGTTTAGCACAGTACCATTTCGACAGCAAAGACATTCGTTATACAGGTAGCTTCAGTCTGGGAGAATTGCTGTCGCAATCAGGCAATATGTTTATCCGGATGAACAGCAATGGCAGTTTGGCTTCCCCTTCTCTTCGCGGGATGGGTGCAGCGCATACGGCCCTTATATGGAACGGATTTAACATTCAAAGCAGCATGAATGGCCAATCAGACCTGAACCTTGTTTCACCCATACTTTTTGATCGTTTCACCCTGCAACCGGGGGCAGGCTCTGCCCTTTGGGGTAGCAGCGCAGCAGGAGGCACCCTGCACCTTTCGAGTAATGATAGTATCAGCTCGTTGCAAATAGGTCAGCAAAATGGCTCATGGAACAACCGTACCACCTTTATCAGAAGCAGCCTGGTAAAAAAACGCATTACGGTATCATTGAGGGCTTTTCACCAGGACTTTGCAAACAATTACCAATACCGTAATACAGCTCTGCCAGGTCTTCCGCTGACAATTCAACAGCATGCTGGCATCAGCCAAACAGCGATAAGTGGAAACGTAAACATTTCTCTCGGCAAACAGCAATTGCTGAAGGCATCTGTCTGGCACCAGCATAGCAACCGCGACATTCCTCCTTTGGTTACAACCCCGATGGCATTTGCCCATCAATTTGATTATTTCATCAGAGCCTCTGTTCTTTGGAAGGCTCAGGCAGGCAGGGGCGAAATCTATGTTCGTTCAGGTTATTTCAGTGAAAAGATTCATTTTAACGATTCACTTAGTGGATTATATGCACAAAATAACGCCTATTCACTCGTGCAGGAAGCTGAGTGGAAATCACCTTTTAACAATGGAAGGCATTGGCTTCAGGCCGGGATAAACCACACATTCAATACAGCAAATGTTGATGGCTATCAGGTAGCCTTGCGTACCCAGCAAAGAGCAGCTTTATTTACTTCAATACAAAGTTTTTGGTTAAATAAAAGACTTGTAAGTCTCTTATCATTCAGGCAGGAATGGTTTGATGGCACCTTTGCCCCACTGACCCCTTCGCTGTCGGCCTCATGGGCGCTAAATAGCTCACTCAAATTACGTTCACAAGTTGCAGGTATTTTTAGGATTCCGACCTTGAACGATTTGTATTGGATACCGGGAGGTAATCCGGAATTAAAACCAGAACGTGGGCATTCAGCCGAGCTTTCACTTGAGTATGTTACCAGGTTTTCAAAAAGCACTATTTCATGGTCAGGGGAGGTATTTCAGAATCAAATTAACAACCGGATTTTATGGATTCCTGGTGCCTCTTACTGGGCTCCTGAAAACATCAAACAAGCAAGAAGCATGGGCTTGGGAACCTCCCTAAAATATGCTTATCAGAATGGTTCAAACAGATGGGTGGTTTCACTGAACGCTCAGCATGTATTAGCCGGAGAAATTACTGACACAGACAAATGGTACAGTTTGCCCGAACATCAGCTCATATATACACCTGCATGGCTGGCCGCCGGACACATTGAATACTCCAGGGCTTCACTTACTGTGTTTGTTCAGTCGAATTATACCGGTATACGTTATACCCTGAGTGACAACACGCAGCGCTTGCCGGGGTATTTTTTGGCAGATGCAGGTATTCGAATAAATATAAAAACCGGAAATTTTTCGAATCAGCTATTTTTCTCATGCCGCAATTTACTTAACAGCACTTATGAAGTGGTGGCATGGCGTCCGATGCCGCTAAGATCATGGCATGCAGGAATACAATTTTTCATCTCTAAACAAACATCATAAACAAAACAAACCCATGAAACACTTAAAACAAATTTCAACAATTCTTCTTCTTGCTATTTTCAGTCACAGTGCTATGGCCCAGGTTACTTCAGACTTTGAAGAGCGCGAACTTGCAGCAGATTCTTACTGGAATGGCTCAGGCGATTCGGCCAAAGGATTCACAAGCGGTAATGCCTGGTTCCCTACTGTATGGGATACATCCTACGGTGGGTTTTGGTCATCAGGCTTTGCGCTGAGTACCATGAAAGACACCATCAACGGTGATTACACCAATATGTACAGTGCTATCAGTGGTTCTGGCTATAATGGTTCAGCTACATACGCTGTAAATACTACCAATGGATATTTTCTTTTACAAGGTGATGCAAAAGGTCAACCGGTGCAGGGTGCATTTATCAACAACACCACCAATGCCTATATGACAATGTTAAACGGCAATGCATTTTCAAAAAAATTCGGTGGCGATGGTGGCTTTGATTCTGATTTCTTCCGGGTAATATTTAAAGGATACCTGGATGGCAATGCAAAAGAAGACAGCGTTATCTTCTATTTGGCAGATTATTCAACAGAAGCACCAAATTATATCATCAAAGACTGGACCTGGGTTGATTTCACTGCCCTTGGCAATGTTGACAGTGTTGCTTATTATTTTGAATCAAGCGATGTTGGAGATTTTGGCATCAATACACCTTTGTATTTTTGCATTGACAATCTTATCACAGCCGGAGCAGCACAAGGCATTGCAGAGCATAGCACTCAACCCGAGCTGAACATCTACCCTAACCCATCTTCCGGAATTTTGCACTTCACAGCACCGTATTCAGGTAATGTTGAAGTTATCAATTTACAAGGTTTAGTTGTTTCGCGTTTCACTATTGCAAAGGGGCAAACCACAATGGATATTTCTTCGCATGCTTCGGGCATTTATTTCATCCGCCTTGCATCAGAGAAAGAAGCCCGCCTGCAAAGAGTGGTTCTGACAAAATAAAAACATGAAAAACAGCAGCTCAATTTTCCTTTTCCTGATGTGCATTCAGGGTGCCCTGTACGGTCAATATGCGCCGGGGGTAGGCCAGGAAGGTACAACAGCCATGCACAAAGACAGCAGTGCCTTTATTGCCTGGGCCACCAAAGCAGAAGTGCAGCGCGGGCCAATGCAAATTGACGCCGACAGTCTTGGTTATGTCACAACTGGTACCCCTGATTTTGCCCTGGGTAAAGCAGGTGCAAACGGTATCGTAAGTTTGGGTGACGGGGGCGCAGCTGTTCTACAGTTTGCCTTACCGGTCCGCAATGGAGAAGGATGGGATTTTGCTGTTTTTGAAAACAGTTTCGATGGCCTGTTCCTTGAATTGGCTTTTGTGGAAGTAAGTTCTGACGGGGAGCGCTATGTGCGCTTCCCCTCAGCTTCCTTAACCGACACGAATGCTGTACTTACAGGCTTTGACACCTTGTACCCTGAGCACCTGAACAATCTCGCCGGCAAATATCCGGCCTTGTATGGCACTCCCTTTGATCTTGACGAATTGAAGGATTCATCCGGCCTTGACCTCGGCAACATCACGCACATACGGATTGTGGATGTTGTGGGAACCAAGCAGCCCGCATATTGTAGCAGGGATGCATCAGGGCGTATTGTACGCGACCCCTGGCCAACACCTTTTCCGCAGGGTGGTTTCGACCTGGATGCTGTTGGGGTAATTCATCAAAATGAAGCTTCAGCAAGTATCCCTTCTGATGTGCACGACGGCATTAGGCTTTGGCCTCAACCTGCCAGGGGAGTCGTATACTTTAGTACCCCTCAGAGCGGAAATGCAACAATTCGCATTTACGCACCCAGCGGCGGTATTGTACAACGCCACAGTGTTCAAGCAATGGCAGACGGCATCAACGCCTTGCAATTAACTGGCTTACCTTCAGGATTGTATATTTTTGAATTACAGTTAGCCGCAGGAAATTCGTACAGAAAGAAAATTTTAATTACAGCGTAAATACAATCAATCTACCTGTAATACTAATCCCTTGAGGTACTCCCCTTCCGGATGGAAAATATTCACCGGATGGTCAGGGCCTTGTGTTAACTGGTGCAGGATACGTATCTGCCGTCCGCTTTCAATTGCCGCAGAGGTGATGGTATGCCTAAAAAGCTCACGATCAACCACCTGTGAACATGAAAAGGTAAACAGAATGCCCCCTTTGGCAATCTTTTTCATAGCAGTAAGGTTCAGGCGTTTATAGGCCTGTACCGCACGGTGCCGTGCATCAATGTGCTTAGCAAATGCTGGTGGGTCAAGAATTATCAGGTCGAAATCAGGCGCTATACTTTTTAACCACTCTGTAACGTCAGCCTTGACACTTGAATGTCTGCCTGAATCAGGGAAGTTTAAAAGTACATTCGCATCCGTTAATTCAAGCGCTGCCGCAGAGCTATCAACTGAAACAACTTTTTGGGCGCCCCCTGCTAAGGCATAAACCGAGAAACCTCCGGTATAACAAAAGGTATTAAGTACCTTTCGATTAGAAGCATATTGCTTAAGCAAAGCTCTGTTTTCACGTTGGTCAACAAAGAAGCCCGTTTTCTGCCCTTGCTCATAGTCAACTTTAAAAAGCAATCCATTCTCACGACATACTTCTTCAATGCCGGTTCCTGCAAGAAACAAATGGGTATCTATCCCTGCAGGCGTATCAAAACTTTTATCGTACACCTGGCTGACAATCCCTCCTGATGTGCCTAACAAGGCGTTCGCAATTTGCTCCCTGCACTTATGCATACCTGCTGAATGGCACTGAACAACAGCAGTAGAGCCATAAACATCAACAATAAGGCCCGGAAGCTGATCTCCTTCCCCGTGCACCAATCTGAACATATTAGTTTCAACAGAGGGTAAATGAACCCTTGATCTATTGGCAAAACACCGAGCAATTGCATTATCCCAAAATGCTTGATTAATGAGGGTTTCACCAGCAATGAGTATTCTTACCCTAATTGAGCCTTCCTGATAGTGTCCGGTAGCTAAAATTTCACCCGAACTGTTGAGTACATGAACGATATCTCCATTTCCCGGATTTCCTTCAGTACGCATTACAGCACCAGAAAACACCCAGGGATGTTTACGCAATAGCGGGCCTTCTTTACCAGGTTTGAGAAAAATCAGCGGATATTTCATAAGGGCACGAAGGTAGTTCTAAATCGTCAGAAATTCAGAGCGCCCTCTTACCTTCACACCATTGAAGGTACTCACGAAGCACAGGTATATCAGCTTCAGCCCAATCAAGGGCTTCTAATTGCTGCTTTGGAAGATACAGGTACTGTTTATGTTCAGCAAGGCGCAATTCACCTCCTATTTGTCTGGCAACAAAAGGAATCATTAAAACAGTACCTAAAGGATAGGTGTGTACCGAAGGTGTAAGCTTTGCTATCAGTTCTATGTCAATACATAATTCCTCACGTATTTCCCGATGGATACATGCTATTTCTGACTCACCTGCTTCCATCTTACCTCCCGGGAACTCCCATTTGAGAGGCAGCTTCATGGTTTCGCTCCTTTGCACTACCAGTACATCGTTACCTTTTTCGATTATTGCGCAGGTAACATTGACAGGGTTTAAATTAGATGACATCATTATCCTGTATTAGTACTCAACAGTGGTATTATTGTTTCTTCAACAATGAACCAATTTCCTTTCCTATTTTTTGCACCACTTCAATCCCTTTGCTGATAGGCTCTGTGGAGATATCATGGTAGGCTTCGGCAAGCAAGCTGTTATCGAACTGTTGTGGATAAACTACAATGCGGGTATTGGATGCAAAATGCTTTTCGAGTTTTTTTGGCAGGTTTTCAAGAACACTGGTGTATGAGGTAGCTCCTTTTCGTGCAGAGATCAACACAAAAATATCGTAATCATGAATTTCACGCGATAGGATCAGAAAGTCATCCCAGTCGTTAAATTGGGTATAGCTATTGGGCACTGCTGTTTTTGTACGGCTGAACAGCTTCTTCACTGCCTTTTCAGTAGCTTCATTACAAAACAGGTGCATGGGGATGCTCAGCTCCTGTGCAAGCTTTGCCAATTTTAACAACCAAAGTGAGAAGCCATTTTCATGCTCTGCCAAAGAAGGTATTGCCAGCACCATGCGTTTGTGCAGTACCAGGGGTTTTGCAAGGTGGCAAACGTAGGTTGTTTTATCGGTATTGTTTAGAATCGTATCAAGTTGTTCACCGAAGAGTTTATCAATAAATCCCGACCTTTTGTGCCATTCAAGCACAATGATATCAGCCATAATCTCTTTAGAGATGCGTGTAATTCCGCTGGCGGTATTGTGGTCAATTGTAGCAATAACATTTGCTTTCGTTTCACTGCCTGAGGCCATTTTCACGAATTCTTCAAGTTTATTTTTGGCTTTCAGCACGTTCATTTCCGCCTCATTGTTATCAGACACCACTGAAAGAATAGAAACCGGGTTGGCAGATTTTTTATCTTTTATATAAATGGCAAAGTCAAGCAGTTTTTCCATACTGGCTAACTCTGAAATAGGAAGCAGGATATGTTCATTTTGTACCGCTCCAGGTATTGCATTTCCGTTTGAATCGTTCTCAGTTTCAACAAGAATTTTCTTAGCAGCTCTTTCGGTGGCAAAGGAAGCCACCACGCAAGTAATCAGAATAAGGATGATAGTTCCGTTAAGGATATTTTCATCGAGGATACCAGCACGATAACCAACCAGAATAACGGCAAGTGTGGCAGCTGCATGTGCTCCGCTTAGTCCAAATATTAGTTGTCGTTGTGCCCCAGAGAACCTGAATATAAGTTGTGTCAGCCACGCAGCCAGCCATTTTCCGGTGAGTGCCACCACTGATAAAGTTCCGGCAATTATCAAAGCCATAGGGCCGTTCAGCAGTACCCGCACATCCACGAGCATACCAACGCTAATCAGGAAGAAAGGAATGAACAATGAATTACCGATGAACTCAATGCGGTTCATCAGGGCCGACGAATGTGGTATGAGGCGATTCAGGGCCAAACCGGCGACAAATGCCCCGATAATGGCTTCCACCCCAGCCACCTCAGCCAAAAATGCCGCGAAGAACACAACTGATAAAACGAAGATGTAATGAGAGTGTTTCTCACTTTCGAGCTTACGGAAGAACCATTTGGCGATGCGTGGAATAACAATGAACATTATGGCAGTAAAGATGGCCAGCGACAGACCCATTCTAATCCAGAACTCCTGATTGAGGTTTCCCTGGCTGTTGCCCATGATAACAGCCAGAATAATCAGCACAGCCGTATCAGTTAAAATGGTTCCCCCGACAGTAATTGCAACCGCCTGGTTTTTTGAAACCCCGAATTTACTCACTATCGGATATGCCACCAAGGTATGAGTGGCGAACATACTTGCCGTTAATATACTTGCATTGAGGTCGTAATTCAAAAGATAATGACATACCGGAAAGCCAATCCCCAAGGGTATAATAAAAGTAAAGAAGCCAAATAAAAAGCTTTTGTTCCGGTGCGATTTAAACTCATTTAAATCTAATTCAAGTCCGGCAATAAACATGATATACAGCAAGCCAATTGTCGAAAACAGGTCAATCGCTGAATTTTTTTCCAACAGAAAAAGACCATGAGGTCCGATAATAACTCCGGCAATAATCAAGCCGATAATGCCCGGAATATTGATTTTCCGCAGCAGGATAGGAGACAATAATATGATAAACAGGATTAACGAGAAAACCAGTACCGGACTTTTCAGCGGTAATTCAAATTCATGTAACAGATGCGCAAATACTTCATTCATACATTTACAGTGCTCTTCAATTATACAGATTGCTTGTGCCCGCCCTAATAATTAGTGCTGATTGTTATTCAGGCTCAATTAGCATGCCTGAAATGTTGGTTCGCCCAAGCCCTAAGCAGCCAAAGATAAATGAATTTTATCTTTCACCGTGCCCGGTATGCGTGTATAATGTCTGACTACAGCGGTACAGAAGGCGTTTCAGTAGTTTCATCCGGTGCATTTGGCAGTTGAATTTTTTCTGAGTTTCTTTGCTTTCTTTTTTAGAACCATGAACATGAAACGCATTGTTATTGCTCTGTTGCTGCCGGTATTGTTGTTGAATACAGTAAAGGCCGACGAAGGCATGTGGCTGCCCCTGTTAGTAAAGCGCCTCAACCATACTGATATGAAGAAGCTCGGCTGTAAGCTCACGGCTGAAGAAATTTACGATATAAATCGTTCGAGCCTGAAAGATGCAGTGGTGATGTTGAGTGGGGGTTCATGTTCGGCCGAAGCTATTTCAAATGAAGGCTTGTTGCTCACAAATCACCATTGCGGCTACGAAGCTATTCAGACAAATAGTACAGTTAGTCACGATTACCTTGCTGATGGTTTCTGGGCAAAGACCCGTGCCGATGAATTGCCAAGTGGCGGCATCACCGCATCATTCCTTGTGCGCATAGAAGACGTAAGTGCAAAAGTGCTTGCGGAAGTCAATCCTTCCATGAGTGAAAGTGAACGCACCGCAAAAGTGCGCCAAATAAGCCAAACCATTGAGAAAGAGGCAGTTTCAGGAACTACCTACAACGCAGCGGTTAAATCGTTCTTTGATGGAAATGAATATTATCTTTTTGTTTATGAAACTTTCAAAGACGTACGCTTGGTAGGTGCTCCTCCTGAGTCGGTTGGGAAATTCGGAGGCGACACTGACAACTGGATGTGGCCGCGTCAGACCGGTGATTTTTGTTTGCTTCGTGTATATGCAGGTCCCGACAACAAGCCTGCTGAGTTTTCACCTGAGAATGTGCCTTACAAACCACGTCATTTTCTTCCTATTTCATTAGATGGTGTAAAAGACAATGATTTCACAATGGTAATGGGCTATCCCGGGCGTACCGACCGTTATCTTACATCTTATGGTGTTCAGATGGCCTTAGACTTAAGCAATCCGGCGGTAGTAAAAATCAGGGGCAAAAAGCTTGATATCATGAAAGAAGACATGGATGCAAGCAAGGAAGTGCGTATCAAATATGCCTCTACTTATGCACAAACAGCCAATTACTGGAAGTATTTCATCGGGCAAAGCAAGCAGTTAAAAGGCAATGGTGTAGTTGGAAAGAAGGTAGATTTAGAAAATCAGTTCCGCAGCTGGGCAGGCCAGGACCCTCAACGTCAGGCGAAATATGGTACTGCCTTGCAGGAAATAGAAAAAGGGTATAATGAATTAAGAAAATACAACCTTAACCGTACGTACCTCAACGAAGCCATTTTGCAAGGTCCGGCAATACTCATGTTTGCCTATCAGTTTGAGGCGCTCAAGCCAATGCTGGCTGATTCGGTAAAGCGTGCGCAGGTAATGGCAATGGCCGACAATCTAAAGGCAGAAGGAGAGACATTCTACAAAGATTACAACCAGGCCACAGACAAGAAGCTTTTTATAGCTATGCTAAAGATGTTTGAGCAGGATATTCCTGCTGAGCACCGTCCTTCTGTTTATGATACTATCAGGGTTAAGTACAATGGTAGTATTGAGGCTTATGCCAATGATGTTTATGCTAAATCAATTTTTGCTTCAAAAGATGCATTTCTTAAATTTCTTGATAAGCCCGAAGCTTCTGTGCTTGAGAAAGATTTAGGCTTGCAGACCAGCAGCAATTTTCTGAACAATTACCTTACAAAGTTCAAACCGGTGATTACTGAAATTCAAAGCCGGATAGAGAAAGGCAATCGTTTGTTTGTTGCCGGATTGCGTGAGATGCAGCCAGAGAAGAAATTTTACCCGAATGCCAATTCAACCATGCGTTTAAGCTACGGACAGGTGAAAGATTATATACCAAGAGACGGGGTGATGTATGAAGAGTCAACCACACTCAAAGGCGTGATGGAAAAGGAAGACCCGAATAACGACGAGTTTATTGTTCCGGCAAAATTAAAAGAGCTGTATCAACAGAAAAACTATGGTATTTATGCCAACAAACAAGGCGAAATCAACACCTGTTTTATATCTACCAACGACATTACAGGTGGCAATTCTGGCAGCCCGGTGATAAATGGCAAAGGTCAATTGATTGGCTGTGCGTTTGATGGTAATTGGGAAGCCATGAGTGGAGATATCTTTTTTGAAAAAAATATTCAGCGCACCATTTCGGTAGATATCCGCTATGTATTGTTTTTAATTGACAAATTAGCCGGAGCAGGCCATATCGTTGATGAGATGAAGTTGATGCGCGGCGGCAAAGAAGTCAAGCGTAACGGCTAAAACAATGAAATTGCGCCATTGCCTTCTGGTATTTTTGCCTGTGGCATTGGTGGGTTTTGTTTTTATACTGCCATTTGGTGTTCGCTATACCTCGCATGACACCCGTGAGGCGGTAAATCAACACCTGTTTCTTTACCGTGAGTCGGGCAAGTTAAGTGGTTTGACAGAAGATTCGCTGGCCAGGCATTTATGGAGATTTATTGCCTTGCGCGTACGCAATCCTGAATTTGGCGAAAAGGTAAATGATACTAACTGGATGTCAGTTTACAATAGCCGGATGGGTTCATGTGACCAACAGGCCTGGCTGCTCATTGAACTTGCCCGGGCATACGGTATCAGTGGTCGTTTGGTTTTTTTGTACGGTGCTGATTCAGTTTCAAAACACAGCGTGGCTGAACTATACATCAACAAGCATTGGCAGATGTACGACCCTTATTACGGCATTGTACTGAGCAACAACGAAGGCGTTATTCAGGGTTTAAAAGAATTAACCAGGCAGCCCGGTTTGTTAAAAACCGGAAGGCGGGTAATACTGACAGGGCATGGTGTACCTGATGAAGTGGCTTATGCCGGCCTGTTTGAAAGCAAATATCCCTATCAGGTAAAACCATTAAAACAACTGGATGCAGTAGCAAGTTGCTGGTATAGCATTGCCCGCTTTAACAGCTGGGTTTTCAGGGATTTGTTTGACCGTTTTCGTCAGGAAATTTAATAGGCTCAGACCTCTTCGGCCTTTTCGCCACCTGTGTTCTTCTCCGGGTTCAGTGTTTTCAGGTATTGGTCGAGCATGAACAAGCCTTTGCCGTCGTCGCCAATGAGTTCAATCTTGTCAATTACCGAGCGAAACAGCACTTCTTCTTCGTGTTGTTCTGCAACGTACCATTGAATAAAGTTAAGGGTACTGAAATCTCTTTCTTTGGTGCATAACTCAACCAGCTCATTCACTGAATCGGTAACTTTCAGTTCGCTTGCATACACAGTGCGAAACACTTCAGCGAGCGACTTATACTCGTATTTTGGTTGTTCAATTTTAGGTGCAAGGGCATAGCCCCCCGAATTGTTGATATAATGAAACAATTTAAGCATGTGCATCCGCTCTTCATCAGAGTGGCGGTACATAAAGGCGGCAGCGCCTTCAAAGCCTTTTGTATCACACCAGGAGGCAATTGAAAGATAGAGAAATGAAGCATGAGCCTCGGTGGCGATCTGTTGGTTCAGTGCCTTTTCGACGTTTTTTTTAAGCATAAAATGGGTTAACAAAGTGTAGCCTTGCGCAATAAAGAGCGCCTAAGCTGGGTTTCTATTTCCTGGGCACGCGGTACCAGTATTTCATCTTCTACCCTGCTATGTGTAAGCAGGTCTAATTCAAAGAGCCTCAACTCAAAAAACAAGGTAGTAATCTGTACTTTATGGCTATTTGCCTCAGAATAGGCATTTAGCCGACGTTTAATTTCGCCCAGTTCATCTTCAACGTGGTAATGTTCATTGATAAAGCGGGTGATGGAGTTCTTCTCGAGCAGGTTGTATAATTCTATCTGCCCGGGTTGTTGCTCAACTGTTCTAATCAGGTTAAGCACATAGGGGAAAAGTTCACGTTCTTCGATGCAGATATGCGCAAGCAGGTCGCGCTTGTAATCGTTGAAATAGTCTTTCAATAAGTACAATTGCATATCGAATTTACCGTAATGGTCAACCAGTAAATCAATAAACTGCTCAATGCGTGGCAGCCTTGAATTGATGTAATAAACGTGCGATTTAATCAGGTACTCAATCAATGATTCAAGCGGGAGATTATTGAGGGCTTCTCGCGGAAAATTGGTTTGATTTGAAAACACCCTGAGCATTTCGAGCACCAGACTGATGTCAACATCTTCCTGCAGACAGGCCTGTTCAAGTGAAAGTACCCATTTGGCATACGGAATACCAAAGCGATCAATCACTGAGGCCAACAGGGGATTATCCTGTACAATGGTTAGTACGGTTAAATCTTTGGTGATGGTCATCCGGATGTAAATGTATGAAAAAAAACGATAGGTTCGTAAATTCTTACCTGAAGGGGCCCTATCAGCTAATTATCAGGTGCTTGTCTGAATGAATTTCCAGCGCCATCCCGTCAATTGCGGCATGGGTATTCGGAAAAATTTCTCTTGCCTCAGCGAGAAGAGGGGCTACATCACGGTATCTTGCAGAGAAATGACCTATCAGCAGGTGCCCTGCCCGGGCTGTCAGGGCTGTCAGGGCAGCTTCTGCGGCGGTGCTATGAAAGGTATCTCTTGCCCTGCCGACAAGGTTTTCGGCAAAAGTTGCTTCATGGTAAAGGCAATCAACCTGTTGAATTGTCTGAATGTACGCAGGGTCAGGGCTTGTATCTGAGCAGTAGGCATAAGATGCCAGGTGCTTTGAAGCCTTTGTAATTTCTTTGTTGGGGATGCGTTTGCCTGAAGGGGTAATAAAATCGTTGCCTTGACGAATACCATGTAACTGTTCAACAGGTAGCTGGTATTGCTTTATTGCATCTTTCCGGATGTTTCGTAAACCGGGTTTTTCGTCAAAGCGAAATCCGGTGCAGGCTATCCGGTGGTTCAGGGGAAATGACTGAACCGTAAAGTGCTCAAATGCACCAATGTAGCGGGGTTCGTCAGCAAAAAGAGGGTTAAACTCAATAGGGAAATTGATGATACTTTCTGAAGCCTTGAATTGTTGTTCGAGCAGTTCTATCAACGGTGGCGGGCCAAAGAGTTGCAGCGGTGCTTTGCGACCCATCAGGTGCATTGATGAAATAAGGCCGGGCAGACCAAGGTAATGGTCGCCATGAAGGTGACTGATAAAAATTGCCCTTAATTTGGCAGAGCGCAGTTGAAGGCGGGTCATTTGCAGCTGGGTACCTTCGCCGCAGTCAATCAGCATATCACAATCGTGAATACGCAACCAATGTGCGCTGGGGTTTCTTTGAAGGGTAGGTACAGCAGAGCCACTACCCAGAACAACAACTTGAATGGGCATTTCAGTTGTTATTTTTCAGCCTGAAAAAGGCAGTTTGTGTGGCCATAAGGTCTTCGAATGTTTCGCGTCGTCTGATGAGTTGTGCCTTGCCCTGGTCAACCAA
This sequence comes from Bacteroidia bacterium, assembly GCA_019695235.1. GTDB lineage: Bacteria > Bacteroidota > Bacteroidia > M30B66 > M30B66 > JAIBAI01. Next base: position 18,097 of record JAIBAI010000011.1, on the reverse strand, counting down.
CACTTCAGCCGGTCGTTCATGCAGGTTATAGTTTGAGCTCATAGAGAATCCATAGGCTCCTGCATGGAGAAAAACAAGCAGATCGTCTTCGCGTAGCTCATTCAGTTCGCGGTTCCGGGCGAAGAAATCAGTCTCGCAGATGTTTCCTACGAGGGTGTACTCTTTAATTGGCCCCTGCATATTTGACACATTAATTAATTCATGAAACGCATCGTAAAACATGGGGCGCAGCAGATGGTTAAATCCGGTATTCAGGCCCACAATCAGTTGATTTTGAATAGGTTTAACACTCCGCACACTTGCCACCAGATAACCGGCATCCGCCAAAAGGTATTTTCCGGGTTCGAGGTATAGTATAGGTTTACGCTGGTGCTCGTTAGCATAGGCATTCATCCGGTCGGTTACCGCTTTACCAAGGCCCAATATATCTTCTTCCGGATGGTTGCGGTAATAGGGCACCTTAAATCCGGAACCAATATCAATAAATTGCAGTTCAGGAAACAAGTGGAGCAGGCTGAGCAGCAAGTCAACAATGCGCAAAAAAGGTTCTTTACCGGCAATTTCAGAGCCTACATGGCAATGCAGTCCTTGAATTTGCATATTATAGCGGCCTGTGATTGCTGTAATTTCATCAATCTGGTATGCCGGAATACCGAATTTTGATTCTTTGTGCCCTACCTGAATGCGGGCATGGCCTCCGGCAAGAATATCCGGATTCAGGCGAATACTGCAAGGGTAGCTTTTACCATAGGTTTTGCCAAATTGTTCAAGCAACGCAAGGTTGTCTATTACCGGATGGATGCCCAATTCAACCGCCTGTTGCATTTCAATCATTGAAACGCTGCTGGGGGTATAGAGCATCTGCGAAGGTTCAAAACCGGCCAGCAGCCCTGCACGGGCTTCGTTGAGTGAAACGGTATCAAGTGCAGCACCCTGAAGGCGGAGCAATTGCATGATATGCAGATTTGTACAGGCCTTGGCAGCGTAATGTAATTTTGCCGGATAACCTTCAAAAGCCTTGCTAAGCAACTGATAGCGGGTACGGATGGTAGCTGCATCGTAAACATAAAGAGGCGTGCCGTATTCTTTTGCAAGCGCAGTTACTGACAAGCCAGCAATGCTGCCTGAATTAAAAATTTCATCACTAATCATGCGAAGGCGTTATAGGTTACAGGGGCATTATCAGTTTCAAAAAATCCACGGTGTAAGGCTTTGATGGCTTCCTGGTAATCGTCTTTTTCGACAACCAGTTGTAGGTTCACCTGACTGTAAGCCAGTCCGATACTGAGAATTGCGATGTTCTTTTGTGCCAGCCATCCGGCACTTGCAGCCAGAATACCTGTTTTTTTCAGGCTCATACCGAGGATAGCAATCAGGGCACAGTCCTGGCTTCGTACCTCCATGAATTGCGCACGCAGGGTATCGAGAAATGCTTGGCTTACATCCTTCTTAAAGACCACCATTGAAATCGAATTGGCACTGGTGGTTTTGAGTATATAACTCACTTTGAACTGGTTAAGTACGCCCATGATACGTTCGTCAAAACCTACGGCGCCGACCATAAGCGGGTCAATAATTTCGAAGATGAACACTTTATCAGAGCCAGAAACCAGGTCAACTTTACCTTCCTGTGCCTGTGCATTCGCTGAGAAAAGCGTTCCATCATGTTCAGGCTGGAAGGTATTTTTTATCCGCAGGTCAATTCCTGCCAGTTCGAGTGGTTTAGAGGCTTTTGGGTGGATAGCCTGCATACCGATATCTGCGAGTTGATCGGCGATATTGTAGTTGAGTACCTTCACCGGGAGGCAGTTGTTTACACCCACTATTTCAGGGTCAGCAGAAGAAAGGTGGTATTCTTTATGGATAATTGCCTGGTTCACATTTAGTGCAACAGCTGCCTTGCTGAAAGTAACTTCTGAGTAGCCCCGGTCGAATTCGCGCATAATCCCTTCTACGCCTTTGCAATATCCGGTAGCGACGGCCATTCCGGTGTTCAGGTCAATATTTTTAAATGTATGTACGATGCGTTGGTCAATGGTGAATGGATGTTGGTCGTCAAAGCCACTCAGGTCAACCAGGCTTGTTTGCGCACCTCTATGTTGCATCATGTTAACCATATTGAATGCTGCATGTGCTTCGCCGACAGATGCCAGCATTTCGCGTGCAGCCGCATACAGGTTTGCAGATGGCACATAGCCAGAGGCAAGCACTTCTGAAAGGCTTTTCAGGTAATGTGTTAGCAGGGCAATTCGATTTTCAATAAAATTTTTTGCCAGGTGCAGGTCTAAACCAAGAGGCGCAAACTGCTCATTTAATTTCACCAGATGGCTTCTGAGATTTTCAAGCAGCGGTTTGCAATCACGGCTTTCACAAAAGGCGGTATAGATGCCAGGGGCGCCTGTTTTCCGGTTTTCAAGCAGTTCATCGGTAACACCGGCATAGGCTGAAACAACAAAAATGCGTTGCGTCAGTTGTGGGGTTTGTCCATAAAATACAATATTTTGTAGCACTGCCTCCATTTGCAACATGGAGGTTCCACCAATTTTTTCAATACTTAACATGCTTGCAGGCAACTGAATATTTGCCGTTGCAAGATAGGTATTCGGCTGTATTCGAGCGCAAAGGGTCGGGTGAAAGTCTGAATTCAGGGCAGCAAAAAGCCGGGTTTTAGCTCAGCAGCAATTTCTCTGATCAATGTTTGGCGGTATGCAAAAGGCAGGTCAGCTAATTTCATTGTTCCGGCAGCCATTTCACGGATTGCTTTTTGGCTAAGGATGTAAGCGGCGGTATGCGTGCCCCAACGTAGGGCAATTTCAGCTTTGATTGCCAGGAGTATTTCTTCGTTTATCTGTCGTTGTTCAAGTGAAATCTGAGGATACGAACCGGCATCTCTTCTTTTTTTCGCCGGATGGGTTTTGCTCAGGTTTAGCTTTTCGGCTTTTTCAGTTGCCCGCCTTAAACGGTTCTGTAATTCGTTCATACAGTGGTCATTGCGCAAGGATGGATGAATTCCTTTCAGGGTATTCCATTGGCGCAGAATTGTTGGTTCGGCAATCATCTGGTCAATCAGCTCGCGCACCAAAACCATGTAGCCCGGTTTGTTGAGTTTTCGTGCGAAATGGTCTCTAAAAGCCAGTAATTCGTTGAGCCGGAACAAATCAAATTGGCTGTATTTTTTTTCGTCATCACGGTGCGTATATACCCCGGGTGGTTTTTCAATTGCCCTGTAAGTATCCCAGGCTTTATTTTCTTCATTCACCCACTTGTCTATATTCTTTTCATGCACCTGTTTAATCAAAGTATTGCGTAAACCGGGCAATGAAATCACATCCTCACCGGCATACTGAATCTGCCATTCACTAAGGGGGCGCTGCGTCCAGTTTGTTTTCTGTATGGCTTTATTCAGGCTGATTCCATTGGTTTCTTTGAGCAAAGCGGCCAGAGAAAACGATTCATAGTTCAATAAGCGTGCCGTTCGTTCGGTGTCAAACACATTCAGTGGGAAGCATTTTTGCAGGTGCAGCACTTGGAGGTCTTCTCCGGGGGCGTGCATAATTTTCTGTATTGCCGGATTTTCAAAAAGCCGGTAAAGTGCTTCGGGGGGAGGCCCCTGCATCGGGTCAACGAGAAAGCAGTGTTCGTTGGCAAATACCTGGATCAGGCAGATGGTAGTGCCATAGCTGAACCGTTCGCGGTCAAACTCAACATCAAGTGCGAGTTCATCAGCGTTTGCGAGGAATTCAACCATGTTCGCCACTCCCTCGGGCGAATAAATGTAGCTTGTCTGGTATGCAGTCATCGGGTTGACAGGCGCAGGGTGATGCATCTGGCTTTCATGCAGTTTATTCAGTAAAGAGGCCTCCGGTTCTGCCTGGTCGAATGATGCCGAGGTGTTTGTAGGCAAGGTCGGTCACTTCACGACCCCTGGGTGTTCTAACCAGGAATCCTTCCTGAATCAGGTAGGGTTCATAGACCTCTTCGATAGTTTCTGCATCTTCGCCGCAGGCCGTTGCGATGGTGGTCATACCTACCGGACCGCCCTTGAATTTATGTATGAGGGTATGGAGTATTTTATTGTCCATTTCATCGAGGCCGAACCGGTCAACATTCAGTGCATCGAGTGCAACACTGGTAATTTCTTTGGTAATTGTACCGTCGCCTTTTACCATAGCAAAGTCGCGCACACGTCTGAGCAGGGCATTGGCGATCCGGGGGGTTCCTCTGCTTCTGAGGGCAATTTCACGTGCGGCATCTTCAGATGTTTTCATTTGAAGAATGCGTGCTGCGCGTTTTACAATACCTGAAAGCACGTTCATATCGTAGTATGCCAGGCGGGCGTTGATGCCGAATCTGGCCCTGAGTGGTGAAGTAAGCAGGCCCGAGCGTGTTGTAGCGCCGATAAGGGTAAAGGGGTTCAAAGCTATCTGAATAGAACGGGCGTTGGGCCCTGTTTCGATCATGATATCAATTTTATAGTCCTCCATTGCTGAGTAGAGGTATTCTTCGATAACCGGGCTGAGGCGGTGAATCTCATCAATAAAGAGCACATCGCAGGGTTCAAGGTTAGTAAGCAGGCCGGCAAGGTCGCCTGGTTTATCAAGCACCGGGCCTGAAGTAACTTTAAAGCCCACTCCCAGTTCGTTGGCGATGATATTTGCAAGGGTGGTTTTTCCGAGCCCCGGGGGGCCGTGCAGCAAGACGTGGTCGAGTGCCTCTTCGCGCATACGTGCAGCTTCAACAAATACTTTCAGGTTTTCAAGCACCTGTTTTTGTCCGGTAAAATCATCAAAGCTGGCAGGTCTTAAAACCCTTTCGAACTCCTTCTCGCGTGGGGAGAGGTTGTCGGCATCGGGGTCAAGGTGCGGGTTCTTCACTTTTCAAAGATAGCAGATTAGCGGGAGCTTTTAAAGATAGCCGAACCAACACGAATGATGGTAGCCCCCTGGTCAATGGCAATAGGATAATCGCTGCTCATACCCATTGAAAGCTCGGTAAATCCGGTCTCTGTGTGCATAGGGCCTGATTTGACCTCGTTAAAGAAGGATGCCAGTTTTTTAAACTCTTGCCGTACCTGGTCAGGGTTATCTGTAAGGCTTGCCATACCCATCAGGCCGGCAATACGGATATTTTCAAGAGAGCTGAAGGGTTTGTTCAGAAAAAATTCTTTTGCTTCAGGATAGGAGAAGCCAAATTTTGATTCTTCCTGAGCGATATGTATTTGAATCAGGCAAGGGATGGTTCTTTGGGCTTTTGCTGCTTCACGGTTTACCACCTGGAGCAGTTCGGTGCTATCAATTGCATGAATCATGCTCACAAAGGGAGCGATGTATTTGACCTTGTTTTTCTGCAGGTGGCCAATAAGGTGCCATTGCACATCTGCGGGCATTTGGGCATACTTTTCAACCATTTCCTGCACGCGGTTTTCGCCAAAAATACGTTGTCCGGCGTGATAGGCTTCCATAAGCACATTTGCCGGATAGGTTTTACTTACAGCTACCAGTTTTACCTTATCGGGTAATTTTTGCCGGATGGCATGAAGGTTCTCAGCGACGGTCATCTTCGGGTATTTCCAGGTCGTACACTACTAATCCGTTCAGGAGTTTCGGTTCAAACCATGTTGATTTTGGCGGCATCATTCTTCCCTGGTCGCTAAATGCAAAGAATTGCTCAAAGCTAACGGGGTACAGTCCGAATGCGATGGCTGCTTTGCCGCTCTGTACTTTTTTGCAGAGTGCATCAGGCCCTTTCAAACCAGGAACAAAATCAATGCGGTGGTCATTGCGCAGGTCGTGGATATTAAACACCGGTGCCAGGATATAGGCATTCAGCAAGTCGGCATCTAATTGCTGTGCAGCTGCGGGTGGCTCTTCTTTGAAGCTAAGCAGGTACCAGCAATTGTCAATGAATATGCTAAACTCTTGTTTTTTCTGTGGTTCCACGGCATTTGACAGATGTTCTTCGACATGAAAGCGCAGGGAGAGTTTTTCAAGAATCTGGTTTTTACTGAGGCCTCCGGTATCTTTTAGCAGGCGGTTAAAAGCAAAGAGCTGGAGGTTGTGGTCGGGAAAGAACACACCCATAAACGAGCGCCAGGGTGCATCTTTTGAAGCTTGCGGATGTTTATGGGCCAATTCTTCACTCAGCAGCACCGAAGATGCTGAGCGATGGTGTCCGTCGGCAACATAAACATGGTTTACCTGCTCAAAGGCTGTTTGTATTTGACGAATATCTTCTGATTTGTCAACCAGCCAGAGCATTTGCCGTTTGCCATCAGCTATAAAATCAGCCTTTGGTGGGGCTGCCGTCAGCCGATTCATCAGTTCGTCAATTTCGGCGGTATGCGGATAGGTAAACATTACAGGTTCAGCGTTGATACCTACGACCTGAAGATAATCTTTCAGTTTTTCCTCTTTCAGGGCGAGGGTTTGCTCATGAATCCTGATGGTATCGTTGCGGTAGTCGGCTGAAGCGATGGTGGCGATGATACCCGTGTATGTAAAATCAGGTTTTTCTTGTCGGTAGATATAAAACGCTGGTTTTTCCTGTCTTTCAAGGATATTTTCATGAGCGAATTGCAAAAACTGTTCCCGGCTGCGTTGAAGGCCGGCAGGGTCAGTTGGGTTCCGATGCACTCCTGCAGCGAGGTCAGGTTTTATCACATTCAAGAATGAACGGGGGTTTGCCTTAACGATTTGTTCCACCTCCTGGAGGGTGTATTTGTCAAAAGGTTTAGAAACCACCTGCTCTTCCAGGTTATTTGCGGGCAAATAAGCCTTGAAAGGAAAAATTGCAGCCATTCAGCTCAATCTTCTTTAAAGAATCCGATGATTGCGTTTGCCATTTCGAGGCCGATACGTTCCTGGGCTTCATTCGTAGATGCCCCGATGTGCGGACTAAGGCTAATGGCCGGATGTGTAAGTAGCTCAGTGCGTGGTGTTGGTTCGTTCTCGAACACATCCAATCCGGCAAAACGAATTTTACCCTGGTCAAGAGCAACCAGCAGTGCATCTTCGTCAATCACCCCTCCCCTACTGGCATTAATTAACACGGTGCCGGTTTGCATGTGTTTTATTTCTGTTGCGCCGATGACTGCTTTTCCATTAATTTTCCCTGGAACGTGCAGCGTAATGAAGTCGGCTTTACGGATGACCATTTCAAGCGGTTCAGTTTTGATATTCACGGGGATATCAGCTTTCGCCTGGGGGATATGTACGTGGAGGGTAGCTTCCTGGATGTATGGGTCAGAGGCGACCACCGTCATGCCAAGGCCTAATGCCATTGAACCAACAGCCTGACCGATACGGCCGAATCCAACGATACCGATTGTTTTTCCTTGCAGTTCTATACCAGCGGAATAGGCTTTTTTCAGGGCAGCAAACTTTGTATCCCCTTCGGTGCGCATGCGGAAGTTGGCATCCTGCAGGAAGCGGGCGCCACTAAAGAGGTGGGCAAAGACCAGTTCGGCCACCGACTGCGAAGAAGCGGCGGGGGTATTAACTACTTTGATGTCATTGGCTGCTGCGTAGGTAAGGTCAATATTATCGAGCCCTACCCCTGCTCTACCGACAAGTTTCAGTCTAGGGCAGGCCTGCATCAGGTTTGCAGTAACTTTTGTGGCACTACGTACGAGCAGCACATCAAAGTTTTCATTGTTAATAGTTTCAGCCAGGTGGTTATCGGCTGCTTTGGTTGTTTCGACGAAAAAGCCGGCTTTTTCGAGCATCGCTTTTCCTGCTGCATCAATTCCGTCGTTGGCAAGAATTCTTTTCATTTCTCAGGCGTGTTTTTGTTCAAATGATTTCATAACATCGGTAAGTACCTTTACACTATCAAGCTCCATGGCGTTGTACATAGAAGCGCGGAAACCGCCTACCGAGCGGTGCCCGGCAAGGCCAATGATACCGGCTTCTTTGAGCATATCGCTAAAGGTACTTTCTTTTTCAGGGTTGTTCAGTACGAAATTGGCGTTCATCCATGAGCGGTCTTCTTTGGCTACAGTACCGCGGAACATTGAATTGCGGTCGAGTTCATTGTAGAAGCATTCAGCTTTGGCAGCATTTCTTTTCTCTGCCCATTCTATACCTCCGTTGCGTTCGAGCCATTCGAGGGTAAGCATTGACACGTACACTGCGAATACCGGGGGCGTGTTGTACATTGAATCAGCGTCAACATGCGTACGGTAGTTCTGCATGGTTGGCAGTTTGCGTGTGATACGGTCGAGCATTTCTTTTTTCAGCACCACCATAGTAGCGCCGGCGGGGCCCATATTCTTTTGAACTCCGGCGTAAATCATATCAAACTTAGTGGCATCAAAGCGGTGGCTGAAAATATCTGACGACATATCGCAAATCAGTGGCACGGGACTTTCGGGGAAGCTGTGCATCTGGGTACCATAGATGGTATTGTTGGAGGTGATATGAAAATAGTCGGCATTTGCCGGAATTTGGTAATTTTTCGGGATGAAGTTGAAGTTTTCAGCCTCTGAGCTGGCCACCACTTCTGTTTCGCCGTAGAACCGTGCTTCTTTAACTGCCCGGTTGGCCCATACCCCGGTATTGAGGTAAGCTGCTTTGGTGTTCAGGAAATTGGCTGGCACCATTGCAAACTGGCTGCTGGCACCGCCTTGGAGGAAGATTACACGATAATCGTCGCCCAGCCCGAGAAGTTTCTTCACTAAGGCTTCAGCGCGGTCAAATACTTCGATAACATTTTTGCCACGGTGTGAGATTTCGAGCAGTGATAAGCCATACTGGTTAAAGTTGATACAAGCTTCTGCTGCTTTTTGGAGAACCTCTGCCGGGAGTATGCCGGGGCCGGCGCTGAAATTGTGCTTCTTCATTTCCTTTATTTTGTAAGGGCTCAAAGGTATGATGAATATCAGCGAGGGGCAAAAAAAAACGCCTCTTTGCGGGAGGCGTTTAAAATTTTATTGATTAGCTCAATGAATATGTGACTCTGCGACAGCGTTAGCAGGTCTGTGGTAGGGTGTACTGTTTATGACGCGATTGGCTTCATAGACAAGTTTTTGGCGCAGGCTACCGTTATCGTCGTAAAGTTTCCATTCGCCAATTTTTTCACCGTTTTTATACAGGCCTTCGCTGGTACGTATGCCGTTAACTGCATAGCTTGTCCATGCGCCATCCATTTTTCCGTTGATAAAGCGGCCGGATTCCATGATTTTGCCGGAAGGATAGTAATTTGTAACCTCGTAATTGCTTGCGCTGGTATAACGATAGGTTGATTTGAGGGTACCATTGTCATAATAGGTACGTACTTCTCTGTTTTGGGCTGTCAGGCCCAGCGACATGATAAAAAACGCTAAAACAATCAGACTTCTCATAGCACACATTTTCTTGTTAAACTGAATTGAATAACGCAAAGTTACACAATTTATTTACTAAATGTTAACATTGGCTTAACATTAGCGATGATATGAGGTATGATTTGCACATATCAACTTGACTATCAGCTATTTAAAATTGTTAAGTTTTGGTAATGTATTATAGCGCATTTGAAATATTTGCAAATACCTAACAAGTAAAGGCCAAAAGCAGATAATTTTGCGGCCTTATTTGCTCAAAACATGGCAGGGGTACAACATTCGAAGATAAACCGTATCACATTAGCGGGATTAGTAGTGACACTGGGTATCATTTACGGTGATATCGGCACTTCGCCCCTGTATGTTATGAAAGCGATTGTGGGTGAGCGCACCATCAGCCATGAATTGGTTTTGGGGGCTATTTCGTGTATATTCTGGACATTGACGCTTCAAACCACCTTAAAATACATTGTTCTCACCTTAAGAGCAGACAACAAGGGTGAAGGCGGGATTTTTTCGTTGTACACTTTAGTGCGGCGTACCAAGGTTAAATGGTTGTTATTTCCGGCAATAATCGGGGGGGCGGCCTTATTGGGTGAAGGCATCATCACTCCGGCCATTTCGGTGGCATCAGCCATTGAAGGTTTGCGTGAGCCTTATCCCGGAATCAATACTGTACCCATCATTATCGGGATATTATTTTTGCTTTTTGCCATTCAGCAGTTTGGCACCAAGTCAATTGGCAAGATGTTTGGGCCGGTGATGTTCATTTGGTTTTCAATGTTAAGTATGCTTGGCATCAACCAGATAGCAGGCATGCCGGAAATCTTTGAAGCCATCAATCCGGCCTATGCCTACCATTTGTTGGTAGCTTACCCTCATGGGTTCTGGATTTTAGGGGCAGTTTTTCTGTGTACCACCGGAGCCGAAGCACTCTATTCTGATTTGGGGCATTGTGGTAAGCGCAATATACGTGCCACTTGGGTATTTGTGAAGACTTCATTGTTACTTAATTATTTCGGGCAGGGGGCCTGGTTGCTTCAACATTTGAATGGTCAACATATTGCCGAAGGCCTTAACCCATTTTATGAGATTATGCCTTCGTGGTTTTTCTATACAGGTTTTGTTATTTCGACCATTGCCACGATTGTTGCCAGTCAGGCGCTTATCAGTGGTTCGTTTACATTAATAAACGAGGCAATCAGGTTGAATTTATGGCCAAAAGTTCGCATCAATTATCCGACTGAATTACGTGGGCAACTATATATACCTTCAGTAAACTGGTTGCTTTTTGCCGGATGCACGGCAGTGGTGCTCTATTTTAAAGATTCAGGGCACATGGAGGCGGCCTATGGGTTAACCATCATCATCGGGATGATGATGTCGTCAACTTTACTTATTTATTTCATGGGTATGCGGCAATACAGTCCGGTAATCATTTATGGTTTCATCGGTTTGTACTTTATGATTGAATTTTCATTCTTAATTGCCAACATGAGTAAATTTACCGAAGGCGCATGGATTTCATTGATGATTGCTTCGGTACTGGCGTTGATAATGTGGATTTGGTATGATGCCCGGAAGATCAGGAACAGTTATGTTGAGTTTGCTGATTTGTATGATTATTTACCGATGCTGAAAGACCTCAAGCAGGATCTTAGCATTCCGAAATACGCCACCCATCTGGTATTTCTTACCAGCGCCAATATTCGTGAGCAGGTTGAATCGAAGATTATTTATTCAATATTACAAAAGCAGCCCAAACGTGCTGACATCTATTGGTTTCTGCATGTAAATCTGGTAGATGAGCCGCACCGGATGGATTACAAGGTGACAGAGATTGTAGAAGACACGGTTATCAGGGTTGATTTCAATTTAGGTTTCAGGGTAGCCCCCCGTATCAATCTGATGTTTAGGCAGGTAGTATCTGACATGGTAAAGGCCGGGGAGGTTGACATTGTAAGCCGGTACGAGTCGTTGAACAAGAATCAGGTGATTGGCGATTTCAAGTTTATTGTATTGGAGCGTTTTCTTTCGAATGAGAACGAGTTGCCCTTTTACGAGAAGATTGTGTTAGACATATACTTCTTCTTAAAGAATATCAGCTTATCAGAAGAGCGGGCATTTGGTCTGGATACCAGCTCGGTTTATATTGAGAAGGTACCAATGATCATCGCTCCTACCCGCGACATCCATCTGAAGCGGATTGGTTGAGTTAAGAGTGGTTTAATAGAAATAAAAAGCACGCGGGGCAACGCCTGCTTTCCAGCTTGCTTTGATGGTGCCTTCGGGGTTCAATTGTATTACTTCACCCTTTTGCACATAATCTTTTGCATCACTCAGCCAGATGGTATTATCAGCGGGGTTCACTGCAAGGCCATAGAATAAGCGTTGTTCTTGTTCAATCCAGGGTTTGTCGGGAAGGTTTGCTGCATCCACCGGCATTTGATAAAGTCCGTTTAGCAGGAACAGCAGGCTTGATTTATCAGCATTGGTACACAAAGCCGAAGGGTGGCTTTTCGCCGGAAAGGTAAAAGAGGACAAGACCATCCGGCTTTGGGCATCAATTTTCCAGAGGCTGCCGGTTGTTTCGCCCGGTGGGATTTTACCTTCGCATAAAACCCATACCTGCCCTTTATTATCCTGTACAATTGAGCGTGGGGCATCGCCTACGGTGATTGAATCTGTAATAACATCAGCCTGGGGGTCAATCACATAGACCTTTGCTTTGCGTACATTACATACCCACACCTGGTTATTTACAAGCAGCATTTCTTCCGTCCATCCACTACATTTGACACCTCCGGTAATTGCTCCTGTTTGTCGGTTGAGGATATGAATTTTATCGGCGTATAAGTCACTAACATATACTTTATTTTCTAAAGGCAACAGGTAGCGTGGTGATGTCAGCGGCTGAATTATTCCGGTAGATATAAAATTTTCGGGATTGATTCTTTCGATTTTCATTGAATTATTGACCACCAGCCATGCCTGTTTGTCAATAAAAGTCAAAGATTGCAACACATCACCCAGTGGACGTTTGTTAGCTGTCATGAAAACATCTTCGGTCAAAGTACCTGTTTCGGTATTAATCAGGTCAAGGCTGGCATTTCCCCAGTTAAATGTACCTTCATTGAGTACGAACACCGACTTTCCTGACTTGGCCTGTTCAATGGGTGTTTCGGGCGTTTCTTTCTTGCAGGCATTGAGTACAGGTAACAGCAAAAAAGCAAGGCCAATAATCCATCTATTTATTTTACTGCAAGTATTAACTTTCATGAAGGCGATTTTGTAAAAAATTTCGTCAAAGATAAGCCGCCGGAAGGTTGTTTCTTTGCAGGATGAAATTCACAGCCGGTTCGTACCGTCACATTCTTCATTTAGCCATTCCGATTATCATTGGTGCCATAGCCCAAAATGTGATATTAGCCACTGATGCGCTGTTTATGGCAGGGGTTGATGCGGTGTCGTTAGATGCGGTTGGTTTGGGAGGTCTGTATTACAACACCTTGTTTGTATTGGGCTTTGGTTTCTCTACCGGGGTGCAGATATTAATTGCCCGCAGGCATGGTGAGAAGAACTTACCGGCTATTGGGCAGGTATTTAATAGCAGTCTTCAAATTTTAATGGCGATGAGTTTGTTGCTCTGGGCGGTGATGGAGGTGTTTAGTCCGACCTTATTGCGCCTGATTATTCATTCTGAGGCGGTGTACGGGCAAACCATTGCGTTTCTTGATCAGCGGGCATGGGGCATTGTTTTTGCATTTTTCGGCTTGGCATTCAGGTCGTTATATATTGGTGTATCAAGTGCGCTGGTGATAACCCTGACCACGATTATTACTGCTGTGGCCAATGTATTTTTCAATTATGCCTTGATTTTTGGTCATTTTGGTTTTCCGGCATTGGGCATCAGTGGTTCAGGCATGGCCAGTTCAATAGCCGAAGCCATTGGTGCTGTGAGTTTTGTGGGGTATATGTGGTACAAAGGTTCTGCAAAGGAGTTTTCGCTTTTCCGTGACATGAAGCTCAAGGAGGCAGTAATCAGGCAGGTCAGCAGGATTGCATCGCCGGTGATGTTTCAGTTTTTTCTTTCACATGCCGGATGGTTTGTATTTTTTCTGGTGATTGAGCGTTTGGGCGAGCAGGCATTAGCCATCTCGGTGATAATAAGGATAATATACATGTTTGAGATGGTGCCATTCTGGGGTTTCAATGCGGCAGCCAATACTGTTGTGAGTTATCTCATCGGAAGTGGTGCCGGCAGTGGTGTTATGCCGAGTTTACGCAAGGTATTTCTGCTTTCATTTGGCTCGTCACTTGTATTAATTATTCCGAACCTATTTTTCCCCGAATGGATTGTTGGTCTGGCAGCCGGGAAGGCCTTAGACGCTGGTTTCATTGCCAACAGTGTGCCGACCTTACAGGTAATAAGTTGTTCACTGGTACTTTTCGCCTGGTCAATGACCTATTTCAGCGGAGTTACCGGCAGTGGGAACACGCGTTTTGCCTTGCTGGCAGAGAGCATCACCATTGCCATTTATGTTTTGTTTGCCTGGTATGTTGGCAGCAGGCCCGGAGCAAAAGTACATGAGGTTTGGCTGACGGAGGTTTTGTATTTTTTACTATTGGGCTTGGTATCGTACTGGTATATGGCTTCGGGGAGGTGGCGGCGTGGCAGCGGTGTGTAGTAGCAGCATTCTGCCAGTTTAGGGCCTCAGGCCTGGTTCGGCATAGCAGACAGCATGCGTTAAGCAATAAAAAAGAGGCCGTTTTCTGTACGAAAACGGCCTCTTTTTTAGGGTATTCAAATAATTAGTTGGCTGACTTTACAAAAGAGCCATGCATTACGTTGGTCGGGGTGTTTACAATGAAATGGTAGAATCCGTTAGCGTACTGCTGTGTTTGCAGGTTCAGTGTATTTTGGCCCTGGCTTGCATTTACGGTACGTTGTTCAACAAGGCTTCCGGCGGCATTAAAAACTGAAACAGTTGTATTTCCAGCAGTTGCACTGTTAAAGCTAATAGCAGTATTGTTATGTGCCGGATTTGGGAATACTTTCATTTGACCTGCTGCAAGCACTTCACTGAGGGCGCTGGGTATTTGGGGGCCACATTCGCTTGTTGTGCTGCGCACTCTGATTTGATAGCCCACCACGTCAATAGGTTTCAAAGGGGCCTGGTTTATTTCAGACAGCCATTTGTTGTTTACAGGCAGTGGAATTGGGAGGCCGATTACTGTATCAACGAGCATATCTACTACGATAGTAAGGTTAAAGTCGTGGCCACCCGGATTTGCCATGCTTGCCTGTTGAACGGCAGCTGCGGGGGCAGCGATTTGGATACATCCCTGAACCGGGGTAAAGTCAGGTCTAACTCCCCCATTTTCCCAAACTGGTTTATCGGGAGAAAATGTAAATCCATCCGGCATACCGCTTACACTCACAATTTTAACTGCTTTCACGCGAACACTGGCAGACATGCTCATGTATGAAATGGTTGTATCGCTTATTGTTTTGAGGTCGATCGTAGTTGAATATCCGTTCGGATTATCAGCAAAAGCGCAAGGCAGATTTTGTTGAATACTTGGCCATACTCCGGAAGATGAATCGGCGTATTGGGGGTTAGGGGTACATTGGGCAATTGCCAGATTGTATCCGGCGAAAACAGAAAGGAAGATAAGTAGGAGTTGTTTTTGCATTTTGTGGTTTATTTAGTCGTTTTGGGTGATATCTTTTTCGATTGACTCCATGAAGAGGTAGTCAATGGCTTCGCTTACGGTTGGCGTAATGGTGAGTACCGGACTGAGTTGAGAGATGGTAATGAGTTTCATCACAGAGGGTTGCAATCCGGCAAGCACAAGGATTCCGTTGCCATTTTTGCAAAGTCTGTTACCTACAAGGATTGAAGAAAGGCCGGATGAGTCGCAATAGCGCGCATCGCTCAGGTCGAGAATAATGTTTACTACGCCTTCTTTGTTGATAAGCAGCATTTCTGATTTCAACTCAGGGGCAACTGTGCTGTCGAGCTTATCTGTCTGAACTTTCAGGATAGTATAATGCTCTGTTTTATCGCGTGAGAAAAGCATAATTGTAAGTTTGAAAACTGCATCAAACCTACGCAAATACGCCTGACCAACCAAAAATATTTTACATTTCCGGTTATATTTTACTGACAGGGGGCTGCGTGAATCAATTCATCAGTTTTTAATCACCCTGATGCTTTGTTTTTGTCCGCCGGATTCGACTGATACGATATACACCCCTTTAGGCAAATCGCCGCCATTTATAGGGTGCTGATAGCGGGTATTTTTAGGAATTTTCACTCTTTCGCTATGCACCATTTGGCCGACATAATTATAGAATGCGATATTCACCCTTTCGTCAACAGAGCCTGTTTCGTATTCAAGGGTACTGATGTCGCGGAATGGGTTGGGCGACATTTTAATTTCGGCTATTTCATCAGGGGTAGTAATATTATCAAATGCTTGGATACGTGCCTGACCGGGGCAATCATCGAGTACAATAATTCCGTCGAGGTCGAAGCCATCGGCAGAGTTGGGGAAATTGCTTGCAGCAGAGCGGTCAGTAACTCTTATATATTGAATTGCATAAACACCGGCTCCCAGGTCGAGTTCACCATCGAGGCATACCTCGCCCATTGCGAACCAAGATTCGCCATCGAGAGAGCCTTCAAAGAAAGCCTGCTCAGGGTATATTTGACACTCAGCAATACCATAAGAAGTTTCGATTACTTGCAGGTCGTTGCCTTCGCGGTTAAAAACAACATAATCAAATTTCAGTGCGATCATGCCTGTAAAGCCGAGCGAAACGAAGTTGATACCCAGGTCGTCGTTTTGTGGTACACCCAAAGCCATTTCGGGGTTTGTTCTGGAGGGGTGGATATTGGTTCCATTTTTCCGGGTACCCTGAACATATTGGCTTACCTCTTGGGCAGATCCGGCAACAAGTCCATCATCAGGAGTTGTATTAGCGGTGCCATTGAGGCATTGAATTGCATCAAGGTCGTAACCATCAGCAGTTTGATTGCCATAAGGATAAGTTACCGGGCTGATATCTTTCAGTTTCACAAAGCGTATCCAGCTCATTGCACCCAGGTCGAAGCTGGCATCCTGGCAAGCTTCGCCGAGGTAAATAAAATGGCATCCATCCTGTGATGCAAATACCATTGCTTTTTCCGGATAGCGTTCGCAGGATTTTGCACCCATGGTAGACTCATGAATCATAAGGTCGTCACCGGGTCCGTTTGCAATTGGGTCAGCAAATTTGAGTGTAATTTCGCCTCCGAAACCAAGAGAAACGTATTCGGCGGCATCATTACCCTGTGGTACACCGATGGCTTTAGACACCATTTGCTGTTCAGCCGGGAGGGTAGTTCCGTCGTTTCGTTTTGCAGGGAAATACGACACCACTTCGGTAGCGTAGCAACCAGAAGAAGGGCAGGTTTCAGCAGAAGCAGGCTGCATCAAATCGAACCATTCACCACTTTTATTTTGCCAGCGTATGCGCAGCACATTGCTGCCTTCGATGGTATTGGTAATGATAAAATTTTCACCCGGATGAGCAATCAGGAGTCCAGTTTGCAGTTCAGGGTACACATCCCACTGAATAGGGAGGTCGTAGGTATTTGGGTTGATGATTTTCCAACGTTTCTGGGTCAGAGGATTTTCAGAGCATACAGGCAATAGTTGCAATGCGATTTCCTGTTGTTCATCGTCAATTTCAGAAGCCCGGCTATCACCGGCATTAAAATTCAAAATAAGGGTTGTGCAAGTGGCAATTGCTATGCAAAAGCCAACGGCACCAATGATTAATCTACGGCGAAGGCTCGTTTTTAACTTTGTGGTGACTCTTAATCTTGAAGTACTTTTCATTTTCATTCGCCGGAATAAATCAAAAACCCGATGGCAAACGCAGCTTTCGGGTCATCATTCAAAAGCTATTTAGCAAGGTTTTTTGACACATGCGTATCAATGCAGTGCGGGGGGTTGCATGGTATTTTGTCAGCTGCCTGTGCTTCGGTATGCATAAACATATCGAGGCTGATAAAGAATACAGCAATGAAAATAAAGAAGACCCCGGCAAGGGTAACTGTGAATTTCTTTCTTTTCGATGCTGACCAGGTAGGTTCTGCGTTTTGATTGAGCGTTTCCATAGGATTCAAAAGTTAAGGTAGGTTGGTTTCAAAAGCATTAGACGCAAACAGACTTTAGAGGTTACGGCCCGCTTCATATAGCGTAGTAAGAAAAGGGAACTATTTACAACTCAGGATGGAAAATTTCAAAAAAAAATATCATACCATGCTGATTATGTGCTACTTTCAAGTTGCAACCACTAAAAGAATCAGGTAAGAAAAAGATTGAAATAATCAAAAAAATGCAACAAGCGATAAGTACAAAATTGGTATTTGCCTCATTAATAAGAAACTATATCAAAATGCCATCAGGAAATATTCTTGAAATATTTTTCAATTGACAAAATTTGTATAATTGCTGTTAGGTATTTTTTAGCAATAAGGGCCTCAATCTAGATGAAAAATAAACCGCAACACGCAATTGAAGAACTTCGCCAATTTCGCACCCATGTGTTCTGTATGCGAAACGATTGGTGAAAAAACTTCGGATATAAGTAAGTTAGCGGTCATTGTAACAGACGAGACAACCATCAGATAATTATGAACGAAATTGAAACATACATAAAGCAGTTTCCCAACAATGTTCAGGAAATTTTGCAAAACATTAGGAAGTTAATAATTGACA
>JAIBAI010000056.1 GCA_019695235.1 Bacteroidia bacterium | reverse complement strand
TCGGCATTTGATTTGAAAACAGGCTTTGCGAACAACCTGAGCCTCACCAATGCATTAACCCGCAATTCAATTGACGACCCGATTTATCCCCGGAGTGGCTCTATGCTCTCTTTGTCGTTACAACTCACAGCACCATATTCACTCATTGCTCAGCGCCAGGCTTCTGATTATCAGACCATTGAGCAGCGTTATAAATGGGTGGAGTTTTATAAATGGAAATTTGATGCACAGTGGTTTACTAAACTCACTAACAGTAAATCACACCCACTTGTACTGATGACCAGGGCAAACTTTGGGTTTGTTGGTACGTACAATTCAATAAAAGGGCTGTCCCCTTTCGAGCGTTTTCGCTTTGGCGGGACGGGGCTTAACGGGCTCACCTTCGGAGCGCAGCTACTGGGAGCAGATATTGTTGGCTTGAGAGGCTACCCTGACGGAAGTGTTTCCGGCTCTGTTGCCAATCGGCTTGATGCACCATTGTATAGTAGATTTACCATGGAGTTACGTTTCCCGGTTTCATTAAACCCTTCGGCAACCGTTTTTGGATTAGGTTTTCTTGAAGGAGGTAATTCTTGGATGAAGATGCGTGACTTTGACCCATTTAACCTAAAACGCTCAGCTGGTGTAGGCGTGAGGGTGTTCTTGCCCATGTTCGGGTTGTTAGGGCTTGACTGGGCAGTACCTTTCGACCAGGTTTCACCTAATTATCAGGTGCAAAAAAGCTACTTCCACTTTATTATTGGCCAGAATTTCAACTAATTTGGTGCTAAAGAACAATAAATAACAGCTTTTGCATGATATTTGGACAGTAAGCCGAAAAAGCAATGAAATGTTTACTTTTGCACCCTCCAAACACAAGCCTATGAAACGCTTAGCATTGGTCATCCTTTTATTTTTCACGGCGCAATTTCACCTTGCAGCCCAGAAATTTGCATATGTTGATTCAGAGTATATTCTCGACAACATGCCAGAATACAAGTCTGCCCAGCAACAACTTGACCGCACATCAGTACAATGGCAAAAAGAAATCGAAGCGAAATTTGCTGAGATTGACCGGATGTATAAAGATTTTCAGGCAGAAGCAGTTTTGCTCACGGATGAAATGAAAAAGAAACGGGAGGAAGAAATAATTGAAAAGGAAAAGGCTGCGAAAGAGTTGCAAAAACAACGCTTCGGAAAAGATGGTGATTTGTTGAAAAAACGCCAGGAATTGATAAAACCTTTGCAGGATAAGATTTACAACTCAATTAAGGAAATTTCTACCACAAAAAATTATGCGGTGGTATTTGATAAATCAAGTGATTTAACCATGTTGTTTACCAATCCCAAGTATGATATCAGTGATGATGTACTTGAGAACATGGGTTTTACCCCTGGCAAAAATAATAATGACAATAGTGATTCCGGCTCTCCGGTTGTACCCCCTAAAAAGTAACCCAAGATGATGAACAAAAAATCAATCCCCTTTTTACTCGTATTAGCACTTTTGGCATCCACCGTGATGGCACAAAAGGCTAGTAAATTTGGCCATGTAAACGCTGCTGAATTGATTAACCTGATGCCAGAACGCAAGGTGGCTATGGCTAAAATGGATACCGTTACCAAAGAAATGGAGAAGCAATTGCAGGAGATGGCCGCTGAGTTTCGTTCGAAACAAGAAAAGTACATGGCTGAGGCAGGTAAACTGACAGATGTTTTAAAAGCAGATAAGGAAGTTGAGCTTCAGAATCTCAGCACCCGTATTCAGAACTTCCAGCAACAAGCAGAAGAAAGTCTGCAGGCAAAGCAGCAGGAATTAATGGATCCTATCATCACAAAAGCGAAAAAAGCCATTGAACAGGTGGCAAAAGAAAACAACTATACCTATATCTTTGATACTTCAACAGGGGCGCTCTTGTTTTGGGAAGAAAGTGACAACGTAATTAATTTGGTGAAGAAAAAGCTGAATTTGCCCTAAGTAGGTATTTGTTTAAAGATTGAAAGCGCCTCATTGGGCGCTTTTTTTTATCCTTGCATCATGGAAGCAAGGGCAGAATTGCCAATTGGTGTTTTTGATTCAGGCATAGGAGGATTAACGGTAGCCCATGCTATAAACCAGAAGTTGCCGGCAGAATCTTTGATTTATTTTGGCGACACAGCACACCTTCCCTATGGCGACAAATCTCCTGAATTAATCATACGCTATGCGTTAAATATTACACGCTATTTACTGAGCCGGCATTGCAAGATGATTGTAATAGCTTGTAATACAGCGTCTGCACATGCTTTTAAAGCTGTAGAGAAATTTGTAGGTGACAAGGCCCTTGTGGTAAATGTTATTGACCCGGCAGCAGAAGCTATTGCACAGTCATTTGAAAAGGGGAAGGTGGGCATCATTGGAACACGAGGTACTGTGCAGTCGGGCATTTATCCCCGTAAGATTCGCAAGCTGAACAAGCAATTACAGGTGTCATCCCTGGCTACGCCGCTATTAGCTCCTATGATTGAAGAGGGTTTCTTTAACAATAAGATTTCGCGTACTATCGTTAATTCTTATCTTGAGAAGCGAAGCCTTACAGAAATAAAAGGGCTCATTTTAGCTTGTACACATTATCCTTTGATTCGCCGCGAAATTGAGGAGTACTACAAGGGGAAGGTGGCAATTTATGATTCTGCTGAGGTAGTGGCAGGGTATGTGCATAAGCTGCTGAATGATAAACATCTTCTTTCTCAGAACAAGCACCCTGATCTTGAATTTTACGTTTCTGATATGACAGAATCGTTTCAGGAAAGCGTTAAATTTTTCTTCCCCAAAAAAATTCACTTACAAAAACTTCAATTTTCCGGAGGGGAAAGCTGATACCCCGGAGCCCTATAAGAATGCTTTAAGCACCCATTCTGGTTCGCTTAAGCAAATAGGGCAATAGCACCTGCTGATAGCCCGCCTGAATATCAGCTTCTATGAAATCAATCTTATATTGGCCGCAACGCAGCTTGAGGTCTTTTAAATAGGCATCCATCTTTTGCAGATAATGTTCCTTCACTTCAGAAGCCTGGAGGCGTATTTCTTCTCTGCTTTCTAAGTCAATAAAACGATAAGGCCGGTTTTCAAAATTAAATGCCAACTCTTTTGAAGCATCTGTAACATGAAAAAGTATCACTTCGTGTTTATTGTGCTTTAAATGTTGAAGGGCAGAAAAGAAATGCTCAATATCGGCTGTGTCTTCAAACATATCACTAAAGATGATAGCAAGGCTTCTTTTTGGCATCGCCTCGGCAATCAGGTGTAATGACTGTGCCACCTGAGTTTTGCCGCTTTGTTGGTTCCAGCCTGCATCAAGCAGCTTTTCAAGTTCTGCATACAGCATTGCCATGTGGCTGACTGATGAACGCGCCGGGGTATGTAAATCGAGGGTTTCGCTAAATAAGCTAAGCCCTGTGGCATCTCTTTGCTGATGAAGCATGTATAGCAATGCGGCAGCTGATTTGACCGAAAAACCAAGCTTTGAATCCAGGCCTTTTCTTTCATGATCAACCGGAAAAAACATTGAAGGCGAATGGTCTATGACAATCTGACACCTGAGGTTGGTTTCTTCTTCGTATCGTCTGACAAATAGTTTGTCAGTCTTACCGTATAAACGCCAGTCAATATAACGGGTAGTTTCACCCTGGTTATAAGGGCGGTACTCAGCAAACTCAACTGAGAAGCCATGAAACGGACTTTTATGAAGTCCGGTGATAAAGCCTTCAACGACCTGACGGGCAAGCAATTCGAGTTTTGAAAACTGCTGAAGTTCCTGGCGGTTGATGGGCATAGGTTAAAAAAAGAAGACACGGGCTATGAGCCCGTGTCAGTATTAAAAAAATCAGGATAACTGGCTATTTAACTTCTGTGCCAGTACAGTCTTCGGAACAGCACCTACCTGCTTGTCAACAATTTCACCGTTTTTGAAAACCAATAAGGTGGGGATGTTGCGTATGCCGTATTTCATTGAAATGTTTGGATTGTTGTCAACATCAACTTTTCCAACAACGGCGCGCCCTTCATAGTCTTTTGAGAGTTCTTCAACAATCGGTCCGACCACTCTACATGGTCCGCACCATTCTGCCCAAAAGTCAACTAAGACAGGTTTATCTGATTTAAGTACAAGTTCCTCGAAGTTGGAGTCTGTGATTTGAAGTGCCATAATTATTTTTTTTTGAATGACTTCCACAAAACAAACATAAAGCCATAATAGTTTTCCTGCCACCTTGTCTGTTTTATTTACCCCTCCCCTGTATAACTATTAAGAACGTGTAAATCAGTATTTTAAAATCAAGGGCAAGAGTCATGTTTTCTACATAAAGTATATCATACTTCAGTCGCTCAATCATCTGGCCAACATTTTCAGCATATCCAAACTTTACCTGCCCCCACCCGGTAATTCCCGGCCTAACCTTATGGAGTATCCTGTAATGTGGGGCTTGTTGCACAATCTGGTCAATGAAATATTGGCGCTCAGGTCTGGGCCCTACAATTGACATTTGACCAATTAATACATTGTAAAACTGAGGAATTTCGTCAAGCCTGGTTTTTCGCATGAATTTCCCAAAGGGCGTAATCCGGGAGTCATTGTGTTTTGAAAGCTGAGGGCCATTATTTTCTGAATTCAGGTACATTGACCTGAACTTGAACATCAGAAATGGTTTGCCGCCTTTCCCAATGCGGTGGTGACTATAGAAAGCACCTCCTTTTGAGGTCGAAATGATAATAAGAGCCACTATCAGGTAAACGGGAGAAAGACAAATCAGTACCAGCAAGCTTACACTGATATCAATCAGTCGTTTTAGTGAACTCTGCCAGGCAGGCATGAGTGAACGCCTGATTTCAATGACTGGTGCCCCAAATATGGCCGACATTTTCACCGAACCCAGCAGGATGTCGGTAATGCCAGGAATAATTTTTGTTTGAACGTCAGCCAGCTCAAGCTCTGTCAATAGCTTCTCAAGTTGGGGATGTTCTAAGGTTTCGGGGGCCACAATGACCTCCTCCACATCGAAGTCACGAATGATACGTGTTAAATCATCAAGTGAGCCAAGTGACGGCAATCCAGCAATAGATGGCGAGTCATTCAAAGGGCTAAAAGGAAGGTAGCCGATAAAATGATTCCCACTTTGAATTGGTTGTCTGGTAATTTTATCGTGAATTTCAATGGCTTTTGGGCCGGAGCCAATCAGAAGGGTGTTAAAATAAATACGCTTTTTTTGAATTCCTGCTGCATTGATACTTGCAATGACCATTCGTTGAATGGAGGTAATTCCGGCATGAAGGAAGAAAAGTGCAGTAAATGAAATGTAGTAGTACTGGTATGATGAAATAATGTCGTCGAGCGACAGGGCGAAGAACAGTACAAGGCTGCCTAACAGGCTAACCAAAATAGTGTTGCCAAGTATTCCAAGGCGCGATTTGCGGAAAACATCGTTGTACGTACCTGTTGTTTGGTAAAGTATCAGCCAGAAGACAGGAACCAGCACCATGCCTAAGAAGAACCTGTGGTTGTAGTCAAGTGCCACAGGATACCCAAAAACCAGTGGTTCAAGGTAAACTTTCCGAAATGTAAAATAGAAAAACCAGGCAAGGCCCGCTGATATTGCATCAGCAACCAGTTGCACCAAGGCCTGTATTCTATTTCTTTTTGCCGGATTCATTCTGTAAAATGGACTATTCTCAGGTTATCAAGCCGCAGGTCAAGGGGAGCACTTCCGGCGAGCTTTGTTATGCTGAAAACTGCTTTCTGACCTTCTGCATTTACTTCAGTGCTTACAGCCCTGGTGAGATTAATGTATGCCTTTTGCCATGTAGCAGAGGGCGCCAGGCTGGTGACCGGGGTGTACACAAGGCCCGCTGCCGGATAATTGCTTCTGACGCCAATTGCCAAAGGATGGCTTGAAAGGTAGTTAAGTTCTAAATACACGTAAGCACCTGCTTTGGGTAGTGCCATTGATTCAGTTTGCTGAAACTCTATAAAACCTTCATCACGAGCTAATTTTACCTGAAATGACCCCTGCCCCTCACATACCAATAAGGGATTATTTGTGATGCTGCCGATGGTGTCGCTTTTCGTTGTCGGCTCTAGGGTATTACCTGTAGCAGATTCGAAGCCAGCCTGATAGGCAAAATGAATATTGTTGCGATAACTAACCAATGGGTTTAATATAGTTTCCTGACCCTCAGTTAGTTCGAAATCGCTTGAGGCAAATTCATAAAAAACATACGGGCTTCGCAAGGTAGCAAGTGAATTGACCCAAATTCCTGCACCGACCTTAATATTATGATTTCCCGTCTGGCTGACAGGAATACGGCATGGAAGCTCGAAAGCCCCCTGAAGCTGGTCGTCAACATAAACCCAGGCATCACGTACATCTGACGACAGACTGTTTTCACCTTGCCCGCTGTTTTTTAGCGCAATGGTATCAATGCGTATATAAGCCGGTTGTTCTACTTTTTTGCAGGAGAACCCAAGTAACAGCAACAAAGGAATACATGCCAGTTTCATCAGGCAAGAAGGTGAGGGGTCATGGTGAGCTTTTCAATGATCTTATAGGCAATATCAAGGGCATGAAGTCCGTCGGATGCAGAAACAACTGGTTTACTGTTCGATGAAATTGCAGCTGAAAAGCTTTCCAATTCTGCTTTGATGGCGTTACTTGGTTCAATTTCCGGCCTTTCGAAGATAATCTGCCTTGTGCCTTTGCCCGGGCCTAATTCAATTAAAATGGCAAGAGGGTCAGATGCGTCTGCTTCTTGCATTCGGATTACTTCTGTTTCCTTTTCGAGAAAATCAACGCTGATATACGCATCCTTTTGGAAGAACCTGGTTTTACGCATATTTTTCATTGAAAGACGGCTTGCGGTGAGATTTGCAACACAGCCATTGTCAAACTCAATACGTGCATTAGCAATGTCAGGAGAATCACTCACAACGGCAACGCCCGATGCGCTTATTTTTTTTACCCCTGAATTGATGCTGTGCAGTACAATGTCAATGTCGTGAATCATCAAATCAAGCACAACCGATACATCAGTACCACGTGGGTTAAATTGTGCCAAACGGTGTGTCTCAATGAACATGGGATTTGCAAGGAAGGGTTTTGCAGCGATAAAAGCCGGATTAAACCGTTCAACATGGCCAATTTGTACTTTTTTCCCTGCTTCATCTGCCAGGCGTTCAATCTCACGGGCTTCTTCGATAGTGGTACAAATAGGCTTTTCAATAAATACATGTTTCCCTGCCCGAAGTGCCTTACAGGCATAAAAATGGTGGGTAATTGTTGGGGTAACAATATCAACTGCCTCACAAGTTTCAAGAAGTTCTTCCACATTTTTAAATGCCCGGATGCCGAACTCGTTTTCAACAGCAGTAGCTACGTCGGGGTCGGCATCGAAAAAGCCTGATAGTTCAATAGATTGGATTTGTTGCAATAAACGAAGGTGGATTTTCCCAAGGTGTCCGGCCCCAATCAAGGCAAGCTTAAGCATATTTTTTTTCGCACAAACCTATACTATTTCAGGCTTCAATGTGTAAATTTCTGCTATGGAGCGTAGGTAAAAATTAACAGTAGATTGTGAATGAACGGCGAGGAAGGTGAAGGAAAAAGGTCTCAGGCCTATTGTAATTTCGCCCGGTATGCGAGAATTAGAAGACAACTACAGGCATAAAGGGTTACGCAACAGACTTATTGAAGATATTCGCTCTAAAGGCCTAATGGACGAGAAAACACTCGAAGCCATGCGTGCCGTTCCCCGGCATCTGTTTTTCAGTGACCAGGCATTCCTTGAGAAGGCTTATGAAGATATTGCTTTTCAGATAGGTGAGGGGCAGACAATTTCGCACCCTTCAACCGTTGCATACCAAACACAGCTGCTTGGCCTTGAAAAAAACCATAAAGTATTGGAAATAGGCACCGGAAGTGGATATCAAACTGCTGTATTATTGCAAATTACTGCCAAGGTTTACAGTGTTGAACGACAAAGAGTGTTATTTCAGCGTACAAAAAAATTCATGGAGCAACTGAACCTCAATGCCAAGCTTTTCTTCGGTGATGGCTATCTGGGTCTTCCGGCATTTGCCCCCTTTGACAGAATCATTGTCACAGCCGGAGCGCCACATATTCCTGAAGCCTTGTTGTTGCAGTTAAAACCAGGTGGCCGTATGGTGATACCAGTTGGAGTGAATGGTAAACAGGTAATGCATGTAATTGACAAATCAGCCGACGGCAAGCTTAATGCAGAAGTGCATGGTGAGTTTAGCTTTGTTCCCTTGCTTGAAGACCGGACCTAAAGATTAGCGCTGAAGGTTTGTATTACATCACGAATTGAAGGGTACATATTCTGCATTTGTTCTTGTTTTATCTGATCAAGGTTGTACCAACCTGCATGACTGATATGCTCTTCAGTTTGAATTATCGGGCTGCTTTCTGAAGCTACTTTAAAATGAAACCATGAAGTCTCTTTCAAGATTTCACTTGAGTTGTGTTTATAAATATGCCATGTACGACAAATTGCTGCAACAGGCTGAGTGGTTACAATGCCAGTTTCTTCTTCAATCTCTCTTATAGCTGCTTCAATTTCACTTTCACCCGGATCGATTTTTCCCTTGGGAAGATCCCAGGTATCTAAGCGGTATATTAGCAGTATACGGCTGCTGGGTGATTCAACCACCCCTCCAGCTGCCCTGATAAACTGAAAGCGTTGCTTTAACATTGCCAGGCCCTCCTCCGGCAAAATATCCGGAAGGCTAACAAAATCAGTTTGACGCAATTCTTCTAATGCCTGATTAAGAGCACTATAATCTTTCCCCGGGATATTTCGAATACTTGAATCCTGAACTTTGTTGAAAAATAGGGCTTTTCCATTCAGGTAAACGGTGTACTTTTGTGGCATGGTTTCAGATAAAGACGTCGCAGCGCAACTTGCGGAATATTTGTTACAAATTAAGGCAATAAAACTCCAACCTTCTCAACCATTTGTTTGGGCCTCAGGCTGGAAAGCTCCAATCTACTGCGACAACCGCTTAACGCTTTCTTTTCCTAAAGTACGCACTTTTATCCGGCAAGAATTAGCCCGTGCAATCAATAATCACTTTGAGAAGCCCGATGTTATTGCAGGTGTGGCTACTGGTGGTATCGCACATGGGGCATTGGTTGCACAGGAGTTGGGCCTTCCTTTTGTATATGTTCGCAGCAGCCCAAAAGGGCATGGTCTGGAAAACTGTGTTGAAGGAAAGGTTGAGTCAGGTCAAACAGTTGTGGTGATTGAAGACCTCATCTCAACCGGGCAAAGTAGTATCAAAGCCATTCAGGCACTGCGTGAAACTGGATGTTCAATAAAAGGGCTGGTTTCAATATTTGATTATGGCTTTGAAGTTGCCGAAAAGAATTTTCTGGAAGAAAAATGCCCTTATTTCAGCTTGAGTAACTACGATATAATTCTACAACAAGCGGTGAAAAATCGCTACATTTCTCGAGAAGAAGCAGAGAAGTTAAAAGGATGGAGAGCAAACCCTGAAACTTGGGGAGCCTCACTAAAAATTGCCTGAACAATGCTTACAATAGAACCAGCCCAGGAGGTGATTCCTGCCAGCCAAAAGGAAGTTTATGCTTTTCTTTCAGACATGAACAACTTGCAACAGCTTATGCCTGAGCAGGTTGTGAATTGGAAGTCGGATGCAGATGCGTGCAGCTATACCATTAAGGGAATGGCTGACATTAGTATGAGAGTAGTTCAGCGTGAACCGGAAAGCAAAATTTTTATCAAGTCTGATGGCAAAGGGCCTTTCCCGTTTTCATTGACTTTTGATGTTATTCCGGAAGGAGGCAGCTCTAAAGCCAGCTTAAAATTCGAAGGAGATGTTCCGATGATGCTCAGTTTTATGGTAGAAAAACCACTAAAGAACTTCTTCGGCTTACTTGTCAGTAATTTGGCAAAGAAGTTTTCCTAAAGCCAACACGAAATTTTGCAAAATTCCGGGCCTTTATTGCTCCCGAGAACGCAACAGACTGCCTGTTTTCGCAAGGGCAGGTAACTAATTAGACTAACTGATAGCTAGTTTGCTGGGTATTCTTATATTAGAGTCCGAAAAAACGAATTATGCTCAGGACGCTTACTTTTTTTCTAATATCCTGTGTGTCAGCATTATGTGCGCAGAATCAGGCTTCTATTCAAGCCTACAATCAGGGTATTGGGTTGTATAATAACAAGAATTTATCGGGTGCTATTGCGAGTTTTGATAAATCAATCAAGGCCGACAGCAATTTTAGCAAGCCATATTTCAACCGTGCCATCTGCCATTTGAAGATGAATAATTATGCGTTGGCGATTGAGGATTTCACAAAAGCTGAGCATTTAGATACCAATCAGAAAAATGATAAAGTATTTTACGGAAGGGCGCAAGCGAAGTTTTTCTCAGGCAATAAAGAGGGCGCATTAAGTGATTATATTCTTGCCGGAAACCGAAACCCAAATAATGCTGATGCTTTTTATTTCGCCGGAGGGCTTTTGTATGCCAAAGAAAAATATCCGGAAGCAATTGAACAGTTTAATAGAGCCATTAAGGCAAGGAGTGATTTTGCAGAGGCATATAATGACCGGGGAAGCTGCAAGCGTCAATTAAAAGACTACCCCGGAGCCATAGCAGACTACCGCGAAGCTACCAGGCTGCAACCCAATTTGGTGGAGGCATATAATAATCTTGCCGGTACACTGGCGATCTCGGCCAAATTACAGGATGCACTTACTGAGTACAATTATGCCATCAACATAGCACCTTCGAAATCAGCAACCTATGTCAAGCGGGGAAGGGTAAAGTTTGATATGGATGACCTCAATGGAGCCATGGAAGACTTTAACAAGGCATTAGAGTTAAATCCTACAGATTTATATGCCCTTAACAACAGAGGGTGCCTAAAGAACAAGTTGCATGATTACATTGGTGCACTGGCAGATTTTGACAAAGCAATCAGCATTGATCCGGAGTATGGGTACGCCTATATGAACCGGGGTATAGTCAAAGAAAATATGCGAGATTTGAAAGGTGCTTGTCGTGATTGGAATGTGGCGACTCAACACGGTGTAAGCGTAGCGAGTTTATTTATTGATGCCGAATGCAATTGACCAAAAAATGAAAAGGCTGTTAAAATTGATTCTGCTGCTCATTCCATCTTTGATGTATGGTCAGCAAAGGAATGTTGAGTTTGATATAAAAAACTTTCCCGGAGAGAAAAGGGCGGTAAAAGACGCATTGAAGTTTATTGATGCGGGAGATTCCTATTATTTGGGAGAAGACTATGTAAAATACATGGCGATTGAGTACTACCTTGCTGCTCAGGCATTTAATCCAAATAATGCCCAGTTAAATTTTAAATTGGGGATATGTTACCTGAATTCGCCTAACAAATTTAAGGCATTAGAATACCTCAAGCGAAGCTATCAACTTAACCCTAAAATTGACGCACACATTGCATTTTATCTGGGTGAGGCTTACCACCTGAACCATCAGTTTGATGATGCAATAAAATTCTACACGATGTATAAATCGGTGCAGGATAAGAAAATCGGCTTCAATCCAGACAAGCGCATTCAGGAGTGTAACACAGGAAAGTATCTTGTTGCCAATCCGGTACGGGTTATTATTGAAAATATTGGTCCGGTTGTAAATTCACGTTACCGTGAATATGCAGCGGTAATCTCAGCAGATGAATCCATCATGTTGTTTACCAGTCGCCGACCCAATACAACCGGAGGGGCTATTGCAGATGATGGAATGTATTATGAAGATATATATTCCACAACCAAGCAGAATGGGGCATGGACCGAGCCGGTTCGATTGCCCTACCCGGTAAATACAAGTGAACACGATGCTACAATAGCCTTATCACCTGATGGCCAGAAGTTGTTTATATACTCAAACAAAGATGAGGGCGACATCCTGATTTCTTCTTTGAATGGTGAGGTTTGGTCGAAACCAGAGCCGGCAGGAGGTAATGCAATTAACACACCTTACTCAGAGGTGCATGCCTGTTTCTCATTTGACGAGAAGTCAATTTATTTTGTTAGCGACAACCCGGAGAATTCTCTGGGAGGCTTCGATATTTTCGTGACCAGAATGGGGCCGGATGGGAAGTGGGGCAAGGCAGAAAACCTTGGGCCTACCATTAACACGCCCTACGACGAGGAAGGTGTTTATATGCATGCCGATGGTAAGACCATGTATTTCAGCTCTAAAGGACATGAAACCATGGGGCATTATGATATTTTTAAAAGTGTCTATGAAAACGGACAATGGTCAAAGCCTCAGAACCTTGGTTATCCGATAAATTCAGCAGATAAGGATGTGTTTTTCGTAGTGTCTGCCTCCGGAAAGCATGGCTATTACTCCTCAGGTAAGATGGATGCCATCGGAGAAACTGATATTTATATGATAAGTATGCTGGGGCCGGAAAAAGAAACGGTACTCAACACAGAAGATCAATTGATGTTGAGTTCAAAGGTTGACGAGCAGGTACTATTTTTAGAGCCACGTATCGTAGAGCGCGCTCCTGTGGCAACAGCAATTCTTAAAGGGATAGTAAGAGATTCAGTTAGCAAGGAACCATTGAATGCCCTGCTGGTTGTAACAGAGGTAAAAGCGAATGAGATTGCAGCAACATTCCAGTCAAATGCGCGCACGGGTAGGTTTCAGTCGGCCCTACCAGCTGGGAAACGCTATAAAATTACAGCAACAGTAGATGGGTATTCATATTATTCTGGTTATGTAGAAATACCACTCTCAACCAATAACCAGGAGGTAGAGAAGATTATTGAGCTCAATAAGCTGGGTGGAAAGGCGGTTACTACTGTATTTAAAGGTGTTTTGCAAGATTCAGTCACTTTCAAGGGGCTTGATGGGATAATTGTTGTGAAGGACCGTCAATCGCAGGAGTTAGAAGGCTCCCTGCGTACAAGTGCTGAAACTGGACGCTTTAAAATGGAAATTACTTCTGGCCGTACCTACGATGTTTTTGCTGTAAGCGAGGGCTATCCTCATTACCAAGGTTCAATTGTAGTACCTGTGGGAGTGGCAGAGGTTGAAAAAACAATCAGGCTGCTAATAAACACTGAGCAACCTCCTGTGGTGCAGGGTGCTACCGTGCTAAAAGGTACAGTAAGCGACGGGAATACGAATACACCCTTGGAATCTATTGTCGTGGTGACCGACCGGGTACAAAAGAAAATTGTCACAGCATTTACCTCCAGGCCTGAAGATGGAAAGTACAAAACCTTGCTTCCTGCCGGCAAGACATACGGAATATCGGCATTTAGAGAGGATTACCCTCTTTATGCAGGTTCTGTTGAGGTTCCGGAAAGTACAGTAAACCAGGAGGTAACAAAGGATATTGAATTGTTTAAAGGTGCTTTAGCAGGAACTATACTGAAAGGTACTGTAACTGATTCAGCAACTGGTTTGCCACTCAACGCCCTTATTGTGATTACTGATTTAACGCAGAATGAGGTTTCAAAAACCCTTCAATCGAATGCACGAACAGGGAAGTATCGTACCCCGATTGCTGATGGTCGCGAATATGAAATAACATCGAACCTTGAAGGGTATAATTTTTACCTCTCAAGAGTAGTAGTGCCGGCATCAAGTGCATATCAGGAAATTATTAAGGATATTTTGCTCAGCCGAAGTACTTTGGCAAGCCAGGTAGAGAAAGTAAAGGAACCAGAGCCACCGAAGAGTTTCTCTTCTGAAGTAACTATTCTAAAAGGTACAATTACAGATGCGGTAACCAAGGCACCTTTGCAGGCAAATGTTGTAATTACCGATAATGAGAAAAACGAAACTGTAGCCACATTCCAGTCGAATGCTGCAACAGGAAAGTATTTGGTTTCACTGCCTTCCGGCAAAAATTACGGAATTGCCGTTACCATGGAAGGGTATTTGTTTTACTCAGTAAACGTTGACTTGCCTAAAGCGCGGACCTATCAGGAAATTGTTCAGGATGTGGAGTTAAACAAGCTGGAGATTGGAAAAAAGATTGTGTTGAGAAACATTTTCTATGATTTTGATAAGGCTACGCTTCGACCACAGTCTGTAGCAGAGCTTGACCGTTTGGTAAAACTTCTTGAGATGAATCCACGTATGCGTATTGAGATTTCAAGCCATACTGATAATGTAGGTTCGGCG
>JAIBAI010000055.1 GCA_019695235.1 Bacteroidia bacterium | reverse complement strand
AACGGGTGTAGCTCTCCCGATAGCTATCGGGAGGTAGAGTACGGAGGGCTCCATTTAAAATGAAAAAAGAAACGGGTGTAGCTCAATTGGTAGAGTAGCGGTCTCCAAAACCGTTGGCTGGGGGTTCGAGTCCCTCCTCCCGTGCAAACCGAAGTAAAGGCATGTCTAAGATAAAAGAATATATCAGCGAGTCATACAATGAACTGGTGAATAAAGTTAGCTGGCCTACATACAGCGAACTTCAGTCCTCTGCGATTATCGTCATGATTGCCTCTCTGGTGATTGCAGCATTGATTTTTTTAATGGACTCGACATTTAGCAATGCTATGGAATTGTTTTACGATCTGTTCAAAGTATAATGATGACGGAAGAATCAGTAAATACAAAGAAGTGGTATGTTGTTCGTGCCGTTAGCGGTAAGGAGAATAAAGTCAAGGAATACATCAATTCTGAGATTATTCACCACGGTATTCAGGATTATATTTCTCAGGTATTGATTCCTACCGAAAAAGTCTATCAGATTCGAAACGGTAAGAAGATTAGCAAAGAAAGAAATTATTTTCCCGGATATATCATGATTGAAGCCATGATGGTTGGAGAGATACCGCATATCCTTAAAAATATTCCCGGGGTTATTGGATTTCTTGGAGATAAAGGACAGCCTATTCCTCTGCGCCCCTCTGAAGTAAATCGTATCCTTGGTAAAGTAGATGAATTGTCTGAAGGTGCAACCGAATTGAATATCCCATTTGTTGTTGGAGAATCAGTGAAGGTAATTGACGGACCGTTCAATAGCTTCACAGGAACTATCGAAGAGATAAATGAAGAGAAAAAGAAACTTACTGTAATGGTGAAAATTTTCGGTCGGAAAACACCGCTCGAGTTAAATTACATGCAAGTAGAAAAAGAATAAAAACAGTGGATAATCCGGTTGCCGCCGGGGATGTCTTCTCCGACATCAATGCTTCCCTTCCTCCGGCACAATTTGGACCCGCGATTCAATAAACAAGTAAAATGGCTAAAGAAGTAAGTGCACTCATAAAGTTACAGGTGAAAGGCGGCGCAGCCAATCCATCACCACCTATCGGACCGGCACTCGGTGCGAAAGGGGTGAATATCATGGATTTCTGCAAGCAGTTTAACGCCCGTACCCAGGACCAGGCTGGCAAGGTGCTTCCGGTAATTATTACCGTATTTGCTGATAAATCGTTTGAATTTATCATCAAAACACCACCTGTTGCCGTGCAACTGAAAGAAGCTACCAAATTGCAAAGCGGTTCAGCAGAACCTAACCGCAAAAAGGTTGCTACGATTAACTGGGAAACTGTACGTTCTATTGCCGAAGCCAAAATGCCCGACCTCAATTGTTTTACAGTTGAATCGGCCATGAGTATGGTTGCCGGAACAGCACGCAGTATGGGTATTAACGTTGACGGCCAGCGTCCTTTTTAATTACTGATGTAAAAAAAAGAGTGAAATGGCAAAATTGACAAAAAAACGGAAAGTGGCCTTGAATAAGGTAGACCAGGAAAAATCTTATGGTCTCCTTGATGCCGCTAAACTGGTAAAGGAAATCTCTTCCGCAAAATTCGACGCTTCTGTTGACCTTGCCGTAAGGCTGGGAGTAGACCCACGTAAAGCCAATCAAATGGTGCGTGGCATCGTATCTCTACCACATGGTACAGGAAAAACAGTTCGTGTGTTAGTGCTTTGTACCCCTGATAAAGAGGAAGAAGCAAAAGCAGCAGGCGCTGATTTTGTTGGATTAGATGATTTTATCGAGAAAATCAAAGGTGGTTGGACAGATGTTGATGTTATCATCACTATGCCAAGCATTATGGCCAAAGTAGGTGCTCTGGGACGTGTCCTGGGTCCTCGTGGTCTGATGCCCAACCCAAAAACAGGTACCGTAACCGTTGATGTAGGTAAAGCCGTCCAGGAAGTAAAGGGCGGTAAAATCGACTTCAAAGTTGACAAAGCCGGTATCGTGCACGCTGCAATCGGCAAAACATCTTTCTCATCTGAAAACCTTCATGACAACGCAAAAGAATTGCTTCAGACGATTATCAAACTGAAGCCATCTTCTGCTAAAGGTACCTATGTGAAAAGTGTTTATCTGTCGAGTACTATGAGTCCTTCGGTAGCTGTTGACCCTAAATCAATCGGAGCCTAATCATCAACTTTAAATTCTTAAAACTATGAAGAAAGAAGACAAAGACCTGGTGATTAACGACCTGGTTGAAAAATTCAGCAATACGAAGAACTTTTACCTTACTGATACTTCTACACTTACTGTTGCTAAAACGAATATACTTCGCAGAAGCTGCTTTAAGAAGAATATCGAACTAAAGGTAGTGAAAAATACCTTGCTTCAAAAAGCACTTGAGCGTTTGGATGCAGATTACTCACCATTATTTGTGGCCCTTAAAGGTACAACTGCGGTGATGTTTACTGAATCTGTGAACGAACCTGCAAAACTGATCAAGGATTTTCGCAAAACTGGCGACAGACCCCTTTTGAAAGCAGCTTATGTAGAAGAATCTTTCTATATCGGCGATAATCAATTGGATGCGCTGTTAGCTATCAAAACCAAAAATGAGGTTATTGGCGATATTATCGGATTACTGCAATCTCCTGCGAAAAATGTGGTTTCTGCTCTCCAATCCGGAGGCGGCAAACTGGCGGGAATTGTCAAAACACTTTCCGAAAGAAACGCTTAATCTCAACATTCAAATCAATTTCTTTTTTAAACAATCTAACAAACTCAATAAAAATGGCAGACCTGAAAGCTTTCGCAGAACAGTTGGTTAATCTGACAGTGAAAGAAGTCAACGAACTGGCTCAAATCCTTAAAGACGAATATGGTATCGAACCTGCTGCAGCCGCAGTAGCAGTAGCAGCCCCAGCCGGCGGTGCCGGAGGTGGTGCAGCCGCTGAAGAAAAAACCGCATTCGATGTAATTCTTAAAGCCGCTGGCGGTAACAAACTCGCAGTTGTGAAACTGGTGAAAGAGTTAACCGGGCTTGGCCTTAAAGAAGCAAAAGACCTCGTTGACGGTGCACCAAAACCGTTGAAAGAAGGTGTAAGCAAAGAAGAAGCTGAAGCGTTGAAGTCGCAACTGACTGAAGCCGGCGCTGAAGTAGAGGTTAAGTAATCTCATCAATACCACGACAGCTAAGACCTCTGAGTTTTCAGAGGTCTTTAGCTGTTTGTTGACTTTCCCTTTTTTGCTTCTCATTTTAAATCCAGTTCCCTTGACAAAACATACAAAACGCAGCCAGAGATTAAGTTTTGCTTCCAGCAAACTTCCGATTGACTACCCTGACTTCCTCGATGTGCAGGTACAATCGTTTAAAGATTTCTTTCAGCTTGAAACCACTCCTGAAAATCGTCAGGATGAAGGGCTCTTCAAAGTTTTTGCAGAAAATTTTCCTATCTCAGATGCACGAAACAATTTCGTGCTCGAATTTCTCGATTACTTCATTGACCCTCCCCGGTATTCAATTGAAGAATGCCTCGAAAGAGGTCTTACCTACAGCGTTCCGCTGAAGGCGAAATTGAAACTTTACTGTACTGACCCTGAACATGAAGATTTTGAAACCATCGTTCAGGATGTTTACCTGGGAACTATCCCCTACATGACACCTAAAGGTACTTTTGTTATCAATGGTGCTGAAAGGGTTGTAGTTTCTCAATTACACCGTTCTCCAGGCGTGTTCTTTGGCCAAAGCCGCCATGCCAACGGAACAAAGCTTTATTCTGCCCGTGTTATTCCTTTTAAAGGCTCATGGATTGAATTTGCTACCGACATTAATAATGTAATGTATGCCTATATTGACCGGAAGAAAAAATTACCGGTTACCACCCTGTTAAGGGCTATAGGCTATGAAAGTGATAAAGATATTCTTGAAATATTCGGACTTGCTGACGAGTTTAAAGTTAGTAAAACTTCGATAAAAAATGCCCTTGGTCGCCGCCTTGCCGCCAGGGTTCTTAAATCTTGGGTAGAAGACTTCGGTGATGAAGATACCGGTGAAGTTGTTTCCATCCAAAGAAATGAAGTCATCATTGATCGGGAGGTGGTTATCGAAAAAGAACACCTTGAAATGATCCTTGAGTCGGGAGTGAAATCTATCATTCTGCATAAGAATGATATCAATGCTACCGATTATACAATTATATACAATACGCTTCAAAAAGATACTTCAAACTCTGAGAAAGAAGCCGTAGAACACATTTATCGGCAACTCAGAAATGCCGAGCCACCAGATGAAGAAACAGCCAGAGGTATCATTGATAAGCTCTTCTTCTCTGATAAACGGTACGATTTAGGTGATGTAGGACGATACAGAATCAATAAGAAACTGGCGCTTAGCACTCCTGAAAATACACGCGTACTTACACGTGAAGATATTATTTGCATCATCCGTTACTTGATCGAACTGATCAATTCTAAAGCTGATGTGGATGATATTGACCACCTTTCTAATCGCCGTGTAAGAACTGTTGGCGAGCAATTATATGGCCAATTCGGCGTTGGTCTTTCACGTATGGCAAGAACCATTCGTGAACGTATGAACGTACGTGATAATGAGGTGTTTACACCTACTGACCTGATTAATGCCAAAACACTTTCAAGTGTGATTAACTCGTTCTTCGGAACAAATCAGTTGTCACAATTTATGGATCAGACCAACCCACTCTCTGAAATCACCCACAAGCGCCGGCTTTCTGCCCTTGGCCCAGGTGGTCTTTCAAGAGAAAGAGCTGGTTTCGAGGTGCGCGACGTACATTACACCCATTATGGACGCTTATGTACAATTGAAACACCTGAAGGCCCCAACATTGGTCTTATTTCTTCACTTTGCGTTTTCGCAAAAATTAACAAATTAGGCTTTATTGAGACCCCTTACCGCCTTGTAAATGACGGTAAAGTTGATGCAAATCAGCCAATTGTTTATATGAGCGCTGAGGAAGAAGAGGATTCAATTATTGCTCAATCAAAAACTGAGATTGATAAAAGTGGTGCCTTTGTAGATAAAAGAATAAAGGCACGTTTCGCAGGTGACTTCCCTGTTGTTGAGCCTGATAAGATCAAATTAATGGACGTTGCGCCAAACCAGATTGCATCTATCGCTGCTTCTTTGATTCCGTTCCTTGAGCATGATGATGCAAACCGGGCATTGATGGGCTCAAACATGATGCGACAGGCAGTTCCATTGTTGAATCCAGAAGCACCTATTGTAGGTACCGGATTGGAGCCACTGATTGCACGCGACTCTCGTGTGCTTATCAACGCAGAAGGCGATGGCGTGGTTGAAGCGGTTGATGCAAATGAAATTGTTATTCGCTACAATCGTACAGATGATGATCGTCTGGTTAGTTTTGAGGATGATATTCGGGTATATCGTTTAACCAAATTCCGGAAAACAAACCAAAACACCACAATTAATTTAAAACCGATTGTAACCAAAGGCGAAAAAGTAACCAAAGGTCAGGTATTGTGTGAAGGTTATGCAACGCAATTAGGTGAGTTAGCACTTGGAAGAAACTTGAAAGTGGCTTTCATGCCCTGGAAAGGAAATAACTTCGAAGATGCTATTGTAATTTCTGAACGCATTGTTAGAGAAGATGTGTTTACCAGCCTCCACATCGAAGAGTTTATTCTGGAAGTGAGAGATACCAAACGTGGCCTGGAAGAACTTACCTCTGATATCCCGAACGTAAGCGAAGAGGCTACAAAAGACCTTGACGAAAACGGACTTATCCGGATTGGGGCTGAAGTAAAACCTGGAGATATCCTCATTGGGAAAATCACTCCAAAAGGTGAAACCGACCCATCTCCGGAAGAAAAACTGCTCAGAGCCATCTTTGGTGATAAGGCAGGTGATGTGAAAGATGCTTCGTTAAAAGCGCCTCCATCTTTATCTGGCGTGGTAATTGACAAAAAACTCTTCTCACGGATTATCAAAGACCGCAAAGCAAAATCAGAAGAAAAACCTGTATTGGCTAAAATTGATGCAGAACGCGATAAGGATCTTGCTGAGCTGAAAAACCGTCTGGTTGATAAATTATTCCAATTGGTGAACGGAAAAACCTCTCAAGGTATTTACAACAATTTCAAAGAAGAGCTCGTTGCCAAAGGGGTTAAATTCACAGTGAAAATGTTGTTGAGCTTGAATTATTCGGAGGTTAATCCGAATAAATGGACTACCGACAAAGACAAGAACAACCAGATAAAAATCCTCCTTAACAATTACCTGATCCGCTACAATGATATCAATGGTATTGCCAAACGTAAAAAGTTTGCTGCTACTGTTGGTGATGAATTGCCAACCGGAATTATCCAGCTTGCCAAGGTATATATTGCCAAAAAACGCAAGCTCAAAGTGGGTGATAAAATGGCTGGTCGCCACGGTAACAAAGGTATTGTTGCCCGGATTGTAAGAGAAGAAGAAATGCCTTTCCTTGATGATGGAACGCCGGTTGACATTGTTCTGAACCCATTAGGCGTACCTTCAAGGATGAACCTTGGGCAGATTTATGAAACTGTTCTGGGATGGGCCGGAGAAAAACTCGGTATGAATTTTGCCACCCCTATTTTTGATGGTGCAACCATTGAGCAAATCAATTCTTATACCGATAAGGCAGGGGTGCCTCAGTACGGTCGAACATTCCTTATTGACGGTGGCACTGGTGAACGCTTTGACCAACCTGCAACTGTGGGTATGATTTATATGATGAAACTTGGCCACATGGTGGATGACAAAATGCACGCACGTTCTATCGGGTCATACTCGCTCATTACGCAGCAACCTCTCGGTGGTAAGGCTCAGTTCGGTGGCCAGCGTTTTGGTGAAATGGAGGTTTGGGCGCTTGAAGCCTTCGGTGCAGCCAATATCCTCCAGGAAATTCTAACGGTAAAATCAGATGATGTTATCGGACGCGCAAAAGCCTATGAAGCTATCGTAAAAGGCGACAATATGCCGGTACCGGGTATCCCGGAATCGTTCAACGTATTGTTGCACGAACTTCGTGGTCTCGGACTTAAAATAACCCTCGATTAATCCTCATCTCTGAACCAAATATTATGACATTGCGCAAGGACATAAAACTCAAAAGCAATTTTAAAAGGATCTTTGTCAGCCTGGCTTCTCCCGAGGATATCCTCGATCAAAGTCGTGGAGAGGTGTTAAAGCCTGAAACTATCAATTACAGAACCTATAAACCTGAAATGGGTGGCTTGTTCTGTGAAAGAATTTTCGGACCTGTTAAAGATTATGAATGCCATTGTGGTAAGTACAAACGTATCCGCTACAAAGGAATCAACTGCGACCGTTGCGGGGTAGAGGTAACCGAGAAAAAAGTACGCCGTGAAAGAATGGGCCATATTCAATTAGTGGTCCCTGTAGCGCATATCTGGTTTTTCCGCTCGCTCCCCAATAAAATTGGCTATCTGCTAGGCCTGGCTACTAAAAAACTTGATGCCATCATTTATTACGAACGTTATGTTGTAATTAATGCCGGTCTTGCATCAGAGCAAGGTTTGAATTACATGGATTTCCTTACAGAAGAGGAATACCTCAATGTATTGGAAAATCTTCCCAGAGAGAACCAATATCTTGACGACAGTGACCCGAATAAGTTTATTGCAAAAATGGGGGCTGATGCCCTTTATATGTTGCTGTCACGACTTAACTTGGAAGAGCTTTCTTATGATCTTCGGAACAAGGCAAATACTGAAACTTCTCAACAAAGGAAAAACGAGGCACTTAAACGCCTTCAGGTTGTAGAAGCTTTCCGTTCAGCTAATGAAAGCAATATGATAAATCGTCCTGAATGGATGATTTTAAAAGTAATTCCAGTAATCCCACCTGAACTACGTCCGCTTGTTCCTCTGGATGGTGGCCGTTTTGCTACATCTGACCTGAACGACCTATACCGTCGTGTGATCATCAGAAACAACCGTCTGAAACGACTTATCGAAATTAAAGCCCCCGAAGTGATTCTACGTAATGAAAAACGTATGCTCCAGGAGGCTGTTGATTCTTTATTAGATAATTCGAGAAAGTCAAATGCGGTTAAAACTGATTCGAACCGTGCATTGAAGTCTCTTTCAGATAGCCTGAAAGGGAAACAAGGCCGTTTCCGTCAGAACCTCCTTGGCAAAAGGGTTGACTATTCAGCACGTTCGGTAATCGTCGTTGGTCCTGAGTTGAAATTACATGAATGTGGTCTGCCAAAAGACATGGCTGCTGAGCTTTTCAAGCCATTTATCATTCGGAAGATGATTGAAAGAGGCGTGGTGAAAACCGTGAAATCAGCCAAGAAAATTGTCGACAAGAAAGAACCTATCGTTTGGGATATTCTTGAAAACATTCTCAAAGGCCATCCGGTACTGCTTAACCGTGCCCCAACACTTCACCGTTTAGGTATCCAATCGTTTCAGCCAAAACTGATCGAGGGTAAAGCAATTCAGCTGCACCCCTTAGTTTGTA
Organism: Bacteroidia bacterium; assembly: GCA_019695235.1. GTDB lineage: Bacteria > Bacteroidota > Bacteroidia > M30B66 > M30B66 > JAIBAI01. The sequence goes on along the minus strand of JAIBAI010000055.1, from coordinate 5,708 downwards.
CTGCGTTTAATGCCGACTTCGACGGTGACCAGATGGCTGTACACGTGCCACTCGGTAATGCCGCGATTCTTGAAGCACAATTGTTAATGCTTGCTTCACATAACATCCTGAATCCGGCAAATGGCGCCCCTATCACTGTTCCTTCTCAAGACATGGTGCTTGGTCTGTACTATATGACCAAAGGCCGCAAGTCTGACGAGAATATGCAGGTGAAAGGAGAAGGTTCAACTTTCTATTCGCCGGAAGAAGTAATCATAGCGTACAATGAAAAACGCGTTGCTCTTCATGCCTGGATTAAAGTAAAAACACAGGTAAAGGAAAATAATACTCTTCTGAAAAAGGTAATTGAAACTACCGTTGGGCGTGTATTGTTTAACCAGGTTGTTCCTGTGCAGGTTGGCTATATCAACGAATTGTTGACCAAAAAGTCATTACGTGATATCATTGGTAATATCGTAAAAGAAACAGGTATGGCAACAACTGCCAAATTCCTTGACGATATTAAAGACCTTGGCTTCTCTATGGCATTCCGTGGCGGTCTTTCGTTCAACCTTGGTGATGTGATTGTTCCGGAAGACAAAGAGAAAATGATTGGTGACGCCAATACCCAAGTAGAAGAGGTGTTGATGAATTACAACATGGGCTTTATCACCAATAATGAGCGTTATAACCAAATTATTGATATCTGGACGCATACCAACTCACGGTTGACGCAGCGTTTGATGAACCAACTTGTAAATGACAACCAGGGCTTCAACCCAATTTACATGATGCTTGATTCGGGAGCAAGGGGTTCTAAAGAACAGATACGCCAGCTTTCTGGTATGCGGGGTCTGATGGCTAAACCTCAGAAATCCGGAGCCTCTGGCGGCGAGATTATCGAGAATCCAATTCTTTCGAACTTTAAGGAAGGCCTTTCGATTCTTGAGTATTTCATCTCTACCCACGGTGCCCGTAAAGGTCTTGCGGATACGGCACTTAAAACAGCAGATGCAGGTTATCTGACACGCCGTCTGGTTGACGTTTCGCAGGATGTAATCATTAGCGACCCAGATTGTGGCACTTTGCGTGGTCTTACTGCTACTGCGCTGAAAAATAATGAGGAAGTTGTTGAAAGCTTGTACGATCGTATTCTTGGCCGTACTTGTTTACATGACCTTACCGACCCTGTTACTGGCGAGTTTCTGGTGAGCAGCGGTGAACAAATCACCGAAAACATTGCTAAAAAGATTGAAGAAAGTGGCATGGAATCGGTGGAAATCCGTTCGGTGCTGACTTGCGAATCTGATCAGGGCGTTTGTGCAAAATGCTACGGACGTAACCTTGCAACCGGAAGAATGGTTCAAAAAGGGGAGGCCGTGGGAGTAATCGCTGCCCAGTCAATTGGTGAACCTGGTACGCAGCTTACTCTTCGAACTTTCCACGTGGGAGGTACAGCTTCAAACATTGCCGCTTCTTCTAAGGTAGAGGCAAAGTTTGATGGTTTACTTGAAATTGATGAATTAAGAACCGTTTCTAAGGAAGACGAAAATGGTAAACCTGTTGAAATTGTCATCGGACGTTCAGCTGAGATGCGTATCGTTGACCCTGCAACAAATCTCATTCTCACTACTGCCAATATTCCTTACGGTGCAACAATGTACCTGAAGAATGGTAGCAAAGTAGCTAAAGGAGATTTGATTTGTGATTGGGACCCTTACAACGCAGTAATTATTTCTGAAACTACAGGTAAAATCAGCTTTGAAGATCTTGAAGAAGGACATACCTTCCGTGAAGAAAGTGATGAGCAAACCGGTTTCCGTGAAAAAGTGATTATCGAACGTCGTGACAAAACACGTAACCCGATTATCAAAATTATGGCCACTACTAAAGAGGTGATTCGTTCTTACTCTTTACCAGTTGGTGCTCATATTGTTGTAAACGATGGCCAGAAAGTAAAAGCCGGCGAAATCCTGGTAAAAATACCAAGACAAACCGGAAAACTTGGCGATATCACCGGTGGGCTTCCAAGGGTAACTGAGCTTTTTGAAGCACGTAACCCTTCAAACCCGGCTGTAGTATCTGAAATTGATGGTATCGTAAGTTTTGGTAAGGTAAAACGCGGTAACCGTGAAATTATCATCGAATCGAAAACCGGGGAACAGAAAAAATACCTGATTTCTCTTTCTAAACATATTCTGGTACAAGAAAATGACTTTGTGAAAGCTGGCCAGGTACTTAGTGATGGTGCAATTACACCAAGTGATATTCTTGCTATTAAAGGTCCTACTAAAGTACAGGAGTACCTGGTAAACGAAATTCAGGAAGTTTACCGTTTACAAGGTGTGAAAATCAATGACAAACATTTTGAAGTTATTGTTCGTCAGATGATGCGTAAGGTAGAAATTGAAGATCCCGGAGATACTAAATTCCTTGAAGGACAAACTGTTAACAAACAGGAATTCATGGAAGAAAATGACTTGCTGTTCGATAAGAAAGTTGTAGTTGAACCTGGAGATTCAGCAGTTCTAAAGGCAGGCCAGATTATTTCTGCAAGACGTTTACGTGATGAAAATTCAATGCTTAAACGGAAGGATATGAAAACCGTTGAAGCACGCGACGCAGTATCTGCTACGGCTACTCAAATTTTACAAGGTATTACAAGGGCTTCCTTGCAAACTAAGAGCTTTATTTCAGCTGCTTCGTTCCAGGAAACTACTAAAGTACTTAACGAAGCCGCTATCAGAGCTAAATCTGATGACCTACTCGGTCTGAAAGAGAACGTTATCGTTGGGCATCTAATCCCTGCCGGAACAGGTCTTCGTGAGTATGAAAACATCATCGTAGGCTCTCAGGAAGAATTTGATGTACTGATGGCTTCAAAGAAAAAACGCGAAGAACAAACTGTTTAATTTTGCTGAATTGAATTATTCAGGCAGGCATCAAAACCTGCCTGAATTTTAAATGAAAATACAATGAGTGAAGAAAATCAAAATCAGGAAAATCAACTGAATATCGAATTGAGTGAAGAAGTGGCAGAAGGAATTTATTCTAATCTTGCCATCATTACACATTCAACTTCTGAGTTCATTGTTGATTTTATTAAAGTAATGCCAGGGGTGCCCAAGGCAAGGGTTAAATCACGCATTGTGTTGACACCCCAACATGCAAAACGACTACTGGCAGCATTGAAAGACAATGTGTCGAAGTTTGAGGCAAGCAATGGACCTATTAAAATAGAGGGCACTAACGTGGCTTATCCGATGAATTTCGGTGGGCCAACTGCACAAGCGTAAGGCAATAGTGAATAAATAAAAAAAGCCCGGCAGTTTACTGCCGGGCTTTTTTTATTGTAACTCAGAGGCGAGTGTCCACGCCATTTTTGCACTGCATTTGAGCAAGGACATAAACATAAACACGTACTGTATGGAGGTTACCCGGAAATCTGGTGGGAGAATCTGAATCCGGGAGCCTGGCACAACAGTTATGTGCAGACATACGTACAAAGGGATGTAAGGCTCTTTCGAAACATAACAAACCTGGCGGCTTTTAGTCGCTTTGTATATCTCTGTGCTAATTATGCCGGGCAGGTACTCAACAGGGATGAACTGGCAAAAAAAACGGGTGTTGATACCAAAACGGTTCTTGCCTGCTTGGGTTTATTGGAAAGCAGTTATCTCATTTTGTTATTGCAGCCTTGGTATAAGAATATGAATAAACGTGTCATGAAAAGCCCCAAGCTGTATTTCTATGATACTGGTTTACTTTGTCATTTGTCAGGTCTAAAAAGCATTTCTGCACTAAAGGGCAGCAGTGCATACGGGGCGATTTTCGAAAACTGGATTATCAGCGAAATCCGGAAAAACAATGAAAACTCAGGGGTAAATGACCGTTTTTATTATTTCAGAGACAGCGCCGGCAATGAAGTAGATCTGCTCATTGAAAGGAATGAGGAAGTTCTTGCAGTTGAAATTAATTCAGGAGCAAAGTTCAATGAAAGCATCCTGCGTGGACTGAAATACTGGAGAAAGTATCATCCTGAAAACCAGGGAATCCTTGTTTATGGCAGAAGCAGTGACCGCATTCTGGATGAAAGGATGAGCATGCTTTCTTGGAAGCAGGTAACAGAACTGTAAAGAAGCTATACAGGTTCCTATTGAGAAGAAGTTGCGACTAAATTGCCCGGCATTTTATTCCGGGTCAGCTCAAAATCTGTTTAGCAATAACAATTTTTTGAATCTCACTGGTACCTTCACCAATTGTACACAGTTTAGAATCACGATAAAATTTCTCAACCGGGAAGTCTTTGGTATAGCCGTACCCGCCATGAATTTGTACTGCTTCATTCGACACCGCTACGCACATTTCAGATGCATATAATTTGGCAATTGCAGATTCACGGGTAACACGCTCGCCACGGTTTTTCAAATCTGCTGCTCTCATGGTAAGCAACTCAGCAGCATCGAAACGCGTTTTCATGTCGGCCAGCTTAAAACTTATGCCCTGGAAATTGGCAATTGCTTGCCCAAATTGCTCCCGTTCTTTAGCGTACTTAATAGATGCTTCAATGGCGCCAAGGCCTATGCCAAGCGATAAGGCTGCAATTGAAATCCGGCCACCATCCAACACTTTCATTGCCTGAATGAAACCATCTCCTTCTTTGCCCAGAATTTGATCTTTATGCACACGACAATTGTCAAAAATAAGTTCAGCCGTTTCAGATGCACGCATCCCCAACTTATTTTCTTTTTTCCCCGCTTTGAAACCAGGAGTCCCTCGTTCGATGATAAAAGCAGTCATCCCATGTGAATCAAGTAACTCACCGGTACGTACGATAACCACTGCTACATCACCACTAATACCATGGGTAATCCAGTTTTTGGTCCCGTTAATTACAAAATAATCCCCGTCTTTTTCTGCTACGCATTTCATACGCATTGCGTCAGAACCGGTATTGGCTTCGGTCAAACCCCAAGCACCTAAAAATTCACCGCTTGCTAATTTGGGAAGATATTTACGTTTTTGTTCTTCATTACCGAATTGTAAAATATGTCCGGTACATAAAGAATTATGTGCGGCAGTGGAAAGACAAATTGAGCCGCAAACTTTACCCAATTGAGTAAGCGCAGTTACATATTCAGTGTAACCAAAGCCTGAACCACCATACTGTTCAGGAACCAAAACACCCATTAATCCAATCTCACCTAATTTATGAAATAGTGCACGTGGAAAATGCTGCTGTTCATCCCAATCCATAAAAAAAGGTTTGATGTGCATGTCGGCAAAGTCACGAACCATTTCGGTAATCATGCGCTGGTTCTCAGATAATTCAAAGTTCATAGGTAAAATCGGTACAAAATTTTGCGCAAATTTACACCTTTATGCACTTTAAAAAAGTTTCTACCTAAATCGCTTGAAGAAGGTTGAACTCATGAGCCTGCCATTGCCAGAATATCATAGATGGCCTCTTGAACCTGCACACGCGTAGCCAAATCATTAATCTTCTTATTATCAGCGCTTGGATGAACCCGGTTAGAAAGGAAAATATATACAACATTTTTCACCGGATCTGCCCAAGCAATAGTACCTGTAAAACCAGTGTGACCAAAACTTTCAGCTGCTACACATTTGCATGTCGGACCTGTTTTTGAATAATTCATTTCTGGCTTATCAAATCCAATTCCCCTGCGAATATTATTTATACAACTCTGACAACGGGTAAATTCTTC
>JAIBAI010000111.1 GCA_019695235.1 Bacteroidia bacterium | reverse complement strand
CGGGCCGATTTAAAGAGGCTGTTTGATATGTCAATTGATTCGGTAAGTGCCAGCACCTGCTTTGATTTGAGCTCATAGTATTTATCAAGATTACTGATGTTCGACACCTGGTTCAGCACTTCCGTATATGCCCTTACAAGGCATTGTTCGTAATGGTACATTGCCTGAACTTGCTTGTAATTTGCCGCATAATACTGCGCCTTAATTGCGTTTCGGTTGATCAGGGGAGCAATGATTTCGCCACCCATTGAATACAGCATTGATTCAGGAGAGCGCAGAAAATAAGCAGGATTAAACGCTTGAAACCCTATACCGCCAACAATTTTTGCCGCCGGATAGAAATTGGCCTTTGTTACTTTAACATCCAACTTTGCTGCTTGCAATTCAAATTCAGCTTGCCGGATGTCGGGGCGGTTTTCCAGTAATTGTGATGGGATTCCTTCGTGTACCAATGTTGGCACTAAGGTTGAAAACAATTGTGCATTCCGCTGAATTGGCTGAGGAAAACGGCCTAACAAAAAGTTGATTTCGTTCTCGGCAACAGTAATCTGCTGAAGGATAACATATTGCCGGCTTTGGTTTTTAAGCACCTCCGCTTCAAATTTTCGCACTGCCAGTTCAGTAGCCGCGGCAGCATTTTTTTCAAGCTTTACAATATTCAGCGCATTTTGCTGAATATCCAGATTTTGCCGGATGTTAATCAATTGATTATCCAATGCAAGAAGCTCATAATACGTATTTGCAATTTCAGCAATTAGGCGTGTTGTAAAAAAACGCTGTGCTTCTATGCTGCCCTTATACCTTGCCATTGCCGCATTTTTCGCATTGTGCAGTTTTTTCCAGATATCAAGTTCCCAACCTGCTTTGAACGCAACACTCATATCAGGCACTGGCTCTGGCATTTCTTTCCCGGGCGCAATTTCCGTATTGGCCTCCATAGCACCTATATTGGTATAGCGCCCATGCTTGTCAAATCCAGCACCAGCGCCTACACCAAGATACGGCAGGTATTCTCCTTTTCTTGCCCTGATTTCAGTACCTGATATAAGCACTTCCTGCCGGAGGCTGTTCACTTCCTGATTGTTCTTGAGTGCGGTATCTATGAGGGCAATTAAATAGGGGTCAGTAAAATAGTCTCGCCAGATGATGGTTGCTGCATTGCTGGTATCAGTTGAACCGTGAAATGAAGATGGCACAGACAGCACCTTGTTTTTCTGTACCAGCGAAGGCACTGCACAAGAGCTAATTATCAAAAGACATCCGGCAAAAAACAGGGTTGATTTTATTACATTATTCATGGTTTTCTCCTTCCTTTTCCGGTGCAAAAGTGTCTATTGAATGAACGAGATCTTCAGTGAGCGAACTGTCATCTTCATTTTTAATGAGGTGTTTCCCTTCGGCTATCTTACCAAAGAAATAATACAATCCGGGAACAACAATCACTCCGAATACCGTTCCGAAAAGCATTCCACCAAGTGCAGAGGCACCAATAGTCTTGTTACCTACTGCTCCTGCTCCGTGAGCAAATACAAGCGGAATAAGTCCGGCAATAAAAGCAAACGAAGTCATTAAAATCGGACGGAAACGTACCTTAGCACCCTCTATGGCTGCCTCTAATACGCTCAGACCCTGACTCTGCTTTTGCATTGCAAATTCAACAATCAATACCGCATTTTTCCCTAACAATCCAACGAGCATTACCAAACCCACCTGTGCATAAATATCATTGGCTAAGCCCATTGATTTAATCATCAGGAAAGAGCCAAATACACCCGCCGGCAAAGAGAAAATAACTGACAATGGAATAATAAAGCTTTCGTATTGTGCAGCCAACACAAAATAGGCGAACACCAACACAATGATGAAAATATAAACAGCTTCATTGCCTCTTCGGGTTTCGTCATAAGAAAGTGAAGACCAGTCTATATCATACCCATGTGGAAGGGTATTGGTGGCCACCTCTTGTACGGCCTTAATAGCTTCTCCGCTGCTGTATCCCTTTGCAGGGCCACCTCTTATAGCTGCAGTATTATACATGTTAAAGTGGTTAATTTCATTCGCTCCCTGGGTCTTTTTTATTTTCATAAAAGCAGAAAAAGGGACCATCTCATCCTTATTATTTTTCACGTACAGATTCATGATGTCAGTAGGCAATTTTCTAAATTCAGGGGCGGCTTGCACAAACACCTTAAAAAAGCGTTGGTACTTTATAAAACCAAGTTCATAAGTGCTACCTACGAAAATAGAGAGGGTATTCATAGCATTACCAATTGAAACACCTTTCTGCATGGCAGCCTGATTGTCAATTTCAATTTCATACTGCGGATAATTCGCACTAAAAAACGTAAACAATCCGGTTAACTCTTTGCGCTTTTTCATTTCGCCCATAAAGTCGGCAGTTACTTTCTCAAGCTGCTTGTAATTACCACTGTTTGTTTTGTCAAGCAATTGCAGTGAGAACCCACCGGCGGCACCAAATCCCGGCACGGCAGGCGGGTCAAAGAACTCAATGGTTGCACCCGGAATCTCTTTGGCTTTTTGCTCTAATTCTTCGATAATTTCCGGAACAGAATGCTTGCGTTCTGACCAGGGTTTTAGGTTAATCAGACAGGTGCCGGCATTTGACCCCCGGCCTTCGGTTAACACTTCGTATCCGGCAATAGAAGAAACCGACTGAATGCCGTCTACCTCATGAATCACCTTAACCAGGCGATCTGAAAGGTCATTTGTTCGCTCAAGGGTTGAGCCTGGGGGCGTTTGAATGATGGCATAAATCATCCCCTGGTCTTCACTGGGAATAAA
>JAIBAI010000110.1 GCA_019695235.1 Bacteroidia bacterium | reverse complement strand
TTCTCCTATAAATCCAACTCAGAACAAATAGCGGTAACAGAAGTTACCGCTATTTTTTTTAGACAGTTCATCACATTTGTGAACCTATACAATGGTTGCCTATTTTACTTTCAACAAACTCGCATTAATGGCTACTACGACCGTACTTACACTCATTAAAACAGCACCCGCCGCAGGACTCAGCAAAACACCCATTTTATAAAGTACTCCTGCCGCCAGTGGCAAAGCCACTATATTGTAGCCAGTCGCCCAAGCCAAATTTTGGATCATCTTTCTATAAGTAGCTTTGCCAAACTGAATCAGCGAGACAACGTCTTTGGGATTACTATTCACCAGTACTATCCCTGCTGTTTCGGCGGCTATATCAGAACCTGAACCTACTGCAATGCCTACATTGGCTTGTGCCAATGCGGGAGCATCGTTTACACCATCGCCTGTCATGGCAACATACTCTCCTTTTTCTTGTAATTCTTTTATCTTTTCTAATTTTTGATGAGGTAATACTTCAGCAAAAAAACTGCTCATACCCAATTTTTCTGCAACTGATGCAGCAACCTGTTTATTATCACCGGTCAGTAAAACAGATTTGATGTTATTATTGTGTAGTGTTTTAATGGCTTCTGCTGATTCTGGTCGGATGCTGTCAGACAAAGAGATATAACCAGCGAGTTTATCATTTACTAAAACAAACACTACTGTTTCAGTTGCATCAGTATTGTAATTAGCTGGGAGTGAAATACTCTTTTCTTTCAGATAACCCGGACTTACAACTTTAATATCATTATTATCGACAGTAGCTTCAACTCCCTTTCCTGTGATAGCATTAAAATTTCCGGCTGATGGAATTGCGACTGATAAATCCTTTGTTTTTTGAATAATACCTGTTGCAATCGGATGTTCAGAATTCTGTTCCAAAGCAGCCGCATATTTTAATAATTCATTTTCAGGAAGACCTTCTACTATCGAAACAATTTTTGATACCTCAAATTTCCCAACTGTCAGCGTTCCTGTTTTATCAAACACTAATGTGGTTATCTTTCTTGCATTTTCAAAAGCAGTCCTGTTCTTTATCAGTAACCCATGTTTGGCAGATAACGCAGTTGATTTAGCCACAACTAATGGCACGGCTAACCCTAAAGCGTGAGGGCAACAAATTACAATCACTGTTACCATTCGTTCAATAGAGAATGCCAAATCTTTTCCAGATAAATACCAGACAAGAAAGGTTGTAATGCCTGATACAATAGCAATCAGAGTTAGCCATTTTGCCGCCCTGTCTGCAATCAACTGTGTTTTTGATTTGGACTTTTGTGCATCCTGCACCAGTTTTATCACTTGTGACAGATATGAATCTTTTGCCCCATGTAATACGGAAACTTTAATTGCTCCATTGCCATTGATTGCTCCTGCAATGACTTTATCTCCTTTGCCTTTTTCTACCGGCTTTGATTCACCTGTAAGCATTGATTCATTCAAATAACTTTCACCCTCAGTGATCACACCGTCCGCTGCAACCTTTTCGCCTGGCTTAATAAGGATGATATCATTTTCTTTAAGCGTCTCTGTTTTTACATCCATGATTTGTTCTCCATTTATCAAGTGGGCATCATCAGGCATTAATTGCACAAGCAATTCCAACTCCCTGGAAGCACCGGCCACAGATTTCATTTCAATCCAATGACCTAATAACATGATGAGGATTAGTGTTGCCAACTCCCAAAAGAAATCCATGCCTTTTAATCCAAACACTGTTGCTACGCTGTAGATATAAGCAACTGAAATAGCAAACCCCACCAGTGTCATCATACCAGGGTTTTTTGCCCTCACTTCACCAACCAATCCTTTCAGGAAGGGCCATCCACCATAAAAGAAAACAATAGAGGACAAAAAGAACAGTACATATTTAGAACCAGGGAAACTAAAATGAATATTCAGCCAGTGCTGTATCATTTCTGATAACAACATGATGGGTATGGTTAATATTAACACCACATAAAATCTTCTTTTGAAATCGGCAATGCCGGATGAATGTGCCCTATGTCCGTCATGTGTTCCTGATTTTTTCAAAGGAACTAATGTCATTCCACATAAAGGACATTTACCTGGTCCGTCCTGAACAATTTGCGGATGCATTGGACAGGTATATTTCTGAAACCCCGGCGTTGTGCCTTTTTCCTCCACTGGCTTATTGTGAAGTTCATGACCTGAATGTTCTCCCTTTTTATTTTCTTCATGGTGATGATGTAACTGCTCATCAACTTTTCCGTTAACAAGAACAAGGTTCATTCCGCATTTAGGGCAATTGCCGGGCTTATCCTGTATTATTTCAGGATGCATTGGGCAAGTATATTGACGGTGAAGATTGTCCACATCTTAATTTTTAATAATGAAAGGAATCTCAACTCTTAACTTTTCCCATGCTACCGCAATCTTTCCATTATTGCCTTTTGCAGTTTCAATAAAATATTGCAACCGCTCTGTATGATTAACTTTTTTCGGTTTCACCTTGACCCTGATAATATCATCCTTTTCATCGTACTCTGTAGCCAAATGCTGTTTCCAATTTTTATTTATAATGATTGTCCATTCTTTTTTGCCCGGTATGGTAAAGAAGGCATACTTACCTCCCGGTATTTCTTTACCATTTACAACAAATGCCTTAGGCATTTCCAACGTAGTGGCATCATGGGCACCGGTTACCCATACTTCATCATAGGGAACTAATCCGCCCCAAATAATTCTTTTGCGGACACCGGGAGAGTGATAATTAATCTTTATACTATCGCCGTTGACTACTGCAAAAGCCATTGACTTGATACTTTTCTT
>JAIBAI010000109.1 GCA_019695235.1 Bacteroidia bacterium | reverse complement strand
TGATTTTGATAAGGCTACGCTTCGACCACAGTCTGTAGCAGAGCTTGACCGTTTGGTAAAACTTCTTGAGATGAATCCACGTATGCGTATTGAGATTTCAAGCCATACTGATAATGTAGGTTCGGCGCCATATAATGAAAAACTTTCAGCAAATCGGGCCTTATCTGTTATCAATTATCTGGAGAAGAAGGGCATTAAGCTTGAGCGGTTAGAATACAAAGGTTACGGTTTTACGCAACCAATTGCACCCAATGATTCTGATAAAGGCCGTCAGCTAAACCGAAGAACCGAATTCAAGATTCTTTCGAATTAGAAAAAGGCCTGTTTTCGGCTTTACGAAAATGGTTTGCAGATTTGCCTCCTTCAAAAGAAGCTGGCTAATTGAATAACACTCCGCCGATATTGCCTGTTTTTGTGTTGCTCCAATAAGTTATAGGCAATACTTAACCGGAATTTTGCTGTTTTTCGCCAGGATTGCCTGAGTTAATGATGCATCACATTCTTTCTGCAAGGAGCATACCGCCAAAAGTTGCTGTAATGCACAAAACAACGCTACCAACGACATACAAGAGTAAGGCAAAGTTGTAGTTGCTCTGAAAGAGCGACAAAGCTTCAGAACTGAAAGAAGAAAAGGTGCTAAATCCACCACAAAAACCAACGGTCATAAATAGCTTTGCCGTTGGTGGAAGGATTTGTTTAGTGTCTGCGAGGCCAACGATAAATCCGAACAGGAAACAAGCGAGCAGATTCACTACAAATGTTCCAAAAGGGAAAGGTTGGGTGTGCCAATTATCTACCCACCTGCCAAGTGCGAACCGGGAAAGCCCACCAAGACCGCTTCCGATAAATACAACAATAAGTTCCTTCATTATTTCTGAGCAACGCAGCCTCAAATATAACTTATTGAGGAAGTGTAATTTGAAACATCGTGCACTGGCCAAAAAAAAGGGGCCGGGCTTTTCAGCCGGCCTCTTCAGGATTCGTGTTTGATTAAATTCTTAATGCACAATCATGATAGACCGGCTGTTGGTATTTCCGGAACTAAAGTGGAGGTTGACAGAATATGCTCCGTTTGCCAGATGATTTACAGGCAGAATTACTTTACCCGATTCAATGATAGCTTCTGAAAATCCCCGGCATACAACACGTCCAGCAGCATCAGTGATTTCAATCAGCTTGATCGCTTCTTTGTATCCTTTGCCAAGTTCTATGTGGAGTTGTTCATTTGCCGGATTCGGGTAAACTTTGATAAATGATGCGTTCGAAGCATGTGTAGACCCTGAACCACCTTGGTTTACAAGAATATCCTGGATAGATGATTGGCTACACAAGCCTTTGCTGGTTCTAAGTTCAACAGGATAAATACCAGGTTCACCAAAGGTATAGCTAAATGAAGGCAGGGAAGAAATCAGCGTTGAACCTATATACCAGTTAAAATTAACACCCGGTGTTAGGCTGTTGGCATTAAAGTGAACCTCCTGGCCAGTTTCAATCTTGGTTGCTGAGGCTGTGTATTCAGCGCTTACGGCTATTTCGTCAGGTATTTCAACCTCAAGCGTGCAGGCAATATTCTCAACTCCAATTAATTGAACGTTGTAAAGACCTGTTTCGAGACCATGAACGATGATGGTGCCTGTAAACGCTTCTTTTTCAAAACGTATTAATCCATTGGCATCGGTGACAACGAGTTTGCGCGGACTGTTAGAGGGGTTGGTCAGCGTAATTTTGCCATCAGCCTTTTTGCAAGTTTCAGCAGTAGGGCTCATGGTTATTCCCGGCATAAAATGCAGGAAGAAGCGCCCACTGATGGTACCCGTTTTCAAATTGTACGAGAGGTTGTTAGTGTTTTTCAGATTGTGGAATAAGCCATTTTCACGATCTTCAAGCAGAAGTATAGCAGATGGGTCAAAGTTTTTCAACTCCAGCACCTCTATCTGGTGTATTCCAGCCTGGGTAATAACTATATCAAGTGGTACAATTTTGTCAGCTACAAGCGAACTCAGTGCGTTAATAGAAACATTCTGTTGACCCGCTACTGAATAAATATTTGGCAGGCCTTCAAGTGTGCCAAGCATTTTAGGAGCATCCAAAATTTTGTCGAATGTGTCGCTTGCTCTGTGATCAATGTAAAGCACCGCCTCGTCAGCCCCTTTACCGCCACTAACTTTCAAACGAAGAATACCATTTGCAGGAGCTTCGGGTATTTCTTCAAAGAAGCCAGCTCCCGGAACAGAACGGCGCACATTATTTGTCATCTCGAAGTTGTTAGCACCACTAAGGGCTTGAATAAAGAAGCCTTGGCCCAGTGCTATATTGTCGTTTGCCCCATTGGTTCCTACAGCACCATTCCAGTCGGCATACTGCCCGGTATAGGTAGTTGTACTAGAGAAACGTTTAACCACATTTGAGATTTGGCCTGAATTCCCACCCAGCGCCAGAATGGCATTCCAACTAATAGGTGAAGGATATGGATTTCCGACAAGGTTGGAGCCATCGTAGGTAACAGCACCTGATACGGTATATGTTATCGGGATATTTAAGTTACCTGAATTTGGTGCTCCGGTATAAGAGAGCGTCTGGGCGCCAGAAATGATAACTGCATACCCACGCATGGTTTGCAATTGATTAGCTGCGGTGGTAGCAGAAACCCATCCCCATTGTGGATGTTGGTTTTCAACGGCATTGGCATCGTTTTCATTGTAAATCCAGCATGTAGGGAAACTGTTTGGGTGCGGAGGACTTGAAGGGTTATATATCACTCCGTTTGCTCCCGAGACGGAAGGTCCAAAGGCTAAAACAGTCAAGCCGGATGATGCATTGATCGGATTTGAAAGATACC
>JAIBAI010000108.1 GCA_019695235.1 Bacteroidia bacterium | reverse complement strand
CACAAAAGGAGGTATTAAACCATGTTAATCATCGATTCTAAAGATTGCGAAAACATCGACAAGGCGCTGAAGAAGTACAAGAAGAAGTTCGAAAAGAGCCGTATTCTGCTGCAGTTGCGTGAAAGACAATCTTTCACCAAGCCGTCGGTTCGTCGCCGTACACAAGTGTTGAAAGCGGTGTATAAGCAACAAATCGCTTCTGGTAAAGTAGAAGGATAAGCAGGTTTAATCTTGAAATAATTCACCGGTAACAAGGGATATGTACCTTTGTTACCGGTTTTTTTATGCCATGAATTTCGATCAGTACATACAGCAGTTTCTCGACTACCTCAAATTCCAGAAGCATTATTCCGGTCATACCCTTCTTTCCTATGAAAACGACCTTAGGGCCTTTGCCGCTTACCTGCAGGAACAGTATGAAACCGACCAAGTTGCTACCATTCGTGCTCCGATGGTTCGTTCCTGGCTGGCGGGAATGAAGGAAAAAGGATATACAGCCAAGTCCATCAACCGGAAGATTTCCTCGCTTAAATCCATGTTTAAATACCTGCTCCGAAAGGAGGTGGTAGCTACCTCTCCGATGGCGGGTATCGTTGCACCAAAAATTGAAAAACGCCTGCCTCAATTTGTAGAACAGGATCAGATACAAACCCTGTTTCAGCACGTGGAATTTCCGGCCGATTGGAAAGGGAAAACCGACCGCTTGCTCCTGCAACTATTGTATGAAACCGGCATGCGGCAATCGGAACTGATCGGGCTGAAAGAACGGAATGTGGATGCATATCAGTCGCAGATCAAAGTATTGGGAAAAGGTAGTAAAGAACGGATCATTCCGGTGCAACAGGAATTGATGCAGGCCATGCAATTTTACATAAAAGAAAAACGCATGCAGATGGCCGATGCGGGCGGGGAAAACCTGTTGGTGAAAGCAGATGGAGGCCCGCTAACCCCTTCAGGGGTTTATCAAACCGTGCGTAAATATTTAAGTCTGATCACTACCATCGATAAGAAAAGCCCACACATCCTCCGGCACAGTTTTGCCACGCATTTATCCAACGAAGGAGCCGATATCAATGCGGTGAAGGAATTGCTCGGTCACAGCAGCCTGGCGGCCACCCAGGTATATACGCATACCAACATCGAAAAGTTAAAAGAGGTTTACCGGAAAGCCCATCCCAAGGCCTGATGCGTTCGTAAAAAATAACTTCCCGTTCGTAAAATTTTATTTTGGGAAACACGTTTCAATTGCTAACTTCATAGGACTGAGATATTAAACACACAATTGGTCTTGCCTATGATGGAATGTTTACCCTAAACTCATTATTGTTTCACTAAAATCTCACGAAGTATGAACCTGAACATTCAAACTGTGCATTTTGACGCAGACAGTAAATTGATTGCTTATATCGAAAAGAAGATTGTCAAATTAACGCAGTTTCACGACCGGATTACGAAGGTTGATGTTTACCTGAAGCTCGACAATGTGGTGCACAACATCAAAGACAAAATTGCTGAAATCCGCGTTGCCATTCCACGCCATGAATTTTTTGTTAAACAGAGTTCCAAATCATTCGAAGAAAGTTTCGACGATGCCATGGATTCGGTGATCAACCAGATCAAGCGAAAGAAAGAACGCATGGCTGCCTGATCCACACAAAAAACAGTTGAATCCCGCGGTTGCGGGATTTTTTTTGCCCAATCGGGTAAAATTTTTTTTACAAAATTTTGGTATTAATCATTTTCACTTACCTTTGCCTTCCCTTAAAAAAGGCATGCCCTTTTGTGAAGGGATCAGTTCTTACGACAGCAGTTGAATTACCCGGTTGGCAGGCAAGAATCTTTCGAGCGAAATTGATCTCCGACGGTTTAATGAATAACAGCAATAATCAATGCCGAAGTAGCTCAGTTGGTAGAGCAACTGATTTGTAATCAGTAGGTCGGGGGTTCGACTCCCTTCTTCGGCTCTTTTTCCGAAAGGGAAGGGGCAGTTTCCAGAGCGGCCAAATGGGGCGGACTGTAAATCCGCTGTCTTTCGACTTCGGTGGTTCGAATCCACCACTGCCCACAGAAAAACACCTGAAAAGGTGATAGATCTTTACAAAACTGGTTAAAAGAGCAATCTTGATAACACAAGCGGAAGTAGCTCATTTGGTAGAGCGGTAGCCTTCCAAGCTTCAGGTGGCCGGTTCGAGCCCGGTCTTCCGCTCCAATAGCTGAGGAATTGTTCTCATTGGCTAAACCAGCCGTGGTAGCTCAGGGGTAGAGCACTTCCTTGGTAGGGAAGGGGTCGTGAGTTCGATTCTCATCTACGGCTCAACACAACATTGGTCGAGGTTGCCGACTTTAACTGCAACCAACAAAAAAACACAAATACACTTTTAAAAAGTACAAAAATGGCAAAAGAATCATTCAAAAGGGATAAACCCCACCTGAACGTTGGTACCATTGGTCACGTTGACCATGGTAAAACAACACTCACCGCCGCCATCACCGATGTTTTGTCAAGAAAAGGTCTGGCGGAAAAGAAAAATTACGATGATATTGATGGTGCTCCGGAAGAAAAAGAACGGGGTATCACGATTAATACCGCACACGTAGAATATGCTACTGCGAACCGTCACTACGCTCACGTAGATTGCCCGGGTCACGCGGACTACGTTAAGAACATGATTACCGGTGCCGCCCAGATGGATGGAGCTATTCTCGTAGTAGCTGCTACGGATGGTCCGATGCCACAAACGAAAGAGCACATCCTCCTGGCTCGTCAGGTAGGTGTACCTCGTATTGTTGTATTCATGAACAAGGTTGACCTGGTAGACGATCCGGAACTGCTGGAACTCGTTGAA
>JAIBAI010000010.1 GCA_019695235.1 Bacteroidia bacterium | reverse complement strand
ACCGTATAACCCGATTGATACCCAAATCTATTTCTTGAATCAATATTGTTCCGAATTTCTCAATGACACTCTTTCAATCAACCCCAAAGTCATTGCTTTTCCTGACCATCAGCACAAAATTGGCTTCATTTTAACTGTTACCGACAGTATTGGGAATGAAGCCAGTGATACTATGTATTATAAAAAAGTTGAATGGGGAACTGACTTTTGTAATCAGATGCCCATTGCGACGTTTTCAGGCGATACTCAATCCGTAGAGCCCTGTGCCTTTTCAGGGGGGTTCCCCCCCTTTACGTATGAATGGTATGGGCCGGGAATTATCGGCAATTATACCCGATCAATTCAAGTCATGATACTCAATACGTCGTATCTTAGATATGTTGTGTATATTACAGATTCTGAAGGGTGTATAACGAAAACCGAATCCAAGCAATACTTCTTGGTGAGCCCCTTGCAAGATGGTTACTACGAAGAAGAGGGTGGTGTATCAATATACCCCAATCCTGCGAGAGACTTTCTTGTTGTTGATATAACCAAAACCGGCTTTAGCTGCATTCGCATTAGTGAACCTATTGGAAGAGTCGTTCTGACAAAGAGCCTCATGGGACTACCGCTGACCACAACAATAGACATAAGCAGTTGGAGCCCAGGGTTATATCTTTTGAGGCTCGAGTCGTCAGAGGGCACCAGCACTAAAAAAATTCTTAAGTTCTGAAAAAACCGCTTATCTTAACAATGTTACAGTGCCCTTTTGTTTATCGCTCTGCTCAAAGTGTTTGAGCTTTGCCACGTAAAAATAGGTGCCATCAGGAAGCTTATCGCCTGAGAGGTCAAACCCATTCCATTCAAAATAAGGATTTACAGATTCGTACACCCTGAGGCCCCAGCGATTGTAAATGATGATTTCAAACGCTTCATAGGTGAATGTTTGTTCGGCTGTGAACACATCATTCACTTTGTCGTCATTTGGCGAAAACGCATTAGGTAAAATAAGGGGCTGATAACAGGCTTTGGTGTTTACTTTAAACGAATCAACCAATGCACAAATAGCACTGTCAATGTCAATTTCAACAATATACCAACCGGTATCTTTTACTGTAATTGATTTACCGGATGCGCCTGTACTCCAATAATAGGCAGTGGCGGAGGTGTCGGTTTGCAGGTTTACTTCGGTACCCGGGCAAATTTCAATGTATTTTGCTGAAAGATATTTTTTATGTTCAACTTCAATCGCAATCGTATCGTAGGCCTCGCATGCAAGGTTCCCGTAATTGGTTACTTTTACATTGTACAATGTGCTGCTGTCAGGTGATACCGCGATATCCGGCTGTTGTGAAAAAACTTCCCCATCATTCATTGACCAATACACCTTTTGGCTGGTACCAGGTGGGATGCTAAGATTTACAGTACTTCCGGCACAAATTGTTGTATCTGCACCTAAAGATATCTGAGGTGGTTTGCGCACCGAAATGGTACGTGTACCGCTACGTCCGTAACATTCATTAACCACATTTATTGAGATTACAGAGCTGTCGGCCTGCGGGAAGGTAATCTGTGCCTGGTTATTCAGCGTGTCAATGACCATGCCGGGTGAGGTTGTCCAGAAATAATAGGTATCCTCTGTGAGTGGGGCTTTGTACTGCACCGTATCTCCTTCGCACACCTGAAAAGGGCCTATGATACTGGGGTTGGGCGGACCTTTTACAGACACATTGATTTTGTTAGAGCCAGGCCCCACACATCCATAATTAGTTTCGGTACAATAAATTACATAGTCACCCAGAGAGTTAAAAAGGATGCCATTGTACGGGCCTCCGGTGTAGAAGTCGGCGTCGCTGTTCAGTCCCCAGACATAGGTAGAGTAGGGGTTAAATTCAGATAGTTTTATCCGGAAAAGCATACCACCCAGAAAGCAAACCGTGGTGTCGCCACTGAATTCAACTGCCTGGTATGTTAACTGGTCAACCAGTTCAATGGTGACACCCAGGGGATTGGGAGCACCAATGGTAAGGCGTATCAGCGTACCTAACTGATCCCAGGGTTGAGAAGATTGTGTTGAGATAATACGCAGATAATAGGTGCCAGGAATAAGACCCACAGTTCCTAAAAGGGGCAGGGGAGGGATGCTCACTTCGCACAAAGTATCATTGATGGCACTTACTTTTCCCAGCACCCCGGTATTGATAATCTGGAAGGTAGTGAAATCCAAAACCTGAATTTGAAATTCGTTGGGAGGGGTATAGCTGGCAGGAGGCGGGTCAACTTTTATTTTAACCCGGATGGTGGTATCTGCTCCGTTGGTATTGTCAACACAGAACTGCAAATCACGTTTGTCGTTGGTTTCGATATCGCAACGGCGAATACAGATTGGGCCATATACCGAACCCGTAACAGATGGGCTGTTAGAGATAACACGAATAAAGTAGTTACATCCGGGGGGTATAGGGTGTGGCTGTTCTCTGATAAGACCTGAAACACTGCCTGGTGGGGAGCCCAGGGGATAAGAAGCATCGTCGTTGCTAAAGCCCAGGACATTGGGGTTAGGGGGGAAATTCCCGTTTGAGTCTGAAAGTTGTGCGATATAAGTGTTATTCAAATAGACCCCATCGGAGTTAAATGGTACGTCAATTACGCTTCCTACGCAAACAGTATCCAGTAGATTCTTGGTAACGGCTGGCTGTTTGGTGTATATATTATTCGGGCAGTCGGTTACTTTTATACAGGCGCTGGTGTCAGAAAAAATAAATGGGTTGGCATCTACACGAATCACTCTGAAGCGGTAACAGTCGCCCGCATTAAGAGAAGGCGGTATTCCAATGGGGAAAAAGCTGATGCTTTCACTCAGGTTAGATGCGCTGTATGTGAGACGTACTGGTGGGTTAGCAAAACTTCCGAATTCATTCGACATTTGCACCTCGTAAAAACCATCACCACAGAGAGGTACAGGGTTGTTAACGCGCACAGTGACTTCTTTGCCCCTGCATACAGAAATGGGCATGACGGTGTCAATTTCGAGCCTTACATTGTATTTTACCGGGTCGAATTTCCCTACAATCCGCACCCCGTCAATACCTACAGAAGTTGCCGGTTCACCGGTGCCTGCTTCATTTTTCCAAAGAAATCCGAAGCGCAGGTTGCTGATATGGTCAAATGCTTCGTTGTAGAATTCTACATAATTCCAAAGCGGGAAAACCGTGAAAACGCCGTTTGGCACTGGTGTCCAGTCGCCACCTTCGGCACTATATAGCAATTGCACCTGTGCGCCGGGGTTGGCAGCCATGTGGATGAAAAAGGCAATACGAACACTGTCAAGTCCTCTTGTACAAAATCCTCTGGTGGATACAAATCGCTCAGCAGCACTTGTTGGACTGAAGTTCGCATTTTGAACATTCTGGCCTTGTAGTTGCAGGTTGAAAATGTGCAGGTAATTACTTTTTGGGGCAAAATTAATAGAGCCACCGCTGGTGTTGTTTTGTTCGAGTGTATTTGGCGCCAGATTCAGGCCGTCGTAGGCATTATTGATAATCCAGCGGTTTGAACCGCTATTTGCCCCATACAGGCTGTTGTTGAGGCTAAATGCTCCCGGGCCGTTTTCAAAATCTTCGGTATAAACCAATACATTCTGTGCCTGAGATGGGAGTGTCATCAGGAAGGTCAGCAAAAGCAGGAGGAACCGGGTGTAAATGTATTTCATGCATTTTCCGGAAGCAATACTTCTGCCGGTGCATGCTAAGGTAAAGAAATATTTCTTTACATCGGTTATGGCCTAAAGGGAGAATGATTGCTTATTTATCCAGAAAGGGATAGCGGAAATCACGAGGAGGGACAAACGTTTCTTTGATTACCCGTGGTGATACCCAGCGCATAAGGTTCAGTTTTGAACCGGCTTTGTCGTTGGTACCAGAGCTACGTGCACCTCCAAAAGGTTGTTGCCCAACAACGGCACCTGTGGGTTTATCGTTCACATAGAAGTTGCCGGCAGCATGGCGCAACATTTCAGTGGCTGTTTCGATGGCATACCTGTCGCGAGAGATAATTGAACCTGTGAGTGCGTAAACAGAAGTGCCGTCAACCAGTTTCAAAGTTTTTTCGTAGGCATCATCCGGGTAAACATAAATAGTAACAACCGGGCCGAAGAGCTCTTCGCACATGGTAACTGATGCAGGGTTCATTGTAACGATTACTGTTGGTTCAATGAAATAGCCTGTGCTCTTGTCGTAATTACCTCCGGCAATAATTTCAACGCCGGAGTCTTGCTTTGCCTGGTCAATGTATGATGCCAGCTTATCGAATGATTTTTCATCAATCACTGCATTGATAAAATTGCCAAAATCATCAACATGCCCCATTTGAAATGCTGCGATATCCTGCAAAAGTCTTTCTCTCACCTGCGGCCAAATAGATTCAGCGATATAACAGCGTGAGGCAGCTGAGCATTTTTGCCCCTGAAACTCAAACGCCCCTCTTGAAATGGCGGTGGCTACAACAATGGGGTCAGCAGAGCCGTGCGCAACGATAAAATCCTTTCCGCCTGTTTCACCAACGATGCGCGGGTAGCTTCTGTATAGTTGGATATTTTCACCAATGGTTTTCCATATTTGTTGAAACACACCTGTAGAGCCTGTGAAATGAATTCCCGCAAAATCAGGATGGCTGAAAATTACTTTTCCGGCCACTGGCCCGCTGACGAATACCAGGTTTATTACTCCGGGTGGGAGGCCAGCTTCACGGAAGACCTCCATTAACACGTGTGCAGAATAGATTTGGGTATCTGCCGGTTTCCAAACCACCACATTCCCCATCATCGCAACTGAGCTGGGCAGATTTCCGGCAATAGCTGTAAAATTAAACGGGGTGAGTGCAAACACAAAGCCTTCCAGCGGTCTTTGTTCCATGCGGTTCCAGGTACCGGGAGATGAAACAGGTTGTTCACGATAAATTTCTGTCATGTAATGCACGTTGTACCTCAGAAAATCAATCATCTCACAAGCAGCGTCAATCTCAGCCTGATAGGCGTTTTTCGACTGTCCGAGCATAGTAGCGGCATTGATTTTATTGCGGTAAGGGCCTGCAATCAGTTCAGCTGCTTTAAGGAAGATAGCTGCCCGGTTTTCCCAGTGCATATTTTCCCATGCCTCTTTGGCAATTAGGGCTTCTTTGATGGCCTCTTCGACATGTTTCTCCTGTCCACGTGAAAAGCTACCAAGGATGTGAGATAGCTTATGTGGTTGGCGGATTCGCACCTGCTCATCAGTAAAAACTTCGCGACCACCAATTACCATGGGGATTTTCACTTTTACTGATTGCATTTGTTGCAGGGTTAGTGAAAGTTCTTCCCGTTCTTTAGAACCGGGCGCATAAGAGCGTACCGTTTCATTTTCCGGCGATGGTACCTGAAAGAATCCAAATGATGAAGCCATGTCAAATTTTTTTAAAATGCAAAGGTACGGAAGACAATTTGAAGAATCGGTTTGAGAGTTTGCGTGTGATTTCGTAATTTCGTAGATTCTTTGCTGAAAAAACAAATGGTTAAAATAATTCTCCGGCATTTTGAGTACCAGGCATTTGGAGTATGCGCCTGGTTGGGTGAAAAGTTACGGATGAAGACTTCGAAGATTCGCTTGTTTTTCATCTATACCTCCTTCGTAACACTGGGTTCGCCGCTTGTGGTTTATCTTCCATTGGCATTTGTTTTGAAAATTAAAGAATACATCCAAAGCAGCCGGAGCCGGGTGTGGGACCTATAATTTACTTATGAAAACCTTACTTATCACCGGGAGCAACGGGCTGCTCGGGCAGAAAATAGTTTATGCCGTATTAAAGCGTGGTAATATCCGGTTAATTGCAACGGCTAGAGGCAACAACCGCCTTATTGAAACCAGGGGGTACATTTATGAACCAATGGACATTACCAATAAAGCGGAAGTTGAAAGGGTTTTGGCTTTGTATAAGCCTGATTGCGTGATACATACAGCGGCAATGACCAATGTTGATGCCTGCGAAACAGACCGTGAGAATTGTGTGCAACAAAATGTTCATTCAGTACAATACCTGGTGGAGAGCTGTAATAAGCTAAATGCGCATTTAGTGCATGTATCAACTGATTTTATATTTGATGGTCTGAACGGGCCTTATCGGGAGGATGCGGAGCCTAGTCCGGTTTCATATTATGGTTGGTCGAAGGCAGAAGCAGAAAGAATTGTGAAGGAGCAATCAAATGATTGGGCGATTTTAAGAACCATTCTTGTATATGGTGTTGTAGATAATATGAGCCGGAGCAATGTGGTACTTTGGGCAAAAGGGGCATTAGAAAAAGGGCAGGCAATAAATGTTGTGAACGATCAATTCCGCATGCCTACTCTTGCAGAAGATTTGGCTGAAGGTTGCTTGCTGGCCTTCGAAAAGCATGCAAATGGAGTATTTAATATTAGTGGCAAAGATTATATGAGTGTAATTGAGTTGGTAGAGCGGGTGGCTGATTTTTATGGATTAGATAAAAGTATTATCCGGCCAATTAGTTCTGAGGGCCTGAGCCAGCCAGCAAAACGTCCGCCCCGTACAGGCTTTGATTTAACCAAGTCGAGACAGGTACTAGGCTATGAGCCGCATTCGTTTGAAGAAGGTCTGGCAGTACTTGAGGCGCAACTTAGCCTTGTACGCTAAAGGTTTTGCGTTCAATACAAAAGCATCATGTAAGCCGGCAGTTTGAAATTGTATCTTTGCGGCCATGGCACACCTGATAGCACCTTCTGTACTTTCTGCTGATTTTAACAATCTGCAACAGGATATTCGAATGATTAACAACAGTGAGGCCGACTGGTTTCATGTTGACGTAATGGATGGGGTTTTTGTGCCAAACATTTCATTTGGCTTTCCGATATTGAAACACATCAAGAAACTTTCGCAGAAACCTTTGGATGTGCACTTGATGATTATTCAGCCGGAGCGTTATTTAGAGGAGTTTGTGAAGGCCGGGGCCGATATTATTACGGTTCATTACGAGGCTTGCACTCATTTGCACCGTACTTTACAAAGTATTCGGTCGTTAGGTATAAAGGCAGGGGTGGCGCTGAATCCCCACACGCCGGTATCGCATGTTGAGAATGTGCTTCATGATACCGATTTGTTTTTGGTGATGTCGGTGAATCCCGGTTTTGGCGGCCAGCAATTCATCCGGCAGAGCTTTTCAAAAGTCACCCAACTGAAACAGATGTTGGTGCACTCAGGGAGTAAGGCACTCATTGAAGTTGATGGCGGTGTTGACCTGAGCAACGCCAAAGAGTTGGCACAATGTGGTGCAGATGTATTGGTGGCGGGCAATGCTGTATTCGGCACAGCCGATCCTGCGGCAACTATACAGTTACTTAAGAAAGGTTAATTATTAGGTTGCAGCCTTTTCTTAGAAAAGTCCGTTGATTTCGGCATCAACCATATTGATGATTTCGCCGAGGTGTTCAGGATTTTCGCTGAATTTATTTTCATCAACATCAACCACCATCAGTTTACCGATACTGTAATTTGAAATCCATGCTTCGTAGCGCTCATTCAGGCGTTTGAGGTAATCAAGCCGGATAGAATTCTCATATTCACGTCCGCGTTTCTGAATCTGGTTCACCAGGGTAGGCACACTGGCTCTGAGGTAAATCAGCAGGTCTGGCGGAGCGATAAAGCTTGCCATCAGGTTGAAAAGGGTAAAATAATTTTCGAAATCACGGGTGGTCATCAGACCCATTGAATGAAGATTCGGCGCAAAAATGTAGGCATCTTCATAAATTGTACGGTCTTGAATAACTTTCTTGCCACTTTTATGAATCTCATTTACCTGATTAAAACGGTTGTTCAGGAAGTAAATCTGCAGGTTAAACGACCAGCGTTGCATATCTTCATAGAAGTCGTTCAGGTACGGGTTGTCATCAGCATCTTCATAATGGGCCGACCAGTTATAGTGTTTTGCCAGAAGTGATGTCAAAGTAGTTTTTCCTGAGCCTATATTTCCTGCGATTGCAACGTGCATAATAAATGATTTTGCGGCTAAAATACACCTTTCGTGAGAATTCAAAAGGCATGTTAATAAAAGTGCCTATCCGGCTTTCGTATTTGCCGGATAAACAAGGCTTGAAAGGTTGTTTTCGTTGAACACTTCAGCTGCAATGTCACGTAAAAGGTGTGCGTCAAGGGCTTCTATTTTGGCCTCAATCTCAGCGAAGCTTTCTACTTTATTAAATAGCAGAAAGGTCTTGGCAAAGCCCAGCATGATTGATACGTTGCTTTCTTGGGCAATAGCAATCTGACCGATGAGTTGTTGTTTGGCTTTGTGCAGTTGTGCTGCTCCAAGAAGGTCTTCGCGAAGTTTGCGCAATTCTTTGGTAAGTAGTTCCCGGCAGCGGTCTATCCATGCGTTTTCAGTACCCATATACACCGACCAAACTCCGGAGTCGCTGTAGAGCGCGTAGGAAGAATCAATGTTATAGGTATAACCATATTTTTCACGTATTGAAAGGTTCAGGCGACTGCTCATACCCGGTCCGCCAAGCAGGTTGTTCAACAAAATTAGCCCGGTACGTTGCTCATCCCTGATAGAATATGCCCTGTTGCCCACCACCAGATGGCTTTGGTTGGTACGGCGTTTGATTGATTTATAAAATGGGCTGTATGGTTCAGGCGTGTTTCTTGAAAAGTTTCTATTGTTTTCAGGGATGCTGGCGAGCGTGTTGTTCAGCAACTTTCTCAGCTGAACAGGACTGATATTGCCCACAGATGAAAAAACCATCTGATCAGTGTTGTATGCCCTGGTAGTAAAATTGAGCAGGTCAGCTTTTTGAAAACTTTTCAGGCGGGCTGGTGTCCCCAGGATATCGTTTCCAAGTGTATGCCCGGGATAAATGAATTCTTCAAAGCGGTCGTAAATTTCTTCAGAGGGGCTGTCGAGGTATGAATGTATCTCATCAATGACAACGGTTTTTTCTTTTTCAATTTCCTTTTCCGGAAAAGTAGCAAAGAAGGTGATGTCGCACAAAAGCTCGATGGCGCGGGCGTAATGTTGTTTTAAGAAGCTTGCATAATAACAGGTTTCTTCCTTACCGGTGTAGGCATTAATTTCGCCTCCCACATTCTCCATTCTTGAAAGAATATGATAGGCTTTCCGTGAGTGGGTACCTTTGAATACACAGTGCTCAATAAAATGGGCAATGCCATGTTCATGCCATAATTCATCGCGGGTACCTGTATTGATGTATAAGCCACAGTGGGCAACATCGGTTTTTGTTTGCAGATGTATCACCCTGATACCGTTTGCCAGTGTAAAAGTGTGTGTTTCAAACATCAGGGGGCTCAGTTGCTGGTTGAATTATGTGTTGAACGCGGCCTACACTGCGGTCGTCGAGCATCACTTTGATGCCTCTTGAATGGAAGGGTTTGCTGGTAAGTATCCATCGAATCCGGCCCCGTGTCAACTTGCCGGTTTTCTGATCTCGTTTGGTTACCACTTCCACTTCCTGGCCTAAATGGAGCTTGTCACGGTATTGCCCTTCCATTATTGGCATGAACAGGTTTTGAGGGCGTCACCAAAAGGGATAACAGCCAGCAGTTCGTTGTCGTTCATTTTGCTACGGAAGCGCATTTTATATTTCCGGCCATCTAAGCCCTTGCCTTCGAGAACGTATTCAGGTGTTTCGATGCCCCTAACCGTACTTTCACTAAAAATTACATCGGCTGAATTAATCAGGCTGAGCATATCGTAATTGCTGATATTGTTGCACTCCATCATGCAGGCCGCGATGGGCGTAATTTTAACCGGATTTTTTTGGAGTGTTTCCAGAATCCTTCCTTCGGGTGTCCATGCAGGGAAGGTGTCTCTCTGCATTACCATACCCCATACCACCAGGCAACCCAGGCCCATGCCAATGGCAAAAAGGCGCAGACGTTTTGAGAATTTCATTTTGCAAACATAGTGCGAAAACCCCCTGCTTACTCGTTGGAACTTCTGTTAATAAACCCGTGCAAAAACATAATCAACTGCAAAAAAATGTCGCAGTTTTAATAAGTTATTTTGCTTTGGTATAAGGCTTTCCGGAAGATTTACATTTTTCGGCGGGTGAGATACCATCTTTTTAAATTAAACGTTAGTAAAACAAAAACCCGGAGATGGGCATATTCCTTCAGACTGTATTAGGAGCCGCTGACAGCACGGCTCAGGTTGCGCAGGCAGCAAGTACTGCCATTCAAAAAGTTGATGAGTTAAGCCTGTGGAGCCTCATTCAAAAAGGTGGCTGGATTCTAATCCCCATCGGGCTTCTTTCAATTGTAACAGTTTATATTTTTGTTGAACGCTGGTTTGTGCTGAACAGGGCTGCAAAAAGTCCGGAAAACCTGCTAAATAATGTGCGCGACCAGATTCACGGCGGAAATATCCAGTCGGCTTTGATGCTTTGTAAAAGCAATAATACTCCCGATGCACGTATGCTTGAAAAAGGGATATCGCGCATAGGCCATCCGGTTGAAGAGATTGAGAAAGCAATGGAAGGAGTGGGGAAGAAGGAACTGAGCAGGATTGAGAAAAATGTAGGTGTATTGGCTGTTATTGCCGGTATTGCCCCGATGTTCGGCTTTGTTGGAACAATCATGGGGGTAATTAAGATTTTTTATAATATCTCACTTGCCGACAACATAAGTATAGGCATTATTGCCGGAGGATTATATGAGAAAATGATTACCTCTGCTGCCGGATTGATTGTAGGGATTATTGCCTTTGTGTTGTTTCATTACCTGAATTTCACAGCCGACAGGGTTGCGAAGCGTATGGAAGCTACCGGGCTTGATTTTATTGACATGTTGCACGACCCTGCACGCTCATGAATATTCGCCAGTCACGATTAAGACCTCATGCAGAGGTAAGTACAGCACCACTGAACGACATCATGTTTTTTCTGTTGTTGTTCTTCCTTATTGTGTCTACAATGGTTAGTCCAAGCGTTGTGAAATTGACGCTTCCCAGTGCAAAAAATGCACAAACAATGAATAAGACACCGGTGAAGCTTGAAGTTTCAGCTGACTTAAGGTATGTACTTGCCGGAAAAGAAATTGCATTCGAGAACCTTGAGGCAGCAATGGCAGAGGCAGTTAAAGGTGTTGAGTCGCCAACCGTGGTACTAAGTTTAGATAAAAGTTTGAACATTCAGCAACTGGTTGACGTACTTGAAATAGGCAATCGCCTGAAAGTAAAAATGATTCTTGCCACCAGAGCACCAAACGGTTAATATGGAATTGGTACAAAAGTCAGACAGGTATTATGCCGGCATGGTAACCATCGTTTTCCATGTGCTGTTATTGCTTTTGTTTTTGTTGTATAAGATTATTACCCCCTTGCCACCCTATAATCCTGAAGGTGGCGGAGGGCTTGGGGTGGAATTAAATTTCGGTGATTCAGAGATGGGAATGGGTATGGTGAACCCTGATGAGCTGTCAGCACCTGTTCCGCCGGCACCCGTTCCACCGCAGGAAAACGCCCCCCTGTTGACCAGTGAGGAAGAAGAAGAGGGAATAACTGAACCGGTAAAGGAGAAAGTCAAACCGAAAAAGGAAGTAAAGGAATTAAAACGCCCGGAACCTTCACCAAAAATTACACGAACAGAAGCTGTGCCGGTAAAAAATGAGCGCTTGTATTCAGGCAAGAAAGGTGGTTCAGAAGGGAATACCGGGAAGGCAGGAAATCAGGGACAGCAGGAGGGAGACCCATTTGGCCCGGTTTTCAAAGGCAAAAAAGGTGAGGGCGGCGGTTCGGGTGGCGGCACCGGCTCTGGCACCGGTTCAGGAAATGGTTCAGGTAACGGGCCTGGCAACGGACCAGGTGGGGGGATGAGTTTCAGTTTAGGAGGCCGGGGCAGTATCACCTTGCCCAAACCAGCCTATACCTCAGAGAAATCAGGCAGGGTAGTAGTTGATATTACTGTTGACCAGGAAGGGCGGGTGGTGAAAGCCCGGGCCGGTGCAAGAGGCACTACCGTACAGGATTCTGAATTGTTCAGACAGGCTGAATCAGCTGCTAAAAAAGCGCGATTTAAGCCAGCGCCGGATGCGCCTGAAATGCAGGTGGGCACGATTACCTATAACTTTATTCGCGATTAAGCATGACTTACCGGGA
This sequence comes from Bacteroidia bacterium, assembly GCA_019695235.1. GTDB lineage: Bacteria > Bacteroidota > Bacteroidia > M30B66 > M30B66 > JAIBAI01. The sequence goes on along the minus strand of JAIBAI010000010.1, from coordinate 51,928 downwards.
AACGCTGGAGTATCTTTACTCCCGCCTGCCCCTTTTTACCCGTGTTGGAAAGGCAGCCTATAAAGCTGATCTGAGCAATACGCTGTCTTTATGCAGTGCATTAGGTAATCCGGAAAAAAGTTTTAAAACGGTACACGTAGCCGGCACCAATGGCAAAGGGTCGAGTTCACACTTTCTTGCTTCAGTTTTGCAGGAAGCTGGGTACAAAACCGGCTTGTTTACTTCGCCACACCTGAAAGATTTCAGGGAGCGGATACGTGTAAACGGACAGATGATTCAGAAAAGGAGGGTCAGCAGTTTTGTGGAGCGGCATCAAGATTTATTTGAGCAAATTAAACCTTCGTTTTTTGAAATGAATGTGGCACTTGCCTTTGATTATTTTCGGGAAGAGCAGGTAGATATTGCAGTTATTGAGACCGGTCTGGGTGGGCGTCTTGACTCAACCAATGTATTGGTGCCAGAGGTTTCATTGATTACAAATATCAGTTTTGACCATACTGATTTACTGGGAGATACACTTGAAAAAATTGCATACGAAAAGGCAGGAATTATTAAACCTGGTATTCCAGTAGTTATCACTGAAAAACAAATTGAAGTTGCCGGGGTGTTTATGCAGCAGGCAGCTTCATGCAATAGCAAAATTTTCTTTGCCGGTGATTATTGCCAGGTTATTGCATCAGAAAAGACCGACAGTTTGTTGAGTGTTGAAGCCAAAACGAGTTTACCAAGTGGGAAGAAGAAAAATTACCAGCTACAATCGCCTTTAACAGGCTTGTATCAACTTAAAAATCTGGCGGGTGTGTTGGTTACAGTAGAGGTGCTATCATCATTACAATGGAACATAAGCCGTAAACATATCGAGGAAGGTGTGCGTAAGGTGCTTGCAAATACCGGATTAAGAGGTCGCTGGGAACGAATTGGGACAAAGCCTGATACCATTTGTGATACAGGGCACAACAAAGCTGGTGTACAGGAGGTACTTGAGTTGATTGCCCGGCTTCAGCATCATCAGCTTCATATCGTATGGGGCATGGTAGCAGATAAGGACATAGACGGTATTTTGACAATGCTTCCGACTGATGCAAAGTATTATTTCTGCAAGGCATCTATTCCACGTGCGATGGATGCCATAGCTCTTCGGGAGCATGCAAATAATTATGGACTACAAGGAAAGGCGTACAAAAGCGTTAGAGGTGCTTATGCTGCTGCCCGCAAGGCATCGCGAACTGATGACGTTATCTTTATCGGTGGCAGTACCTTTGTAGTTGCAGAGGTGATATAGATTGCAGTTGCAATTGGTTGTTTCCCTATCTTCGGGGCATATTCATGGAGGAGTAGGGCTTTTTTTACTCTTTCTGTTTAAAAGCTATTTCAGATGAGTGTTTACAGAAAGCTTTTTCAGAATAATAAAATCTGGAGGGAAAATAAACAGAGTATCAATGCTGACTATTTTAAAGATTTGTCAGAAGGTCAGCGTCCGGAAATTCTATATATTGGGTGCAGCGACAGCAGGGTGACTGCTGAAGAAATGACCGGTATTAAGCCCGGGCAGATGTTTGTACACCGTAACATTGCGAACCTTATTCCCAACAATGACCCCAATTCAGCTGCGGTAATTGAGTATGCTATTACCCATTTAAAGGTGAAGCATGTAGTGGTATGCGGGCACTACAAATGTGGAGGGGTAAAAGCAGCAATGGAAGCAAAGGACCTTGGTATCCTCAATTCATGGCTGCGGAATATCAGGGATGTATATCGTTTGCATAAAGACGAGCTCAATCAAATCAATGATGAAGAAGCCAAGTATATGCGTCTGGTTGAATTGAACGTTCAGGAACAATGTCTGAATATTATTAAAACAGCCACATTACAGAGGGCTTATTTAAAAACGGGGTTTCCTACTGTACACGGATGGGTGTTTGATTTGCATTCTGGTGCTATTAAAGACCTGCGCATTGATTTTGAAAAAATGCTCACCGAGATACGTGAGATTTATGACCTGGGTACTGTTAAATGAAAGGCAAGTCTTAGGGTGTGGGGGCCTCTTTGCGAAGTTGTGTATTTTCAATAATTCGTTTGCAAAAATATGCTGCAATTTCTTTTTTTTGGTACAAATCGTGCTCTTCGTTTTGGAATAAATTTTCTTTGATTTCTATTTGTTGAAACCACTTACTATTAGGTTTGAAATGGTCGTTTTCGCCGTACAGCAATTCGATTGCTGCAAATGGTTTAGCGGTCTCGTACCTCAGTCTAGTTGATGAAATAGCAAACAGGTGCTGAACTTTTAGTCCCAGCAGGCAAGCTTTCCAGGCTATACAGCCGCCAAGGCTAAATCCTAGAACAGCAAATGCCTCACGTTCTGTTTGAAGGAGTTGTTTAACTGCTTTGTCAATACCTCCGTTTACAAATTGAGAGTGAATATTTTCTATCGGTAAGTCATCTTTGGTAATGCTTCCTAATTCTCGGCAGTCGTAATAAAGTATTTCAAAATATCGTTCCAGTATAGCTTTATATTGAAGGAGCCAATGAGATTTTTCAATTCCCCATAAGTCTGAAAGTAGAATTAATTTTTTCATTTTGTATTTCCTTGCAATACTGACTTTAGACAGCGGCTAATCATCTCTACTGCTTCGTCAATTGTTTGCTTTTTTGTTCTGAAAGCCAGAATGGCAATGCGTATTACAAACTGTTCATTAATTATCGAAGAACTTAAAAAAACCGAACCGTCTTTGTGTATTTCATTCATTAGCTGCCTGTTTCTTTCGTCAAGGTCAGTTTCAAACGGATACCAAAAATAGCTCACTGATAAATCAGGTTCCGGCCCGAGACAAAAACCAAGCTCGCTGAGTTTATTTCGGAAGTAAATTACCAGTAATAGTTTTTCTTCCAAACAAGAAATAAATGGTTCTATTCCGTGGAATTGCAGCGGCAGCCACACACGAAGACCTCTGAAATGCTTGGTCAGTTCTGGCGATAAATTCGCAGGGCTGTTCAATAATTCCTCACTATATCCGTCTTGCATATAATTGGCAGTGTAATAATTTGAATGAAGAACAGCGTTAGCATCTTTCACCAGCACCGCACCTACACCATACGGAAGAAATAGGCCTTTATGAGGGTCAATAGTTAAAGAGTCTGCTCTTTCTATTCCATTAAATAAATTCCTTTTTGAGGTCAGAATGAAAAAGCCTCCATAAGCACCATCTACATGAAGCCATAATTTGTGTTGTTCAACGATATCGGCAATTTCGTTCAGGGGGTCAATTGTTCCGGTATCGGTAGTTCCTGCCGTAGCGATGACCAGGAAGGGATTAAGACCAGCTGCTTGGTCTTTTTCAATAAGTTCGTTTAAATTATCAGGTCTGATTCTATGGCTGTTGTCTAGTGAAACATATTTGATAATTACATCTTCCAACCCAATAATACGTAGTGCTTTCTGTACTGAATGATGCGCTTGTTCACTAAGATAGACTACACTTTTCGGAATGATTTCGTTTTTAATTTTGTATTTATCCCTTGCAGCAGTACAAGCAATTAGAGTAGATATTGAACCGCCTGATGACAAAGCTCCAACTGAGTTTTCGGGAAATGAAAAGACGGACTTCAGCCAATTTACTACCTCGTTTTCAATAGTTGCTGCACCGGGAGATGCATAGTAAACACTTGCGAAGGGATTGGTTACAGCTGCGATAAAATCGGCAAGTGCTGCTGTAAACACACCACCTCCAGGAATGTATCCCAGGTGTTTGGGAGAGGCAGCATTAATCCCTGTTTCAGCGACTTCTCTCCGGTATAAATTTAAAAGTTCGGGTATTGATTGTTTGTTATTTTGTAATGCCAGATTACCTATTTCTTTTTCGTTAAACCCTTTTATTGTGTTCAGTCCATTGATAAACGTATTTACAAAGCCAGCTACCTGATTTAGCATTTCCACTCGTTGCAATTCCGGAATATCCAGTTCATTGCTTGAGATGCTGAGTTGTTCAAGTTTTTCAATTAGTTTTTGCGAGTTCATTTGAGATATTTTATATCAGGGCTAATCTATTGATGTTTTTGATGGGGTCGCAATCCTGGCCGGTCATTAATTGCAGCAATATCCATTAAAACATCCGCCAATGTTTTTCGGATAATTGGCTTATGCCTGTAAAATAAATATCATCAGACACCGTTTTGCCGGCAATTGAAGAAGTCGGGCCAGCGTACCTTGCCGTAATGTGTTAAGCCCGATAGCTATAAGGAGTGTCAATTTTCCCCATAGCTTTTGGTAAGGGTTTATACATTTTCGAAGAACCTATTTCTTGCCGACAACCAATTCAATCAGGTCGTCTTTCTGAAGCCAGGTTCTTGCCAGGTTTCTGATGGTTTCGGAGTTGATTGATTTAATTGCATCGGTATAACTGTTGTAAAACGAAAGATCAAGGCCAAAAAGATGGGCCGATTTGAAGCGGTCCATTTGTTCCATGGGGCCGTCGAAGCTTTTTAACAGGTTACCAAGCAGGTAATTTTTCACAAGATGCAATTCAGCCTCAGGAACGGGTTGATTTTGCAAAATCTCAATTTCCTTGTAAATCTCTGCGATTGCTTTACTGCACACATCCGTACCTACCTCGGTGCTGATGACAAAATATCCGTCGTTTCTCAAGCTGGCGATGCCAGCGCCGATACCATAGGTATAACCTTTGTCTTCACGAATATTGCTCATGAGTCTTGAACCAAAATACCCTCCGAGAATGGTGCTGAGAATCTTCATGCCAAAATAATCAGGGTGGGTCTTCGTGAAAAGGCGGCGACCGATTCTGATAGCAGATTGTACAGCATCTTCTTTTAAGATAAATTGTTCGCGTTCAACCTGTGTCTTGGGTTGTAATGGCGGAAGTTGCTGTTCAAATTCAGGGTTTAATGGCACCGTTTTTCCAAAAACATCCCTGACACAGTCACGCACCTCTCCTGCGACATGACCGCTAAGAAAGATTGTACTGTTTGCTAAACGATAATGGCTTTTCCAGAACTCAACCAGTTCATCACGGGTAACTGATTTATATGACTGTTCGTCAATAAACGCCCCATAGGGTGTTGGGGCAAAGAGCAATTCCTGAAAACGTTTTCCGGCAATATAGCTCACCTTGCCCATATTGATGATAAATTTCTCCAGCCGGTTTGAACGCATGATTTCCCATTCTTTTTCGGGGAATACAGGTTCAGTGATTATTTCGCGGATTAATGGGAGCGTTTGCGGCAGGTAACGATTCAGGGTAAAGAGCGTAACATTTGAGAAATCTTTATCATGACTGGTTTCAAGAAATGCACCAAAGTCGTCAATACCGGATGCTATCTCAGCAGCATTTTTTCTTTGGGTTCCTTCTTGTAGCATACCTATTGAAAAGGCCGGAACCAGGGGATTGGAATGGTGGGCAGATCCGGCATTAAAAACCAATTCCACTTTAACCACTTCCTGCGGGCCAGCTGAAAGCTCATATACGGGCAGGTTGTTAGGCAGCAGATGGCTTACCGGGTTAATCATCGGAATGCTTGCAATTTCGTGTGCAGCAGGAGCCTGTGTTCTATCTGTTTGAATCATGATTTGCTTAGATAATAAAGGATAGAGCAGTTCTCAGGCGCAAGAATTTCAGATGCGCAACGTTGAATTTCTGCTACGTTTACTGCACGGATGCGTTCAATTTCTTTGTTCACCATAGAGGCATCACCAAGTAATTCACCAAAGGCAAGGTTCATTGCGCGATTGAGAATATTTAGCTCGCCAAAAACATGTGTTGATTCGGCTTTATTTTTAACTTTTTCCAACTCATGCTCAGGTACTGGTTCGTTGATGATCCGGTTGAGTTCTGTTCTCACAGCCTTTTCGGCATCCTCAATTTTTATACCTTGTTTTATTTTTCCGGAAATTGCAAAAAGCCCTGGCTCCAGGTTGCCGGTTACATAAGCGTTAATTTCAGTGAAAAGCTGACTTTCTTTTATCATGCTCTGATATAAGCGAGACGACTGTCCTCTACCTAATACATCAGAAAGGAGGTCAATCGTATGATAATCAGGATGGTTTCTGCCGGGCATGTGAAACACCATGTGAAGGGCATCTGAGGGCACATCACGATGAACAGTCTGACGTTGTTCAACTTTTTGCGTAGGCTCTTCCGGCAAATTTCTTTTTTGTTTTTCTCCGGATGGAATAGAGGCAAACCACTTTTCGGCAAGTTCCTGAACCTGTTGCAAGGTAACATTTCCGGCTACAACCATGATGGCATTTGCCGGATGATAATACCTACGAAAGAAGTCTTTGACATCCTCCATTCGTGCATCTTCAATATGGGCAATTTCTTTTCCGATGGTTGCCCAGCGGTATGGATGCACTTTATAAGCTAGAGGGTGGAGCAGTAACCATTCATCACCATAAGGTTGGTTCAGATAGCGCTGTTTATATTCTTCTATTACCACATTTCGTTGCACTTCAAGGCTTTTTTCTGAGAAAGCCAGGCTTAACATACGATCAGATTCGAGCCAGAAGCCCGTTTCAATATTTTCTGCCGGAAGTGTTAGGTAATAATTGGTAATGTCGTTATTGGTAAAGGCATTGTTTTCGCCACCGACCTCCTGTAAGGGGCCGTCGTAATTCGGGATGTTTACAGAGCCACCAAACATCAGATGCTCAAACAAATGCGCAAACCCGGTACGATTGGGGTCTTCGTCACGCGCACCTACATCGTAGAGAATATTTATACAAGCAAGTGGGGTAGAGGGGTCTTCATGCACAAGAACACGAAGTCCGTTTGTCAGGGTGAATCTGTGGTAATTGATCATCTGAAATTTTGCGCAAAGGTAGAGTAGAACCTTTTATACTGCATGCGAATTGACCGACAGAATTCCCTCCAGCCAGCTACGGTCATTGGCAAGTCTTGGTACCTTGTGCTGTCCGCCCAGTTTTCCTCTTTCTTTCATCCAATTGTAAAAAGTACCGGGCTCCATTTTTCTAATAACCGGGATACGCAGGGTCATATTTTTATACCGTTTGGCTTCGTAATCTGAGTTCAGTGATTTGAGGGCGTTGTCAAGCACCTCGGTGAAATACCCAAGGTTTTCCGGCTCTTTTTCAAATTCAATCAGCCATTCATGAGCTCCGTTTGAATGTACATCCATGTATATGGGGCCGGCGGTGTATTCGTTGATGATAGCCCCCGTTTTCTCACAGGCGATAGCCAGAGCTCTGTCGGCATTGTCTACTATGAGTTCCTCACCAAAAGTGTTGATATAACTTTTTGTACGCCCGGTAATACGAATACGGTAGGGCGACACGGAAGAGAAATTCACCAAATCACCAATCTTATACCGCCATAAACCGCTGTTGGTGGTGATGAGCATTGCATAGTTCTTTCCTATTTCTACATCAGACAGTGGAAGCACCGGAGGGTGTGGTTCTTTTTCCTTTTCAGCCGGAATAAATTCATAAAAAATGCCATAATCAAGCATCAGCAGCATATCGTCAGTATCGGTTTGGTCCTGGATGCCAAAAAAACCTTCAGATGCATTATAGGTTTCTAAATAATGCATTTTGTCAGAAGGTATGATGTGGCGGTATTGTTCACGGTACGGACTAAAGCTCACGCCGCCGTGCATAAACAATTCAAGGTTTGGCCAAACATCAAGGAGGTTTTCAGTTTGGCGAAGTTCCATAACACGTTGAAGGAGTATCAGCATCCAGGAAGGCACACCGGCAAGGTTGGTAACATCTTCCTCCATTGTTTGGTGGGCGATACGGTCGAGTTTAGCTTCCCATTCGTTCATCAGGGCAACCGGCAGGTCAGGGGTACGCATCATTTCAACCCAAACCGGCAGGTTTTCCATGATGATTGCACTCAGGTCGCCCACAGAGGTATTGTCTGAATGGCCGCTAAGGCTGTGAGAGCCACCTAAGGTGAGCCCTTTGCCTGTAAATATTTTGGTTTCTGGATAATTGTTGCAATAGATAGCCAGCATGTCCTTTCCACCTTTGAAATGGCAATCTTCCATAGCCTCCTGGCTAAGCGGAATAAATTTACTTTTACTTGAGGTGGTGCCGGATGACTTTGCAAACCAGCGCAACTCAGTGGGCCAGAGGATGTTTTGCTCACCGGCCACCATGCGGTCTATGTATGGTTTTAATGCTTCGTAATCGTGTACAGGAACTCTGTCGGCAAAAGCCTGATAGTTTTTCAGGTCTGCAAAGCCGTATTGCTTTCCAAACTCTGTACCCTGTGCCTGGTTGATGAGTTTTTTAAACCATTCCATTTGCACTTCCATAGGGTATTTGATAAAGAGACCTATCTGGTACATTCTCTTTTTCATTACCCATGATATGAAAGAGTTAATCAGCGACATAAGAAAATTATGGGGCTAAATATATATTGAAATTCAAGATTTTTAATTGAACAGCCTGATATTTCGCAGCGATTTCTGAGAGTACGGGCTTATTCACAGCTGCTGAGCAGCGCTTCGCTTATTTCGTTTTAATGAAGCGTACTGGTGAAGGAGCTGATTCTTTTCCGTTTTTATCCTTGTAACAAATGAAATAATTCCAAACCCTGCCTTTTGATGGTTGCGCATGGAACCAGCTTGTTTCATTTGCTTCTAACTCCTGTAATTTCGCTGGTTTCTGACCTGAAGGGTACCCGTAAATAACTACGTTTTGTATTGGCTGGAGCGTACTTCCCCAGGATAATAGAATACCAGATCCCATTTGAGAAAGGATGACTTTTTCGGGTGGTATTATGTTAATTCCGGGTGTGATGATTGTGGTTTCTGCAAATGCACTGGCGCCAAAATAGTCGCGCACAACAATGCGATAGGTGTACTCAATTGCTGTTGTAGGTAAGATATCTTCAAATATGCTTCGCCGGGGGTCTAATGAATCCATCATTAATTGGCTAAAACCCTGACCCTTCGATTTGCGGAATAAAGTATAGCCGGCAATGTTATCATTTGCTGAAAATTGCTCGTCCCATGTGAGGATAATCTTTTCGTTCGTGGCATTGGCTTCAAAATGTGCCGGGGCTTCTATTTTACTCAAACCGTTTAACATTACTTCTACCGGAAGGGCTGCATCGCTGAGTGCGTAGTCGGCCCCAACGGTTTTCATAGTGTAATACACTGCATATTGATTCCCGTTGGTGGTAGCTTTATGTGTAAATATGCTGCTATCGGGAGCAATCATGTGACTCACTTGCAAAGGTTCTGCGCCAATTGACGGAAGAGAATAAATGTAATAACCATTGATTTGGCCGGCTTGAGGAGTCCATTGAAGGGTAACCAGCCCGTTTTTTGAAACAATGGAGGTAATTTGGGGCGGTTCGGGTTTAAGGTTTGATTTGCCGAGAACAGAAATAACAGGTGATTTGCGTGAACCCTCGTCCATTAATACTTCCAGCTGGTAATACTGGTTCTCATTAGGAGTCACCGTTTGGTCAGTGAACACTGTATCTTCGGCTGCTGCCCTGCCTACCAGGTTAAAATCTTTGTCGAAGTGAGCACTCCGGTAAATATTGATGCTTCTGGCCATTGCTTTCATTTGTAATTGCCATGAAATGACAACTTCCCCATCAGCTTCTGAATGACCATGAGTGGATGTAAAATAAGGAAGCACATCCTCAGCCCGGCCACGTGCTTTTACCGGTGCTGACCTTTGGCCTTCATTTCCTGACTTATCAAGTGCTACAGCCTGATATTCATACATAGCTAGCGGAGTGACATCAGTATCGTTGACTACCAGAAACCATTCTTTTTTAATTTGAGTAAAGCCCCCTTTTACCCGATGAGTTTCATACGCACCTTTGAGTGAATTACGACGATAAACTCTAAAACCATAGGCAGAAGCTTCCCCTTTTACCTTCCATTTTATGGTTATGTTATTTGAGTGCTCAATAACTTGTTCCAAAACCAGAGCAGGGAGTTTGTTGTTAGCCAATATGTGCAAAGGCTCCGGGGGCAACATGCTGTGTGCTGGCACAACGCTGCTGAAAACGGGTAAACAAAGTGCCAATGTAACAATTAGCTGAAACAAGAGCATGTTTGCGGCGGTAGTTGTAAATTTCATTTTTTTCATGTTACCATCCTCCTGTTAATGGTGGCTGACCGCTACAATTTCCCAGACCAAGATTTATTGAAGCATCTCCTTGAGAATTAAGCAAAAGGTCAACCTTGATTGATTTACTAAAACCCAGGTCAACACAAGGCGATACACATGCTCCCATTGCCCCCGTACATTGAGAGCCAGAGGCTGAGACAGTGATACTTCCACAACCTTGCAAAGAAAACGTACCTGATGAGGTTTGATAGTCGCCTTGAGACCCGAGTTCGGCACGGGCATCGGCATTAAATTCAGTGCAAACAATTGAGGCGCAACTAAAATAGGCGTGTGCAAAGGCCATTGCACCAATCCCGAAGTTTGTTCCAGGGTTTGCAAAGTTCATCCAGATGCGTGCATCGGCACCAAGGTCTGCTCCAAATGCAACGGATACTACCCCCAGATCTACATCTAAATCGGGGATATCAATCGGGAAAGTCTTGGTACCCGTGATGAAAAAACCTGAAATGCCATTTGAAAATGTAGCAGGGATGTTTTTGTTATATGCATATTGCATCAGCGTGTTTTTAATATTTCCCTCCAAAGTCGGATAGTTTCCAAAAATCATTCCGGCCTGAATCAGGCCAATGCCGGGAGGTGTGGCCTGCCCGCCTGCCATAATATAATAGCCATCTGCATCAACCAATAAATTGGCTGTGGCCATCACACCAATTCCACCGAGGTTCTGATTGATATTCAAATCACCAATCATTCTGCCATTTTTGAAATCGTAGGTGATAGCCATATTTCCAAATGGAGTTGTGATGTTTTTTAAGGAAACCGATTGTGCATCTGCTTTAATATCACCAAATATGGTAAACGCCAGACGTTGCTGTCCGTCAATGCCTTTAGCGCCTGCCATTACCCCATCGAAACTGAATAAGCCCCAATCATTGTTTTGCACTTTCATGCCACCCTTAACATCTTTGAGAGAAATATCACCACCACCAATTGGGAGAATTTGATTGTAAGGTTCAACTTTGATATATATATCATCAGGCTTCCGGTAAAGCGTGGTATAAAGCATTACTCCTTCATCATCTTTTATTTGCCCTTTTACCTCAAAACCTGAAGGGTCAAGTTTTTGTGTGCCAGCCTGAGAAAGGTTGTAAAAATGCACCTTCCCCGGTGCTTCAAAATTTACAGGTAAGTTTTTCACCTCCATCACAACCTGCCCGGCCTGTTTTGAAAACTGAAGTATCCCTGTAAAATTATTGTTTACCCGCGGTATTCCAAGGTCAACTGTTCCCGATAGCTGAAAATAATTTTCATAATTATTCAGCGATGTTGGTGTCATCTTGTAAACTTTATAAAATGCCACTTGCTGATTCTGGTTACCACAGCTTACCTGATTTTCATTGTTACTTAAGGCTTCAAATACCTGAAATTTGATAGACTCGCCTGTCTGCATACCTGGTAAATTCTGAATGCGGGCAGCAGGTAAACCACCGGTACCAATTACGGCCAGGCGCCAGTGTGGTTTCATGTCGGCACCAGAAACGGGGTCATACAGGAAAGAGGTGTTTGTACTTAGAATTTCCAAAGGTGTAACTCCGGCAAGAGAGAGGTTCCCCACCTCGATTCCGTTGATTTCGATAGCTGAAGGCGTAATACCCATTGTTTTGAAAGGTATATTTGCCAGGCCGGTAATCAATTCACCGCTATTAACAAGGAGCTTTTGATTGGCCTTTGAAAAGGCCCAATGTTTTCCTTTAACCTTCCATTTTTCAAGAGTAAATGCCGGTAAATCAGTACCACTTAATGGTTCAAACCCATCTTTATGCAAAAGCAAATTACCTAATGAAAAATCCATTTTCTGAGGAATCATCAAGGGAACAGCCGTCAAGTGCAATGTGGTCATTAGTGATATTGTTGCACCATCTAAAAATGATTTTTCAGGTGAAGCACTCGCATTGAAACCCATGACTGAGAAATCGAGAAATTCTCCTTTTTTATCAGATACATTAAAGGTTTGCAATGGGTATTCATCAGCACAGAAGGTTTTGATAACGACTTTGTTCAACTTTGATTCACACAGGAATGGGCTTTCCTTTTGAAAAGACAAGACAGCACCGGAAAATTGAAAAGAAGAACTTTCAACTTGAACGTACCCTTCAATAAACCCCTGGTCATTGGGGCCGTTTTTTACCGAAAAATGCTCTGTTTGCGGGGTCTGTGTTCCGTAAAACTGACTATGAATTTTGACCGGAATAGAAGTTGAAAGCGTTGGAACCTCCCCTTTTTGCGGTTTTGTCAATGGGACGCCTTCGGGGGTAGTTTTGCTTAATTTTTGCATGGTAATGTTTTCGAACTCCATCATGAAGTTCTCACTATTGACCGTAAAATTTTTATTGTCGGGTAAACTTATAAATCTACCTGAAATTATGGCGGTTGCTCCTTCATCTTTGAGGGTATCAACAATAACAGGCAACCCATAAATTTCAGTAATGCTCATTTTGTCAAAAACGGGCAGGTGAAAATCCAAAGTTTTTGATTGGTTGATATCAATTGTTTTGGTCCGGGCGATGATGGTTTTGCCCGGAACTGATTTTGCTGCGGTGATATTTACCTGCTGTTGGCTCAGTGCAATTTTACCAAGTTTATAATACCCTTTATCATCCGTTTTTACCAAAACCTTTGTTCCGCCATTGCCTTGTTCAACAAAGACAGAAGCATCCGGGAGCACTTTATGATCAGTGCCAAAGGTTACGGTGCCACTAATTGTAACCGAAGGCTGAAGCATCAGCGACCCATAAACCTTTGGCTCAATGCTATTTGTATTATAGATTGAAAAACTTTCCGGCATTAATTCAATGGTTTCCGGCGGCATTGCCTCAAGATAAAATGTGTTTTCCGGAGAAGAGAATTGCAATAAAACTTCACCCTGTTCATTTGATGTAGCAGGTGGGATATCGCTGTTTTTAATCTTCACAAGAACGCCTTTTACAGCTTTACCGGAGTTTTTTTCCTTCACCCAGAACCTGATTCGGTGTCTGCTTTTCAATACAGTGAGTGCCCCAAGATCTTGTGCCGCCGCATTACTTACATTCACTTTTATTGTTTTCTCAAGAATCTCATACTCCGGATTATTAGGCATTACCTTCATTGTTACATTGCCAGAAGGCACCTGTGCTTGAAAACTTTCATAAAATGTAAAAGAAGGGAATGCCTTTATTTTAGTTTTGGTCTGTGTAGATATCTGGTCATTAAAAATAATTTTTGAAGCAACAGGCATTCCATCTTCGTCAACCACATAACCAGCAACCTGACCATCGGGCTCTAAGGCAACAGTTTTGAGGTCAATTTGCTGGCCGGGAACCAAAATACCCAATGATTTTTCGAAATAACGATATCCTGGAACCTTGATAGCGAAGGTTCTTGCCGGCCCTTCAACAGTAGTATTTGAAGCAGGCCCGGTAAATTCAACTTCGAGGTCATTAAATTCAAAATATCCGTCGGCATTTGCATAAACTACCTTGAAGAACTTTTCAGGTTTAAAGTTTGCAGGGTTGGTATATTTCGAAATGATTACGCATTTAACGTTGGCAAGCGGTTTGCCCTGGGTATTGGTAACACGCCCAAATACCCTTGGTTTATCAGGCCACATGGAAATTTCAAAGCTCTTTTGTTCACTTACGTATTGACTGTTCCAGATAGTATTTTTGTTGTAACCTGTATAAGGAAAATCAGGCATATCACCTTTGTAAACCGGAGCAAAGAATCCTTCAAATGAATGGTAGTTGTAATTGCCTTTTAACTTGTTGCTTTTACAATATACCTTATATCGGTCGGGGAAAACAGGTTGTTGATGCCGCACCAGCCGGTTGAAAGTAACCGAGCCATCCTGACCTGTTTTCCCCTGGCTTATCACAGTTCCTGCAACTACAGGATGGGTTTTGTGCAGATTCTGACCTTCATCGGGCGGTGTGTTTTTCTGCGGTTTTACCCTGATAATACTTACCTCCACATCGTTCAATGCATTACCACTTCCTCCGATTTGTTGCTCTGATGAGATTGCTGATTTTGTTGTGATTTTTAGGCGATAATCTCTAACCAATGACACTACATCGCCTACTGCTTTATGTTCGTATGGCTGAACAATGATGTCGTTTTCCGGACTGCAGTAATAGGGTGATTCAACGATAATTTTATAGGTGCTGTAAACCGTACCACCGAAGTAAGTTGTATTTTCTTTGTGTGCACCAAATGAAACATTTTCTTTAAAGAATCCGATACTATCGTGGTTAAGAAAAAGAAAACTAAAATTTCCGTCTTCATCGGTTGTGGTGGTCGCCATTACCTGACCGCTGTTCGGATAGGCTTCTTCAAAATTGCTTTGTTGAAGATGGCCTTTATCCTCAAGAATATAATCACTCACCTGGTTTGAGTAGAAATATCCGCTTTTGATAACGTACTTTTTCACCAAGCTGATTTTCATGTTTGCCAATGGCTTAGAGCCTGTATTGCCAATGCCCTGGTTGTATGCATATGAAGGTTTTGCCTGACCTGACCATGCATTCGGAAGCCCGGCCGGATAAAAAGCACCGACACCCCCTGTGCTGTATGAATTGTTTTCAAAGGTAGTTGAAGTGTACGTCGTCTGAGTTTGCTCAGGGCTGTTGAACAGATATCTTAAGTTACCTGTGACAGTAGAATAAGGCATCCTCTGAATGGTTTTTCCGGGTGGTGGTGCCTTGACTAACACTGAAAGATCCGGTGAAATACCTGAAGCCTCATTCTTAATACTAAACCAACAAACTTCACTTTGTCCGTTTTTCTTAAACCATGTTCCTCCTTCAACATCCTTCGCTGTAACTATCCATGCATAATTTTTGCCATTTTGCAAAGGGGGGTCTGCTGGTGTATAGAAATAAGTATAACCCTGAATTTCTTTCTCAAAGAAATAGGGTGTTGTTGCTGCATACATGACAGTGTTTGGATTCATGTTTGAATCAGGGAACTCAACTATACGCAGGGTGTAAGAAGTAAATGGCTTGGCACCTGGTGAGGGTGTCCAGGTAAAATTAATACCAGGACTTACCAGTAGGTTAACTTTATAGCCGCAGACAGGATTTGTTAAAAATGGAGGGTCTGATGAAAGTATCGGAAACTGATTGCTACAACCCATAGGATCGTCTCCTGAAGCAAATGACCCATCTGCATCCATCAAACGCACACAGAGGTGGTAGTTGCCGGGGGGGAGGCCTTTCTCATTGATTTGCTGTTCAGAAATACCGGTAAAAACAAGATTCTGCGGAAGGAAGTAGTCTTGAAGTTCTGGCTCAGTTAAAATAACTGTTTCATTGGGGGTGAGCACAATATTAAATGGATTAAAGGATGACTTTGTCCTTATTACAATTCCATTATCCCCTTTGATTGAAATTCTAAGACTCATATCCTGAGAAGTGACGCTTTGAATAATTACCTGAGTCTTTGAGGGAAATTCGTAGAGAAATGCGGGTGATGGCGGGCTGACAACCGTATTGACCAGATTGAGTGTTTGGGCATTTGAACTGCTCAGCCATAAGCCGCAGGTAATAAACACGATGAGTATTTTAGAATGTAAAAGCATAGCTTATATCTCCTCTGTTTTCGTGAAACGAACTGACACCACTGACAAATGATTGCTGGTCATTGTATGTATAGCGAAAGCCAATGCGATGTCTTTTGTAAAATTTAAAATCAGCCGCAATGCTGATGGTACTTGTTTGGTGTGTTTTTTTCAAGCCCTTGTTGGTTGAGCGATCAGCCCATGAAAGGCTGAAAGAGACCTTCTTTTTGAATGATTTATTTATGCTGAATAAGGGGCCTGCAATACGTGTGTTTATAAGTTGTTGCCGGTATGCCGAACTCATGTATGTTGCTGTGGCAGTGAGCATGATTTTGGGAAGTGTTGCTGAATACATGAGCGACCAGGTATTCATTTCGAATTCAGAAAACTTGCTGGTGTTGGCATTGTTGTCGCTGAGCCTTTGTGCAGCATACACCACGTTAAAGAAATGGGTGTAGTTTTTAAAGGTTTGCATGAATTGATTCATGGCAGTCAGGTTGAAGTTTGCCTGGCTAATGCGCAACAAAGGATCTGGTTCGTACAGGCCTTTTTGTTGGTCAATACTATAGTTGCCTGCTGTAAGATTGAAAGTATAAAATTTCCATGGTCGTGCAGTTACTTTACCTGAAAAGATTCTTCGTTCGGTTTTATAGGCTTTGTTTTGATCAAGTTGGTCACGTTGGAAGCCAAGGCTCAGGTCAAGACTTAGTTTTTTTTCGAAAAAGTCTGCTCCGGGATCGAATGTTATGTTACGCACATCACGCTGAAAGAAGTATCTTCCGAATGACTCAAAGCCTGGTGCAATGCGAAGATATTTAATCATCATTCGAAACCGCTGGTTGTTAAAGCCCATTTTGGCATCTATTGCACTCCCTTTTTCAGTGTTGACTGCCTGAGTGCCTGCATTGGTATATTGGGTTTCTGAAGTAGCCCATTCGGCATCCAGAGTGAAGTGTTTAAGCAAAACATTGTGCGTTTTGGCTCCCATTACCCTGTTTGAACCGGCCTTAAGTTCCGGCCTTAAGAGCTGGTTTTTTAGAGAATTTGCGTCGTCATCGGCCTGGAACAGAAAGACATCAATCTTGTTTTTTTCTCCCCCATAGCCAGCCGTAAAAGCAATACCTTTTCTTCTGTATGCAGGGGTCTGGTACTGCTCAAACATATCATCAGGCCTGGGTTCTATGGGGCGCATCAATCTTCCATACATGACCCCGAAATGTATTTTTTTCAGGTTTTTGATTTCTGCACCTACGCCCAGCATCTGATGCCCGTTCAGTGAATATTCAGAGAAGGTAAGGTTTCTGAAACCTAGGTGCAGGGTCAGCCATTTATAATAAGGGCTCAAACCAAAATTATTTAATGGCTGCCTAAAGCTGCGTTCTTTTTCACTAAAAGTGAAGCTCAGCGGAACAGCAACTCCGTAAATATTTAAAACAGGAGAGCCACTGATCATCCACGAACCCGGCTGAAGGTACGATGGCCCGGTGGAACTGTAAAAAATATACTGCGCAGTTACGGTACCGCTAACCTTAAATGGTTGCTGTTTTTTGATTGCACCAAGATCCTGTGACCAGATGAACGCGGGTACTAATACTAAAAAACACCATAATGGCAGGAAACGCGCCATTGTGAACGGGTTTAGACAGACCAGACTGCTAAGTTATTAAACTTTTGATAAAACATTCGAAAATATATGCTTCGGCTTCATGCGTAAACTTTGTTGCATAAAAAATGTATTGTATCAATTCAACACTTCTTCCGAGGCTGATAACTGAATAAATGTTTATTGACTTCTCAGTCAATTCAACTGAAATATTTTAAACGATAATACCGTGTTATTGCAAAGTAGCAGGATGCTTTTTTCTAATTATACAATCAGTGAATGATGCATGGCGATGAATAAAGTATTTTTGCAACATTCGTAATTTAAGAATTCAATTGTCAGGTAGCCCAAACAATACACCCGGCCAGGAAGGTCTTAGGAAGTTAAGCATGAATGAGCTTAACAGGCCAGATAGTGCAACGTTTCAAAAAAGTCAGAAATGGCCTGTAAAGGTTATTCTTGACAGCCTTCGGAGCCAGCATAATATCGGTTCGGTATTTCGCACAGCTGATGCGTTTAATGTCGAAGAAATCATTCTTTGTGGTATTTGTGCAACACCACCCAACCGTGAAATTCAAAAATCAGCCTTGGGGGCAACAGAATCGGTAAGATGGCGCTATGTTGAGCACATTGCAGATGCTGCCAGACAGGTTATTGCGGATGGCTATTGTTTGGTACTTGTAGAACAAACAAATCAAAGCATTGACCTTGCCCAATTTAACTACCAGGGTGAACCTCTTGCATTGGTTTTTGGCAATGAGGTAAATGGGATATCCGAAGAAGTACTACCCCTTGCACACCAGGCGGTTGAAATACCACAGTATGGGACAAAGCACTCTTTTAATGTCGCAGTTAGTGCAGGTATTGTTTTGTACCGATTGATGCTGGCTAGCCAGTAAGGAAATCTTTTCTTAACGCACCAGCGTTACAGTTCCGCTGCGTTTGTGCATATTGCCTCTGAAGTCTTGCAGGTGTAATTGCCAAACAAAAACACCTTCTGCAGCATCACGCAGACCGTAATTGCCGGAAGAAGTGCCGTCCCAGCCTATGGCTCTGTTGTTTGATTCAAAGACCTTTTCGCCCCATTTGTTGAAAATACTCAGCTGGTAATTTGCATCAACAATTCCGATACCATCAGGCATGAAAACTTCGTTTTTACCATCTCTGTTCGGGGTGAAGGTGTTGGGTACATATACAGCAAAATCTTCAAGAATCTCTATGAATCTTGAAGCCGTGGCAGAGCATCCAAACTCGTTGGTAGCAGTAAGCACTACCGGATACTGACCGGGCTGACCATACTGGAAGAATGGGTTATTTGCATTTGAATCCATTCCTTCATTCCGGCTATCAAAATCCCAGTTATATGACGTGGCACCCTGGCTGTTGTTTTCAAAGTGAATCTTTGCCTCCAGCAGTGGAACATAGTTCTTATCCGGGGTGAAATCTGCAATAGGCAGAGGGTGAACTAAAACCTCTTCGTTGAGTTGCAGATTTGTTGTGCACTGAAATTCGTTTTGTACCTGGAGTGAATAGCTCACAGAAGCCTGGTTCTGGTAACAGTAATTGGCACTTGCACCTGTACGTGTGCTGCCAAAGCCATCACGCCAGAGATAGGTCTGTTGGGCAAAATATTTTGCTTCAAGTGTAACACACTCTCCGGCACAAATGGCTTGCTTTGATGAAAGCATTTCTATCACTGGCAGATCCATCACTTTCACCTGCTTATTCATATCGGCATTGCAACCATGCGCATCAAAAACGCTGGCTTGGTAATAGTGAGTGCTATCGGGGCGATGAATTATCTTTTCTGCGTGTGAACCATGCGACCATGAGAAAGTATAGGGGGGGATGCCACCGTTTCCGGAAGCAATCAGCAGTACTGAATCACCCTGGCAGATGTGTGGTTTGCCGGTGATACCTCCACTGAGCTGCGAAGGTTGACTGATAGCTGCTTTACCGCTAATGCCACATGCGTTGGAGTCGCTTACATACACCTGATAAATACCGGTGCCCAGTGAGTCGGCCTGCATGGTTGAAGCTCCATTGCTCCATTTATACTGATAGGGTGGTATGCCACCTTGTGTTTTTGCCAATGCGAAACCATCGAGACTGCCAAAACAGTTTGCGGCTTTGGTTTCTATGCTTAACTGTAATTTATCGGGTTGGTTTATTTGAATCGCCTTGGTTATCTGACATTCATTGGCATCTTTGACGTTTACCGACCAGTTTCCGGCAGTTAATTGGCTGCGTTGTGCCACCTGGGTAGTCCCGTCAGACCATTCGTAGCGGTATGGCGTGGTGCCCCCGCTTATTTGGGTAAATATTTTTCCGTCGGCTCCATCGGCACAACGAACATTTTCAGCATGAAGCTCAAGCATCAAAGGCAAGGGTTCAAGAATTTCAACTGTACTTGTGTCAGTACATCCGAGGCTGTCTGAAAGTACCGCAATGTAGTTACCTGGTTGCAGCATGTTGCGTTCGAAGGCTCCTCCGGAATTATCATTCCACCTGACTTGTAAGGCTCCGACACCACCGTTGCCTGCTAATATGATTTTGCCATTGCCTAAGCCATTGCAGCTAACATGTTGTACTTGCGCAACAGAAATTACAGGCGGGCCAGGGTCAAGAATTGTGTATGCAGCTTCAGCCATACAGCCCTGTCCGTCCTGCACCTGAATCTGGTATTGTCCTGCCGGAATAGCTGAACGGAGTTGCCCCATTGTACCGTTTTCCCAGGTGAAAGTGTAAGGAGCTGTTCCGCCACTGACAGCAAGTTCAATTTTGCCATTTGAAAGCCCGCACCGGGCTTGTGTAATACCCGCTTCGATTGCAAGCGCATCCGGCTCATCTATCCGGTAAGAACTGGCTTGCTTACAGCCCATAGCGTCAGATACTTCAAGCGAATAGCTTCCGGCCATGATATTACTTCTCATGTCGGTGCCATTGAAACCATCCCAGCTGTAGTTATACGGAAGCGTACCTCCGGTGACCAGGGCCAAGGCGGTGCCGTTGCTTTCGCCCTTGCACTTAACGTCATTGGTGCTTACGCTTATATGCATCTGGTCGGGTTGATTTACTGCAAATGTTTTGCTGGTTGTGCAGCCCGACTGGTCTGTTAGCGTGATACTAAAACTCCCGGCACTGAGGTTTATTAATGATGCATCGGTGCTCCCATCAGACCAGCGATATGAAACAGAACCGTTAGCACCTGAAAAGGTTACTGCCGCCTTGCCGTCAGATAGTCCGTAGCAACTTACATCACTAATGCTCAACGCTGCAATCCTGAGTGTAGTTTCAGAAGTAACATTTACCGTCTGGTCGAGCTTGCATCCGGCAGCATCACTGATTTGTACCTGATAATTGCCGGATGTTAAGTTGTTGCGCTGTGCTGAGCTTGTTCCATTGCTCCATAAAAAGGTGTATGGCGCACGGCCACCAGAAGCATTTACCAATGCTGTACCGTTAGAATCTAAGCAGGTAGCCGGACTTACCTGTAATGTTGCAGTTAATGCCGGTGGCTCAATGAGGCTTATGGATACCGTGTCTTTACATCCACCATTATCAATAGCGATAACCTGGTATGTTCCGGCACCAATATTTGCATTTATCATATCATTGGCGCCGTTAGACCACTGAATGCTTGCCAGTGAAGTAAGCGAATGAATGCCGATGCTTCCATCCTGTGCGCCATTACAGCTTATTTCCTGTAAGATGTTTACCTGAATGCTCAATCCGGCACCCCCTGCAACTTGCCCGCTGGTAGAAAACTGACAAGCATTTGCGTCACTTACCAATACGCTGATGTTTCCTTCAGGAAGTGCAATGGCTTGATTTTGCTGACTTCCATTGCTCCACTGGAAGAAGTAAGGTAAAGTGCCCCCCTGAGGCTGAACCGTGGCAGTCCCATTGGATAGGCCACATGAACTATTATTTAACTGCATGCTTGCCGTTAACATGTCAGGCTGAATTATTTCAACCTGCACCTGTGCTTTGCATCCATTGGCATCAGTAACCTCAGCGACATACTGGCCGGCAGGCATGTTAGTACGATTATTGCCGGAAACACCATCCGACCATTGGTATTGGTATGGGGTCTGTCCGCCGGAAGCTGAAACGCTGGCTTTACCGTTTCCGGCGCCAAAGCAGGTATTGTTCTGTTTGTCAGTTAGGTGCAGATTTAGCCCGCCGGCATCTGCAATAGTTGCGCTGGTTTGTGTAGAGCAGCCTTTACTGTCGGTGAGAGTTGCAGTGGTGATACCAGCCAATAAACCGGTAGCTGACAGGCCGCTTTGTCCATTTGACCAAAGTACTGTGTATGGCGGATTGGCTCCACCCAAATTTAATGAAGCACTACCGTTGGCTTGCCCGCATGTTGAAGCCTGAGTACTTAAGAAGATTTGCCAGTTGTTGGGCTCAGCCAATTGCAGGTTGGTGGTATGGCTGCACCCGTTCAGGTCGGTAAGTGTGACTGAATAATCGGCGGCGTTCAGGTTCTCGATACGTGAGGTGGTGGCACCATTGCTCCAGACGATCTGACCTGTTTGAGCGCCTGATATATCTTTTACCTCCAGGATGCCATCGGCGCCTCCCGGGCAGCTTATTGGCTGAATTAAATCAATTGTTGCAATAGGTCCACCAGTATTTGTTACAGTGAAGGGTTCGTTGAGCAAACAATTGTTAGCATCTGAAATTAAAATGTTGTAATCGCCAGGAAGTAACTGATTTACTTGAGTTCCATTGGCACCTGAGCCAGACCATGTAATCTGGTAGGGGGCTGTACCACCGGAAACTTGCACCTGCGCGGTACCATTTGCCTGTGAGCAGGTAGCCGCCGTTGTTTGAATCATAGCCTGGATAACCGGAGGTTGGCTAATGTCAACGACCATGTTTGCGGTACAACCGGATGCATCAGTTGCGGTGATGGTATAAGTGCCTGCTATTAGCATACTTGCATTTAACCCGTTGAAACCATTGCTCCAATTTAGCTGAACTGGAGCAGCGCCACCGCTTACGGCAATTGTTGCTGCCCCGTCATTGCCACCGAAGCAGCTTACATTGGTCGTAGAAACTAAGTTCAGCGAAGGACCTGATGAGTTTGAAACGCCTACCGACTGCGACAGGGAGCATCCTTTGGCATCTGTAACGGTTACGGTGTAAGAGCCTGCGGCCAGCCCGGGCGCGTTGAGCCCGGCAGCGCCACTGCTCCAGGAGCTGCTGTAGGGAGCGGTTCCCCCACTGATGCTTACGGTAGCGGTGCCATTGGAAGCCCCGCATGTAGCGGCGGTGCTTGAAGTAACAAGTACAATAGCAGCAGGCTGCGTGATGGTAACACTTTGCGTGGCGCTGCAAGCGGCAGCATCGGTGAGCGTAACAGTGTAGGTACCTGCTGCAAGTCCGTTCACATTGGCCCCGGTAGCACCATTGCTCCAGAGATAGGTGTAAGGAGCTGTACCGGCCGAGCCGCCGGCATTGGCTGCCCCATCGTTGCCACCCTGGCAGCTCACTTGTTGTGCGCTAAGGGTCAATACAGGCACTGAGGTGCCGCTGAGGTTCTCTGCCTTGGTTTGTGTACATCCTTTGGCATCAGTTACGGTAACGGTATAGCTGCCGGCGGCAAGGCCGGAGGCCAGCGCGTTATTTTGTACCGGGGTGCTGTTCCATGAGTAGGAGTAGGGTGCAGTACCACCGTTCGCGCTGGCCTGAATGCTGCCGCTTGGCTGGCCGCAGGCTGCCGCGTTCAGGGTGTTGCTGATGGTGATGGCAGTAGGTTCGCTGATGGGCACCTGTATGGAAGCCGAACAGCCATTGGCATCTGTAACGGTAGCGGTATGCGAGCCCGCGCTAAGGTTGGTTACGGTATTGCTGCTTTGGCCGCTGCTCCAGCTAAAGGTGTATGGAGAGAGTCCGCCGCCGGCATTTACCTGGGCTGCCCCGTCATTGCCACCGAAGCAGCTTACATTGGTCGTAGAAACTAAGTTCAGCGAAGGACCTGATGAGTTTGAAACGCCTACCGACTGCGACAGGGAGCATCCTTTGGCATCTGTAACGGTTACGGTGTAAGAGCCTGCGGCCAGCCCGGGCGCGTTGAGCCCGGCAGCGCCACTGCTCCAGGAGCTGCTGTAGGGAGCGGTTCCCCCACTGATGCTTACGGTAGCGGTGCCATTGGAAGCCCCGCATGTAGCGGCGGTGCTTGAAGTAACAAGTACAATAGCAGCAGGCTGCGTGATGGTAACACTTTGCGTGGCGCTGCAAGCGGCAGCATCGGTGAGCGTAACAGTGTAGGTACCTGCTGCAAGTCCGTTCACATTGGCCCCGGTAGCACCATTGCTCCAGAGATAGGTGTAAGGAGCTGTACCGGCCGAGCCGCCGGCATTGGCTGCCCCATCGTTGCCACCCTGGCAGCTCACTTGTTGTGCGCTAAGGGTCAATACAGGCACTGAGGTGCCGCTGAGGTTCTCTGCCTTGGTTTGTGTACATCCTTTGGCATCAGTTACGGTAACGGTATAGCTGCCGGCGGCAAGGCCGGAGGCCAGCGCGTTATTTTGTACCGGGGTGCTGTTCCATGAGTAGGAGTAGGGTGCAGTACCACCGTTCGCGCTGGCCTGAATGCTGCCGCTTGGCTGGCCGCAGGCTGCCGCGTTCAGGGTGTTGCTGATGGTGATGGCAGTAGGTTCGCTGATGGGCACCTGTATGGAAGCCGAACAGCCATTGGCATCTGTAACGGTAGCGGTATGCGAGCCCGCGCTAAGGTTGGTTACGGTATTGCTGCTTTGGCCGCTGCTCCAGCTAAAGGTGTATGGAGCGGTGCCTCCGGATGCACTGAGAATTGCGCTACCATTGTTCCCTCCTTTACATGAAACATTTGTTTTGTTGTTGATGCTCAGTTGGAGTAATGCAGGCTCATTCAGCTGGGCATTTGCCGTTGTAGTACAATTACTTGCATTTTTAACCGTAACGGAATAACTTCCGGCAGGTACACCACTTAATGTTGCCCCTGTTTGTACGGGTGTGGAATTCCATGAAAAGGTGAATGGCCCGCCACTACCGCTTACAGATGCTGTGATAGTGCCTGTATTGCTCCCGTTGCACCCGGGGTTGGTGGTGCTAAGGGTTGGACTGGGGACTGATGATACAGTTATATTAGATGTTGCACTGTGCTGTTTGCCTGCGGCATCAGTAACTGTGATGGTGTAACTTATTGAGCTAGCCGGGCAAACATTATGCGGACCTGCACCGCTCCCTAATCCTGGCGACCATGAATAAGTATAGGGAGGCTGTCCGCCGGTTACACTTGCAAGAATATTGGCGCAGGCTCCGGCACAAATTGTAGGGCTGTTTACCGTAACCTGGGGGCCACAGTTTACATTTACTGTTTTAACAAGTGTGTCAGAGCCGCAGTTATAATATACAATAAGAGAAACCTGATAGTTGCCTGGGGCACTGTATGTATGGCTTGGGTTTTGTTGGGTAGAGGTGTTGGCCGCACCACTTGCCGGGTCGCCGAAATTCCATTTCATCTGACTGATGGGGTCTGTACACGACTCATAGTCAAGTACTTGCTGCGACGAAAAGCTTGCCTGGTAGCAATTCAAAGCATAACTAAAATCAATTTGCTGCCTTAAATAACTTTGGTTGAAATTGGCCAGCCCGGCCCTGCAAATGGTTCCTGAGCTTAACTGAATGCCGTTTACATTAAAGCCACAACCCACACCTGGTGTATTGGGTGAATCAATCACGCCAATGTAATTCATGGCAAAACGGCTAAAATAAATCTTCCCATCCGGCCCTAATTGTAATGTACGGATATAGCCATTTGATGAGTTGCCGATAACCTGCGACGATGCTTTTATTTGTGCATTGGTGCCGGCACATAGGTCAACCTGATAGATGTTGATGGAGGCAGTATTTGAGCCGGGAGAAGCTGTATAATATAGATACCGGCTATTTGGAGAAAATTCAACGCCATAACAGTTTGAACCGTAGTCAAAGCGAATGGGGTCTGAAACTTTGCCGGAAGTGTTGTCGAAATCGAACAGTTCAATGAACTGGTCTCCGCCTGAAACATAATAGCCAAGCGCCAGATGTTGCCCGTCAGGACTCACTTTCATGCATCCAATAGGGTCACCGTTGTGTGCGCTGCCAACTGCCGATATAACGGGGCTGGCAGAAACACCAGTGGATGTTACCAGCCATGAGTAAAAACGATTGCTGTTTCCGTCATGCGCTATTACCCATACATCGCGTCTGTTACAATGAAGAACAGCCGTAAGTTTTTCTGTCGCAGATGCCAGCAGTTGAATGTTTTTTGTGCCTGTAACGTCGCCTTTGCCACCGTTAAGACTCATATTAACAGTTGTGTAACAAATTCCTTCAGGGTTAAGATCAGGTGCCGCCGTAAATACATAATACTGATTGGCATTGCCTGGCCTGCGTACGATTACTGCCGACTGGCTGGTAGATGCGCCCCCATACAAACCGGTGCCGTTTGGCATATTATTGTGGGTCTTGTCATAGATGGTCATGCCATCTGTGTAAAATAAAAGGTTGCCGGATGCATCTGAAATTGATGCGGCTCCTTCCATCGTAACAAGTGCGCCATCAGCAAGTGCTACGGGTGCTCCTCCACTAAAGCTGATACCGGCATTATTGCCAAAATACCAGTTGTTCACTTCCTTTTGGGCATGAAGCGCCATTGGGATGCTAAACAGTAAAATGATATAGGCCAGGATTTTTCCTGATTCAATTTTACGCTTCATCCCCTCAATCTCTTAACTGAACCTTACAGGTGTAAGAAACACTCATCCTTTTGCTTTGAATGACAAGAATTTGTCAAATACTGATTGAGCAGAAAATCGAAATGGAGAAATCACCAACCGGTTTCCATTAACATCACTACATCTGTGTAGTATCCTTAAGGCCGGTTTTATTGTTGAACATTGCTGGTTTGGTAAAAATTGCATCAGCGAACTCGTTTGAATGAATGATTTCAAATTTATTCGGCCTTTTTATTTATCAAAGCTTAAAAGAATGGCAATTCTTACATTTTACATCAAAAACAAATAAAAGCGTCAGATGTTTGAAAAATGCATTTTTGGGTTCTAATGGTTTGAAAAGTGCGAAAAACAAAAAAGGCACCTTTTTGAGGTGCCTTTTTTGTTTGTTTTAAAGCGAAAATTAGTTCAACAGACTACTAAAGTCAGCATCAGTTTTAAAGGCTCTGAATTCGAGGTCTTGTTTTGCTTTGTCTTTCAACGAAGGTTCAGCCTGGAAGGCTTTTTTCAGTGCGCTGATGGCTATGTCTTTTTGATTTTCTCTTGCAGCAATTACAGCCCTTAGGTAGCTACCAATGGCGCTGTCTTTATCTGGGCTACAATCGAGGGTTTGTGTTGCACCGGATAGATTTCCGGCAAGCATCTTTGCCAAAGCTGCGTTAAAGGTGCAGGCATCGCCATAAGCAGCAATTGCTTCCTGATATTTGCCGTTTGCTACAGCCAGATTGGCTTTATTATAGGTGCTTTCTTTTGATGAAAGTGATTCAAAATAACCTGCTGCTCCTTTTTTATCTCCTTTCATTGCGGCAACAACACCAAGGTTGTTTTGAATAGCAGGGTTGTTAGCAGAAATTCGACCTGCTTTTTCGAACTCGTCTTTTGCTTCGTTAATCTTGCCCTGTGCTATATAAACGCAACCAATATTATTGAAGCCCCGGTAGTCTTCCGGATACAATCTGCTAAATGCCTGGTAAATGCGAAGCTTATCGTCTTGTGATGAAAACAATGATGAAGCATAGAGCAACTCTTCCATGCCTAAAGAATCAGGACTGCTCAAAGCGAGTGCCTTAATTTGTTCGTCGGTACGTGTTTTAAGTTTTGCAGAAAGGTTGATTTCTGCCCTCCGCAGCTTTGGGAAATATTCCTTATAAATAGGGTCGTAGCTTGCAATTCTTCTGAATTCAGCTTCACGTGCTTCAGGGTCTCCAATGGTATTAATGATATTCAGTGCCTGCTCCTTATCTGCAACTGAACCTGTCTGAAGCATATTTTTCAAGCCGTCCCAATCCTCGAAATTAGTAGTTACCTTTCTGTAAAAACCTTCCTTATTTAAAGTGTCTTTTAGCTTGTTCTTTTTAAACTTATTAGCTACCACAGTGAATGCGGCATCAGCCCTGTTTTCAGATAACTTCGCATTGCGTTTTAGCTCACCTTCGGGAGAGGCATACCCATAAATGTCCATTTTCTCAAAACGACTACCATTCTTACCTTCTCTGTCAATAAATGAGAAGAAACCGCTCATTTCGTCGCTTTTCAATTCAACCGGACGTACATCCCATTGGTCAACCACAAAGTAAATATTTGCTTTTTGGGTGACAGTAGGATTCTTGTCGAATTTATCACCGGCACTTACAGGCATAAAGTCTTTTCTGAGTAATAGCGGTGTCACAATGGTGCCGTCAACAACTTTTGCCTCACCAAATGGAGTGCTCTTCTTTTTATATTCTACACTTGCCTGAACAAACACCTCAGCCTTTTCCATACCAGGCGCATACGCAAAGCGGTCAGTTAAGCTGTACTTTCCACCTGCTACATACGGAATCGCCTGCCCATTGCCGGTAACTTTTTCGCCTTGAAGTATGATGTTGTTCAACTTTTTCTCATTTCCGGCATAACGAACAACAGGCGTAACCGTTAAAATCGCCTTTTTGTGAAAGTACTTTTCCGGAAAAAGACCATTTACTGAAATGCGGATACTGTCGCCATGAAGCTCAAGCGGATTTGGTTTTACTTCATATTGAATACTACCTGCATTCTTAATCATCTTCTTGGCTCCACAGCTTTCAGTAATCAATATGGATGAAACGGCTGCAAGTGCCCAAAGACTGTTTTTTAAGGTAGCATTCATAATTTTGAAAATTCTTTGATTTTAGAACCGCAAAAATATCAAACCTTAATTATATGTTAGTGTAGGTGTTGATATATTTCTAATAGCCTTGATGGTATTGAAATCTGGCGTTTTTTTGCGCGCACACATTGTTGAAAACAAGACGAATACTCTTTTTTTCTTACATCTGTTTTGTGAAAAACGACTTGCTTAGCATATCTGCAATACCTAAGCCAAGAACCGGATGCTGCCAGTGTGGATAAATCTCCTGTAAAGGGCGAAGAACAAATTCACGTTCATGCATCCTGGGATGAGGCAGTGTCAGGCGCTCTGTATTTATAATTTTGTCGTCGTAAAAAAGCAAATCAAGGTCTAAGGGGCGGTCACTCAATACCCCTTTGCTTCTAAGCCTGCCTGCCTTTTGCTCAATACGCATCAATATTTCAAGTATATCCAATGGCGAATGGGGGGTTGCTGCTAAAATACACTGATTGAAAAACATGTTTGCTGATGTAAAGCCCACCGGATTTGTTTCGTGTATCATTGAATACTTCAGTATGCGAAGTCCTGCAACTTCCATCTGTGCTGCTGCTTCTTTTAATTGGGCTTGTCTGTCACCCATATTGCTTCCCAATGAAACACCAGCTAATGCCATGATGCAAAGTAAATATTTTTTCATGTTTGCTGCCTGCTTACAAGACATTTGTCTGGGAATTAAATTTTATACGACCCCTTAATCAAATTACTTAATTTGCAAGCCCTTTTGAAATTCTATGAAATCATTCTTTAAAATTGTTTTCGCCACCATTCTTGGCATGTTTCTTACCTTTTTCCTCATGCTTATCATCCTGGGTATTGCTATCTCAGCCAGTGGAGGCAAAAAAGAGGTGATCGTAAAGGAAAATTCAATTCTGCACATTACCCTCAATGAGGCATTGCAGGATCGCCCAAGTGAAAAGGTTTTTGAAAATTTTAGTATCGGCAATCTGAACAAACCTTTGTCGCTCCGTGAGGTTATCGAAAATATTGAGAAAGCATCAGCAGATGATGATGTAAGCGGGATTTTTCTTGACCTGAGTACCGTTAAGGCAGGAATGGCAGCCATTGAAGAAGTACGTAATGCTTTGCTCGACTTTAAAAAATCTGGAAAATTTATCATTGCCTATGGAGAAGTATTGTCTCAGTCAGAATACTATTTGGCTACTGTTGCAGATAAAATTTATGTCCATCCGACCGGCCTTGCAGAACTAAAAGGTTTGCGCTCAGAAATACTGTTCTTTAAGGGAACCCTTGACAAACTGGGCCTTGAGCCACAGGTTTTCAGGCATGGTAAGTTTAAAAGTGCCGTAGAGCCATTTATTCAAGACAAGCTAAGTGATGCCAACCGTGAGCAAGTGAGAACTTTTCTGAATTCATTCTGGAACCATATTTTGGAAGGGATAGCCAAGGAACGAAAAATGCAGATGAGTGAGCTTCAGCAAATTGCAAGTAACCTGCAAGTGACCAATGCCGCTGATGCGAAACAAATGAAACTCGTTGATGAACTGAAATACCGTGATGAGGTTTTGGAAGAACTTAAAACAAAAACCGAAGCGGAAGCAATTGATAAGATTCATTTTGTTTCTATGGAACGCTATCGCGATGTAAAATCGAAAAAAGAACGCGGCACAGATAAAATTGCAGTGGTGTATGCTGAAGGGGATATTGTTGATGGCAATGGTGATGAGGATGAGGTGGGCTCTGTTGAATTTTCAAAAGCCATACGAAAAGCCCGGCTTGATGAAAGAGTGAAGGCAGTAGTATTGCGTGTAAATTCGCCAGGTGGTAGTGCCCTTGCCTCTGAAACTATTTGGCGGGAGGTGGCATTAACCAAGAAAGCCAAGCCTGTGATTGTTTCTATGGGTAATTTAGCAGCTTCAGGTGGCTATTATATTTCATGTGATGCTGATACCATCGTGGCACAGCCTAATACCATCACAGGTTCTATCGGCGTCTTTGGCTTGTTCTTTAACTATCGCAACCTGATGAACAAAATCGGGGTATCGGTTGATACAGTGAAAACCGCAAAATATGCTGATGTGATGTCGCCAACACGAGTGGTAACTGCTCCTGAATCATTGGTGATTCAACGTGAAATAGAGCGCATTTATGATACCTTCATTACACGTGTAGCTAATGGCAGAAAACTGAGTAAGGCACAAGTAGATTCAATAGGCCAGGGGAGAGTATGGTCGGGCGAAGATGCCAAACGCATCGGTCTTGTTGATGTACTCGGCGGTTTAGATACCGCTATTGCAATAGCTGCAAGAAAAGCTAAACTTGATAAATACCGGATAACTGAACTGCCCTTCCAGGAAGGAACGCTTGAAAAAATGATTAAAAAACTGAGCGGTGAAACTGAAGATGAAGTAACGGAAAGGGTCTTGGGTGATTCTTATTATTATTACCAGCAGTTTGAAAAACTGAAAAAGATGCAATCGTACCAGGCACGGTTACCTTACAATATCAGGCTCAATTAAGGGCTACATGAGCAATAAGGAGATTTCGAAAATCCTTCGCCTGAACGCAGCACTTGGCGAATTACACGGTGAAAATGAATTTAAGCTGAAATCGCTGGTAAACGGCGCTTTTCAAATAGACCGTTTGGGTACCCAGCTACAAGATTTCACCCCTGAGCAATTGCTTCAAATACCCGGTATAGGGAAAGGACTCGCCCAGAAAATTGATGAAATTCTCCAAAAAGGCACTACAAATGAACTTGAACAACTGAAGGATAAAACCCCTTCGGGCATCATTGAGCTATTGTCTATCAAGGGTATCGGACCTAAAAAGATTTTAACGGTGTGGAAAGAACTTGGGATTGAAAGTCCGGGTG
Organism: Bacteroidia bacterium; assembly: GCA_019695235.1. Classification (GTDB taxonomy): domain Bacteria; phylum Bacteroidota; class Bacteroidia; order M30B66; family M30B66; genus JAIBAI01. The sequence goes on along the minus strand of JAIBAI010000010.1, from coordinate 20,913 downwards.
AATTATTATACGCCTGCAATGAAAATCGTCTGGTAGAACTCAAAGGTTTTGGCGAAAAAACACAACTTCAAATAAGCAAAACCCTACAATACAGCCTGGCAAGCCGTGGTAAATTTCATTATCAGGATGCGCTTAGAATAGCCGAAGAGATTATACGGCTCCTGAAAGCACAGGATAGTAGCCTGCATATACTAATTGCCGGAGAACTCAGACGCAATCTTGAAACATGCACTGAGCTTACGCTGCTAATTGTACAGGAAGAAGAAGTTGTACGAAATTTAATTGCTCAACTGCCAGCACTTGTTATACAGCAGCACGAAAATAATTCATTTACCTGCCTGCTGGAAGAACGTTATACCGTACGCCTGATTTGTACAGATGTAACTTACTTCTCGGTAGATTTATTTCGGCACACCGGTCCGGATGAACACCTAACTGCACTCAAAATTGATGCTGGCAAACTTTATGAATCTGAAGAAGCCATTTATCTGCAACACGGTCTTCCATTTATACTGCCCGAACTTCGCGACCTGCCAATTGCGCAGGCAAAAGAAATAAACCTCACAACGCTGGTAAGTAAAAGTGACATCAGAGGTTGCATCCATGCTCATTCTACCTGGAGTGATGGAAGTAACAGCATTCGGGAAATGGCTGAAGAATGTATAAAACTTGGTTTCGAATACCTGGCCATAACCGATCACAGCAAATCTGCAAGCTATGCCAGAGGTTTATCTGTTGACAATGTGTTGCGACAGCATGATGAGATTGACCTGCTTAATCAACAGCTTGCACCTTTCAGAATTTTTAAGGGTATCGAATCTGATATCCTCGTCAATGGTGACCTAGATTATCCGGATAATATACTTTCGCGCTTTGAACTTGTTATTGCTTCTGTACATTCTGTGTTACGTATGGACAGGCAAAAAGCAACTTCCAGAATCCTTGCTGCCATCGAAAATCCATTTACCACCATGCTCGGTCACCCTTCCGGTCGCCTGCTGCTTTCGAGAGAGGCATACCCGCTTGATTATGAAGTGTTGATTGAAGCAGCAGCTAAGAACAATGTGGTATTTGAACTCAATGCCAACCGTTTTCGTATGGATATTGACTGGCGCTATTTGCCGCTTTGTGGAAAACATGGTGTAAGAATTTCTGTAAACCCTGATGCGCACCAAAAAGAAACAATTACTGATATGTATTTTGGTATTGACATAGCCCGTAAAGGCGGCTTAACAAATACCATGCTCTTTAACGGGCTTTCTCAAACTGAATTATCAGATTTCCTGAAAAGCAAAATATGTAAATAATTCCCCTATTTCGAATGCTTAGTCGTGTTTAAATTTCTCTACTTTTGGGGTAATAGATAGCGTATGAAATTCAATTTATTACTAAGTTTTTGTCTGTTCATTTCTTCTGTACTAAAAGCACAGCAATTGGATGTAGATATACGAAAATTAACGATTGAAGAAGGTTTTGGATATGCAGTGTCGGCTATGGAGATGCTCCCGGATAATAACACCATCGCCATTGGAACTGCCCAAGGGCCACTTTATATTTGGGACCTTGCAGGTGAAAAATTAATCAAACGCATTGAGGTAAGTGGCTACCGGTTGTCAGGTCCTCGTATCACTGTTTCTAAAGACGGTAAGCTGCTCCTGCTTGAACAGCAGTATTACAATGATTTTAATCTTAACACAGACAAAACCGGACAGGTTGAGGTGTTAGACATTGAATCAGGAAAAGTTTTGTTGAAGGTTAATGACGTACACGATGCAGAATTGTCACCTGATAATAAATACCTGCTTACCCTAAGTGCTAGCAAGGTAAACATCTATAATATTCAGTCAGGTAAACATGAGCGAAGTATTGTTGTAGAAGATGCTACCAACGCTGTTTCAATTAGTCCGGATGGGCAAACAATCGTTGTGGCGCACAAACTCAGGAAAGAAGACTTACAACATATCCCATCGGTGCGCGGCGATAAGAAGGCACAAAAGTCTGCTTTAAAATACCGGCAAACAATTTCACTTTTTAGTTTCATTGATGGTACAAAACAAAAGACCATTAATGAGCTGTTTGATATTGTTTACTCCATCAGGTTCTCAAAAGATGGTAGTAAGTTTTTTGTGTACAATGTAGCCAATACAAAGTTGCAGGCACAAGCCGGAGGTTCAAGTGGCAACAGGCAGGGCTATATTAATCAGGTAGATGTTTCTTCTGCGCAAGTGTTGCGTACCATGTTCAGCTCTATGGCGCCTGAGCCCGACTATAAAGAAAATCCGGAAAACACCCTCCTGGGTGTTAGCTCCGCAGATATAGATAGAAAACTCGTCCCATCCCTGCTCTTATATGAAACTGAGTTGGGAAGTATTGTAAAAAAATACGAAATGAATGTGCGATTACTTCAGGAAAAATCAATTATTTCACCTATCTATTTTGTGTTTTATCCGTCAGGTGACAAGGTACTGTTCTCCTATGGAAGCAAACTCGGAGTATGGAATATTAAATAAGCCCAAACCTACATCTCAAACAAAATCTATGAAACAATTCTTTACGCTGTTATTCATTATTTCAGCAACACTCGCTACCTATGCACAAAAAATGCCGCTGCTGCAAGAACGGCAGGAAATTGTTGAGCAAGCAAAAAAAGAGCTTGATGCCTTGGTTGCAAATCCGGCAAGTGATTTTATGACGAAAATCGCTGAAGCAAAAGTTAAAGGAGAATATGTTTTTGATATTACCATAGAAGGGAAAGGAAAAATCCTAAGCGTTTTTGTGGTAAGTACCGATGCCGATGACGTAAATCAGCAGAATCACGTTAAAGACCTTGTGCGCAAAATCAAGTTCAACTTTAAGTTGCCTAAAGACAAAAGTTATAAATTTCAGTACACATTTAACTTCTAATAAATCAAACCCACAAAAACCAATCAACCTAAATCAAAACCCAATGAAAACAAATTTAATAGTCAGCATTTTTGCGCTATTTATCGGCAATGGTTTCCTTGCTGCGCAAGAAGAAATGAAACTCGAATGGGAAACACGCCTGGAACATCGTACTACCGCCGAAACCGGCTTTAGTCAGGAAAAAGGCATATCATTTGCCGCAACAGAAAAAGAAATTTCTGTAATTGATAATAACACAGGAAAAGTTAAATGGAATAAAACCTTTAAAACTATTTCTGAAGAAATTAGAAAAGTAGACGAAATCATTCCCATGTGGGATGCGAATACTTTGTTCTTGTTTGATAAAAAATTAGGCAAAGACAAAGTGGTTTGCGTTGATATGGAAACTGGTAATATGTTATGGTGGACCGAGAAATATCAAAACCTTAGCGAATACAATGTGGTGTTTGTCAGCGAAATGGATGCGTTTGCGCTTGCACTCAAAGACGCACTTGTAATGATTAAAGTACGCTCAGGTGAAGAGATTTGGCAAACATCAAAATTCAAAGGTGCTGTCGGCTCATACATCGTTGCTGATGGAAATCTGATTATGCTCAACTACAAGCCAACTGCCCTGGGAGCCTTATTTGCAGGTTTGAAAAATCAATTGGTGAAAATTGATATGAAAAATGGTGATGTAATTTGGGATACCGACTACATTGGTCTGGTTGAGCGAAAAGTAATTTCTGGCGAACCTGTTTTGAGTATGAAACTTGAAAATGGCAAATTATTTCTGACGTTGAATGGCTTGCAAGTGTATGATGTAAATTCCGGAACGCGTTTGTGGAGTTGCGCCTATGATGTTAATATTAACGAAGTAGTAAAGGCTCCTATGGGGGCTGTAAAATGGGGCGTATACAATGCCATCGCTGACCCACTCATTGTTGGTCAGGATGTTTATATTATTGATATGCAGGGTAAAAGAAAACAATATATCAAGAAATATGATTTGAATTCAGGGAAATTACTTTGGACTTCTCCTGAGCTGGAAGGGGTACGCGTGGCACCTAATCTTTACCTGAGCGGCGATAAGTTAGTACTGCAAGTTGGGGGGGTAGTAGAAACGCAGGCTTATATTGTAAAAAGAACCAGGCAACCTGATGGTTCTTACGTTGTAACCAAAGAATGGCGTAGGGATTTTCCTACAATTAAACCATGCCGCTTAATGGGCTTTAATGCTACAAATGGTGCCCAGTTGTGGGAGTCTGAAAGGTTCAAAAAAGGTATTACCAATGCACTTATTCACGATGGAAAGGTAATCGCTTGCAGTGGAAAGGCCTTTTATAGTATGAATATTGACAACGGAAAGGAGAATTACGAACTTAGCCTGGGTGATGATAATATAGGCCTCGCTACAAAAATTCTTACCTATAAGGATAATATTGTTGTAGTGGGTGAAAAAGGAGTTGCATTACATAGTCCGTCAGATGGCAAATTCCTTAAGAGTAGCAAGTATAAAAAATCAATGCTTGATGATATGTCAGGTCAATACCTTTTAATGAGAACCGAAGGTGGTGATATTGCCTGCTTTGACCTTGAAACTTGTAAACATAAACGCTTCGATGCCAGAAAAGACGCCCAATCCTACCTGGCTGATGATGGTTCTTACGTTGTAGTATTTGAGAAAAAAACAGCAAGCCGATTGTCTACGCGTTGATTCAAAAGGTTAAACATATAAAAGGGAGAAGCAGCGCTTCTCCCTTTTTTAAATATACCTACACAACAGCCTAATCATTCATTATTGACATTTTATGAAACAAATACTTTTTGTTTTTTGCCTAATCTATGCCGGAAAATCTATTGTTGCCCAGCAGGTTCAGTGGGCGTCTAAGGTGATTAATTATTCTTCACAAGCAGGTGAACACACCTTTTCTGCACAACAGGTTTTGGCTGAACCAAATTCAATGACGGGTGGTGGTACCAGTGGTATGGCCTGGTCAGCAAAAGAAGATGTGCGTAAAGAGTTTCTGCATGTTGGCTTCGCTAAACCAATGAAGATTGCACAAGTAATCGTTGCAGAAAACGCTAATCCGGGCGCGGTGACCAGGGTGCTTCTTTACGATGGTACAGGGCTTGAAAAAGAAGTTTACAGGGTAAAGGCAGATACGCTTGAACTACCCACAAGGCTGCTAAGTATTAAGTTCGACATGACCGAATTTGAGGTACATGCGGTAAAGATTTTTGTTGATTGCCGCTTAACACCTGGCGAAAACCAAATAGATGCCATCGGCATTAGCAGCAGTCATGATGAATTAAAACTTGAAACGAAAATTAAAGCTGCAGATGTAAAATTTTATTCAGCAGTTGAAAAACTTGACGATAATATCAATTCTAAATACACCGAAGTAAACCCGAAAATTTCACCCGACGGTAAAACGCTCTACGTGAATAGAAAAGATTTCCCGCCTCACAATGACGATGATGAAATATGGTACTCCCGGCTTGTAGATGGGAAATGGACAAAACTTCAGAATATGGGTGCACCCCTGAACAATTGGTCACACAATGCAGTTGAATCATGTACTCCGGATGGAAATACCCTGCTCATGATGAACCAATACTATAAAGAAACTGGCAAAGGGGGCTCCGGATTTTCGATTTCTAATAAAACTGCCGAAGGCTGGTCGTACCCCGAAAATGCCAGGATTGATAATTTTATTAATAACGACCGCTATACTGGTTTTTACCTGGCCAATGATGGGAAAACAATTGTTACCCAGTTGCGGCGACATGATACCAAAGGAACAAGCGATTTGTATGTAATGTTTCTTCAGGACGACAAAAGTTGGACTGAACCACTACGCATGGGCGATAGCATCAATACCCTGGGCGGCGAATGCACTGCCTTTCTTGCCTCTGATAATGTAACCCTTTATTTTTCTACTGACGGAATCAGCGGTTTTGGGAGTAATGATATTTATATGTCACGACGCAAAGATGATTCATGGACCAATTGGACCACCCCTTTGAACATGGGGCCGGTATTAAACTCAAGCGCTTGGGATGCCTATTACTCGCTGCCTGCCTCCGGCGATTATGCCTACTTCGTTCGTGATGGTGATGTCTACCGCGTCAGGCTTACTGAAGAGTTTAAACCCAAACCTGTGGTGCTTATTACCGGAGTGGTTTACAACCAAAAAACCAAACAGCCAGTAGGTGATGCCGCAATTAGATATGAGTACCTAAGTAATGGCAAAGAAGCCGGAATTGCAAGAAGCAGCCCTGAAACCGGTGAATACAAAATCGTCCTGCCCTTCGGCCACCAATACGGTTTTATGGCAAGTGCAAAGAGTTATTTGTCGGTTTCAGATAATATGGATTTAACCAATCTCGACAAGTACACAGAAATCACCCGCGACCTGTATCTTGTTCCGGTAGAAGTTGGCCAGATCGTACGTTTAAATAATATCTTTTTTGATTTTGCCAAAGCTACCCTTCGACCTGAATCCTATCCTGAGTTAGACCGAGTGGTTGAATTCCTTCAGAAGAACCCAACGATTTCGATTGATATTTCAGGCCATACTGATAATGTGGGTTCTGATGCTGATAACCTGCACCTTTCTTCTGCACGCGCCAAAGCTGTACTTGAGTATCTGATGAGCAAAGGAATCCCCCCAAATGCAGTGTCATCTACTGGTTTTGGCGAAACAAAGCCAATAGCCGGAAATGATACCGACGAAGGACGACAACTCAACCGTCGGGTAGAGTTTGTCATAAATAAACTATAAAATACTATTGCTTTTTCTTTGCAGGAGCACTTAAACCCCTCTCCGGAGCTTTGGGTAAATGTCCTTTGTTGTCTCCTTCGTTACGGGCATCTACATCTTTCTCAAATACCCACTTCCCTTTTTTTAAACGATAAGCATCATAAGTGAAATCAGGGCCGTAAAAGGCATAAACGCCCTCCATCGCCGGCTGTGGAGGTGCCAAATGGTCAAAAATGATGCGCCTGCCCTTCTCCTGAAATTTTAACGACATATTCACGTTTTCAGCATACTCAAAAATGCGGCGACACTGATAGCGTTTGCCATCAAACAGTGCCGGTACACCCATAAGAAACTCTCCTTTTTCATTGATTTGAAGTGTTTCAATCAGCTTCTTGTTGCTATATGCATTATGCCCGTTCCAGCCAAGCAACGTATATGTTTTGCCCTTCCGCTCAATAGGCCCACTGATTTGATAGTAAGTAGCCCCAAACCATTCACCATTCTTAAGTGTCTTACTTTCAGGCTTTTGTATGTTTTGGGATACGTCCTTCAACTTCATTATCCGATAGGGACTGCGCATCAATATCCGGCCTTTAAATTCATACCTGCCGCTGTCAAGAGGAATATTCCATGTAAATACCCTGAAAACTTTATCAGGACTATCGAGCACCGAAAGCAGCTTTACTGAAGTTGACTGAAAGGTAAAACCATCCTGCATCTCAAGTAAATCGTCAAGCAGGGTTTCAAACTTTGCTCCGGCACTCAGCCGCTCTTCAAGCACCGCTGCATGGTGCATAAGTTGGCTGTATTTTTGCAGCGTATCAGTATTTACCTGCCCCTGAAGACCAATGCAGTTCAGTATGAAAAAATATGTGACCCAAATCCTCATCCTTTCTACTGAACGCCAGCTCCGGGAATTTGTTATGACTTATTCGCTATCCAGCCACCTTCACCGGTAATGCAGCCCAATACCATCCCCCGAAGGTTCTGCCCGACAAATGGTGTGTTCTTTGCCCTACCTCCAAGCATACCTGCCTTAAAGCAATAGTTTTTGTCATGATAAACAAAGAACCTGGCTGCGCTGCCTTTTGCAATAGTCGGTACCTCAATGCCAAGTAATTCACGCGGGGTATAGGCCAGCTTCCGGATTAAATTATTAAGCTCGCTGAAGTTAAAGTAACCCGCACCAAACAAGGTATCTAAACCACTAATTCCATACGATGCAAAGTCAAATTCAACATCTTTTGTCTCGATGGTTTCCGGCCGGTGGTCTGAACAAATAACATCAATTGTATCGTCTTTCAGGCCTTCAATTAACGCCAAACGGTCAACCTCTCCACGTAAAGGAGGCCACACTTTAAAGTTGGAGTCAAAATATTGCAAAGCGCTATCATTGAAATGCAAATGATGTGCATAAACGCTGCAACTTACTTTTACACCTTCTTCCTTTGCGCGGCGAACAAGCCCAACGGATGCGGCAGTACTGATACCTGAAAGATGAATCTTGCTATTCAAATGTTGCGAAAGTGCAATGGCGCGCATCACACCTAGCTCCTCTGCAAGTGCCGGAGTGCCCTTCATACCAATTCGCATCGCTGCCTCGCCTTCATGTACCATGCCGCCAAGACGCAAGCCGGGGTCTTCGCAATGCACCATGATTAAGCCACCTGAAACCTTCACATATTGCAGAGCCAAATACAACAAAAGTGTATTCTCTACCGGATGTTTGTCGTCTGTGAAAGCAAGCGCCCCTCCTTGGCGCATATCATACAATTCAGAGAGATCTGCCCCTTTCATGCCAGCCGACAAAGCCCCGGCAACATGCAAACCAACCGGAAGGCTGTGCCCCAGTTTACGCAAATACTCCACCTGGCTGCGATGGTCTGTAACCGGATGCAAAGATGGCATCAGCAGAAAATCTGTAACTCCGCCTTTGAGTGCTGCCTGAGAAGTTTCTGAAAGGGTTTCTTTTTCTTCAAAACCTGGTTCCCCACTACAAACCTGCATGTCGAAAATCCCGGGAGCAACCGCAGCATCTGAAGAAAACTTTATCTCAATTGCATCTTCAGGTGCCTCTAATTGCTTCCCAATATCTTTGATCTGTTGATTTGCAACAAGAATGTCTGTAACCTCCCCATTATGCCGACTTCCCGGATCGGTAACCAAAACTTGTCTGAAAATAAATTGTGCTTTGCTCATTTGACCAGACGTATGATAATGCTTTCAGCAGCAAGAAAAATTAAAGCAAGAATAACAAAAAGTTTCCAGAGTGATTTCCCCTGCTCACGGTCACTGATAGCCTGCCTGATTTCTTTTTGATTGCCATCGAAAAGTTGTGCACTTGTCCATCCTGCGTCTTGGAGCGTTTCTTCTAAAACAGAAGAACTCAGGCGTTCTGACGACGACTCCTGGCGACTGTAATTAAAAGATACACGCGCAACTTCTGTGCTACCCTGTAACACTTTATAGCTACCCGCCTTTTTGATTCTGTTACCCGGATAAATCCATACATTGCCATCAATCACCCGGTGCTCCGGTATGATTTCAAGATCCTCGTCTAAACTTCTCATACGCAAGGTCTGGTCGGCGCCTAAAGCCACACTGCCAATAGAAATACCTTTGCCCTCACCGAGGGTATAGCTTAGCTGCACCGCTGGAAAACTATAGAGCGCTATCTTATATATTGTCGGAATAAACAAGGCATGCTTCTGAAAATTACCTGCCTCTTCATTTAAGGGGCCCGATGTAAGATAAATCTTGCCTTTCCCAACGTCAAACTGGGTTAGAAAACGTTCGCCGTTTTGAAGCCGCATAATGCTTTCTTCTTTTCCCTGCCCGGGTTTTATTTGAAGATAAGCTCTCGTCAAAGGCAAGTCAATGCCTTCCGGCTTCTTTTCAAACACATCATCATAGATCGGATGGTGGCTGTTTAGCATGCCTACCTTTTGCTCCTGATGAACCACCTGACCATAAGTTCCGGCTCCAATTGAGCTTAAGAATGCCCCCCAGCTTGCTAAATCACTATTGAGTGAAGGAAATACAAGTACTGAGCCTCCATTCTGAATGAATTTTTTTAACTCCTGGCTTATGCCTGAAGAAAGACTGCCTATCTCATGGAGTATGATACACTGCTGCTGCGACAGTGAGGTATAATCAAGTTGAAGTGCTGAAACATTTTTGTACTCAAAGGCCTTGTTCCTTAAAAATAATTGATTGAGATAACTGTTTTCGCTACCACCATTGATACAGAGTACCTTGATTTGTTCAGGGGTGTTCCAGCTGATATAATATCGGTCGTCAAAAACTATCGGAAAGTCATTGAGTTCAACATAAGCACTGTGAAAGCCACTGCCACTTGCCGTAAATACAAGCTGACTGTTACTGGTTGAATCGGCCCCCAGACTTAAACTTTCAAGCCCCCTTTGCGCGCCGTCAGCAATCAGCTTCACCGGCACATCGTCAAAGCGTTTTGCTGAACGATTGCTGGCTCGTAGCTGAACAGTTTCAGGTTTGTCTTTTTCGCGAAATGGCTTCTCAAACCATACAGAATCAATCGAAATATTATCAGCCTGAACAGCATTTAAATGAATACAGTTTAATCGAATTCCTGTATCGGGCTTTGTGGAGTTAAAATCACTGCTACCAGCCTGGAAATCACTGACCAGATAAATGATTTTATTCTGAATTGCTGAATGTTTTAGTAAATCGCTCTGTCGTGTAATCACCTCTGAGATTTTCCTTACGGCTGGCGAAAGCTGAACTTCCTGTATTTGTTCGCTGAACTGTTCAGCGCTGAGAAGGCGTTGATGTCGCCCTTCAAAATCGTTGGTAATGAGTTGAAAGCGGTCTGAGGGTTTTGAAGAAGCAACAATATCTAATGCCTGTTTCTTTGCCAGTTCAAATAAGCTGCTGCTCTCGCCTCGCGCATTCATGCTAAATGAATTGTCAATATAAATACTGATTGCGCTTGTGCCAATAATTGCTTTTTGTGCCCCAGGCAAGTAGGGGCGGGCAAATGCAAATACCAGGGCAATGATGGCCAGACAACGCATCAGCAGTATGAGCAAATGCCGTAGCCTTGACCTTGAATGGGTTTCCTTGCGAAGCTCCTGAAGAAACTTAATGTTGGTAAAATAAACTGTGCGAAATCGCCTAAACCTGAACAGGTGTATCAGTATTGGAACTGCCAGACCCAGCAGTGCCCAAAAAAACATCGGATTCGCGAAACTCATCAGCCGGCAAATATACCATAGCGCCCCGGCTATTCAAACAACCTTTGCACTTCGCTTAAAAACGGTAACTCAGGTTAAACGAAAAATTACGCCCCGGACGCGGAATAGCCCCAATGTCAAGGTGCTCACGATAACCTAAATCCATAATGTTTTCGCATGCTACACTCAACTGTAAAATGGTTTTTTGAATGCTGAAGTTCTTCGCCAGCCGGATGTTGAATAAATTAAATGCTGCCGTCCGTCGGTCACCATAATCAACATTTACCCTGTTCTGACTCGCCGCAAAATCATGCTCAGCCTGCACGAAAAATCCTGAAAATCGTACAACAACAGCTTGTTGTAACTTCAAAGGAGCAACCAGTGGGAGGGGCTCTCCATTATTGGCCTTGGTAAATAAATATTTTACTGTACCCAAATAATCAGCAAATGGTGTCAGGTGGTACTTCCCTGTAAACTCAAATCCAATGTTCCAGGCAAATGGAATGTTCGAATAGCTCTTCAAGCCCAATGCACCGGGCGTGGCAGGTCCTGCATTAACAACCTTTGTGGCATAAATAAGGTGCTGAACGTGGTGCGCAAATAAATTGAGCTGCATCAGCCCCTTCTGCCAGTCTTTTCTACCTAGCCATTCTAATTGCCATGATGATTCAGGCTTTAGTTGGTAGTTGCCTATGTAATCCGACTGGTCCTGACGGTTGAAAAGATAATAACCAAACAATTCAGCAGCCGTTGGAATCCGCTCTCCATATCCGGCACTTACACGACTAAACCAAGCTCCAGAAAAACGCTTCTCCCACGAAACCCCCAGATTTTTTAAAACATTTTGCCGTTTTGTGGTAATATCTTGCCCGAACACTTCCCACTGGGCAACACCAGGCCCCTGAACGGCATGAATCCGGTAATAATCTACGCGGGTGCTCAAACGGATAATCTGTCGCCTTGCAAGCCTTATTTCCTTCGAACCAGAAATACCTGTATTGAAAATACGGTTCTCAGGAAGTGTCTGCACGTACATGATGGGAGCGTTTTTCGGATACATTGTCATGTCTGCAAGGGTCGTCACACGGTGACCATCTATCCTTATTTGGAAGCCTTTGCTGAATTTCATTTCTGAATAATAACCCCAAGTGGTGCTCCAGCCCGGCATGTCCATGTGCATCGCAACAGAATCCCTGTGCGTATCATCCATGGCATGCTTTATGTGGTTGCCGTATAGGCGGCTGTTGATTGATTGCAACTTGCTTTTGTCATTAACATAATGATGACTTATTGAGCCGATCAGTGCCGATGCTCTTCCTACATCCATTGGTAAGGCAGGAAAACCAATGTTTTTGCCTATGTCGTAAATTACATCGAAACGAAGTCGGTGACTACTGCTGAGTTGAGCCAACACAACTGTTGAAACATTCGCTTTCTCATAACCCGACCAGGGTATTTCAACATTTTCAGCCGCATGATAATTTCCGGCTTTCCGGTAAGCACCAGCAAGTCTTGCAGAAATCTTCCGGCCTGAGGCTTGTAACCATCCTGCTGATTGAATAGCACTGTTGTTTGTTGCAAATGATTGCGATAAATTGCCTGAAACCTTGTTGTGACAAGAAGTATCTGGCTCCTGGATTTGAAAATTGATTTGCCCCCCAATGGTGCTTCCCATCGAGCCAGCACCTACGCCATGCCCCGCCTGAATCGAATGAAGGTTAACCGGTTCAATATAAATTGAAACAGGGTCCATGCGATCGGTGCAGGCACCATAAATCTTCATCCCGTCAATGGTAGTGTTTATCTGCCCGCCTGAATAATTGCGCAATACCGGCTCCATACCGAAAGCGCCCCGCCGGATCAGGCTTACGCCTGACATCCGGGAGAGCAACTCTTCAGTACCTGCCAACTTGCCTGATTGGTAAAAGTTAAATGCGATATTGCTTGAATCAGCACCATCATAAATACAAACCTCTTGTAATGAAACGGTGCGTAGCGCAGTATCGCCCAACTGCTGCGCTGTCAGCTGCGGCAAAAAAACAATAATACCACTAAGTATAAGCAGCAGGCGCATTTCAGAACCTTGTTTCAAACATCAAATCATCACGCAACAAAACACCGTTTTTATATACCTTGAGTTTAATCTGCCATTCACCGGTCATAGTGAAATTCACCTTGCCACGGTAATGGCCTTTCTCAATATGCACAGGGTTTACATTATTTGGTGAGCCATGTCCCATCGAAGGCATATAGGGCTCTATTTCAAAAGTATAATCTTCAACCGCCGGATAACTCATCATGCTTTCTTTTTTGTGCACCAGCAACTCAAAGTCGTTACTGCCTGTCTTAGGTTTTACAGGCTGTGCCCATGATATCAGTACCTTGGTGTCTCCATCATTGGCCATCAGGGTATTAATTATTCTTGAAGGACTGCTTGCACGCACCGCAATAGGCAACTGACCATCACCTTCTTTGTTATTGGCATGATTGTGCAGGTGCATATTCAAAGACCACTGACTTGCATCTCCGGGCATTGAAAACACAACGATGGTTTTAAAAATACCATTCAGCGGTGTTGCATTGTCGCTATTCTCTACCGGAGAGCTGTGCTTCATCGCGCCCATATCCATCATAGGGGTAATGGTAAAATGGCCATTCTTCAATTGAGCACCAGTGGCGGTATCAAAGAGCTGTACAAAAAGCTCATTATAGCCGCTTGTTAAACTGTCATTTGCATATACAACAGCCCTGGCCCCGGAACCGGTAATATTTGCCTCTCCGATTTTCAGTAGGCCGGCTAGCGGATTAACCTGAGGTAGGGGATTCTCGTTTTCGGATTCTTTGACACATGCATTTAATGCAAGAAGTGAAAAAGCAATGATAAATGTTGAAAAAAACGTTTTCATAAAAATATTGTGTAAGGCAGAGCCAAAGTCCTGCCGGATAATTAAAAAAAATGAGGATTGTACAGGGGCTTAGCGCACCCTGAAAGAAATGTACAGCAATCTTATACCGCCTGATTTGGTGGCCTGAATAATGCCGGAAGAGGAGAAGTTTGCAGTTCTTCATCCGGTGAAAAATGCACACAAGTGCATTGCGGTTGAATAAATGCCTTCAACCCTGAAAGAGATACAGTATACTTGCTACCCATCTCTTCTCTTATTTTTTCTTTCGGAATTTCTGCTTCCTGTGAATTTGATTCTTTCAGCTTCTTCTTCAGATAGCAGGTTCCGTGGCAGTCGGAGTCTTTCTTTTCTTTGTTAACACAGAGATTTTGAGCAATAAACTCCTGATGTAATTGAAAATCGGTAATTACATAAATATTAACCAGTGAAGGCATCAGTAAAATTGCCGGAAAGATGATTGCCGCCAACCATAAGCCAGAACGCTGCATATTTGCTCGCAATGTTCTAAGAAACTTTAGGCCTTTTGCCGGATTTTTCACAATGCAATATTAATACAAGATAGCTTGCACATATATGAGAAAAGTCATAAAATCTATTGACAAAGAGCAAAGCACAAGCAAAAACATTACTTTTCCCAAATGAAGAGTTGGCTCCCTTGCTTGTGTTTACTGCTTGTTTCTGTGCTCGGGCATACACAGAAAATCTATCGTAGTCTAAAGTACAGCGACCCATTTTTGGCGGGTAAAGTGCATATAATGCTCGTTGAAAATACTGAATTTGATAGTGTAAAATCCAGGCAACTCGAGAATGTACTGCATGGATTGGGCTTTTTATCTATCCGGAAACGCTTCCCCACTGCAGTAAAACCATCAAAACCTTATTCGCCACAAGGAGAGCGTATGGCCGACATAAGCCAGCTTTACACTATCAAAATCAAAGAAGATATCTCACCTGAACAGGCAGTAAGTCGCCTTGAAAAACTCAAGTGGATTCAGTTTGCAGAACCTCATTTTGTACCTGAACCTTGCTATATACCTAATGACGATAGCATAAGTGCGCAGTATGCACTTTCACGCATTAAGGCATTTGCAGCATGGGATATCCAAAAAGGTGATACAAGTATTTTAATTGGTGTCACCGATACCGGCCATGAACCCATGCACCCTGACCTTCATACCAATATCAGGCGAAATTGGGCTGACCCGGTAAACGGTATGGATGACGACCAGGATGGTTTTACCGACAATTTTATGGGCTGGGATACAGGTTCAAATGACAATGACCCCTCAGTTGAATTGTCATACCACGGTATTCATGTAACCGGATTGTGTTGTGCGGTTACAGATAACTTGTTGGGCATATCCGGAACAGGATTTAAAACACAATACCTGCCAGTGAAAATTGCTGATGCACAAGGTATTCTCACAGGGGCTTATGAGGGGCTTATTTATGCCGCTGAACATGGTTGCCATGTAATCAACTGCTCGTGGGGAGGCAACCAATACAGTGAAATTAATCAGGAGCTGATACGGTATGCAGTGGTAAATAAGAATGCACTGGTTATTTGTGGTGCTGGAAATAAAAACGAAGAACGCTTGTTTTATCCCGCAGCTTATCCTTATGCACTGTCGGTGGGTTCAAGTGATATGCGTGATATGAAACCTGAATTTTCAAACTATGGCTACAATATCGGTCTGGTAGCACCGGGCGATTATGTACTGTCAACATGGGCAAATGGTACGTATGTTAAAAGTGGAGGAACAAGTATGTCAGCACCTATCGTTGCGGGTGCAGCAGCTTTGGTTAAAGCAGCGTTTCCTGATTGGAACAGCCGGCAACTGATGGAACAGCTACTGATAAGCGCTGACCGGATTGATACACTTCCGCAAAATGAAGCCTGGAAGGAGAAAATGGGTGCAGGCCGGCTGAACATGCTCCGCGCTCTTACCCTGGGGGGCGTGCCAGCGGTAAGGCTACAGGAAATTCAGGTTAATGATACGGGTACTGGGCTTTTTCTTCCGGGCGACACCTTAAGCCTTTCGGGTTTGCTTGTTAATTATCTTGCCGGGGCACAGCAGGTTCAACTCAGCTTAGGTACAGAAAGTAATGCTGTACAGATTATCAATCCACAAAAAACGATGGGCCCGATGGCAACTCTTGCTTCGGTTCAAATTGATACAGCACCCTTTTTAATTGCGGTAAACTCCACCGCCGGAGTCAACGAACAGGTTGTATTGAAGCTAACAATTAATGCAGATGGGCAGGTGCGAAATCAATTCATTCAATTGGTCGTACATGCTGATTTTATTAATGTGCGAACCCTCGCTTTACAAGCTTCTTTTGGCTCTGACGGTACTGTAGCACCTACCGGCTATAACTATATCAAAGCCAATGGGTTTAAAAGAACCGGACAAATGCAATTGCTCGCCGAAGGAGGCCTGATGAGTGGTGCTGCCGGTAAAGGAGTGGCCGACAATATGCGTGGTGCCGCCGATGACCAGCATGATTGGTACCCTCTCACCATCCTTCATAAAAGCAGTAATTCAACTGAAAATATCAAGGAGTTCAATGGTAGCTTTCAGTCAGAAGCTGACTTTCTTAAATTGTCCGTACAACAACGTGTAATTGAAAGCAGGCTGCCTGAACATCAAAACTTCTTTATTGCTGAATACACTCAAAGTAATCAGAACCCGGAACCTTTAACGCAATTCTATTCAGGTATGTTTTGCGATTGGGATTTAGGCGAACCGGGTGCCAATCGCGCAGCATATAGCCCGGGTCTTAAGATGGCCTATGTGCATACGATTCCGCTTGATACACTCTACACAGCGGTACAGTTACTGTCAGACATGCCTGCACATTGTTATGCTTTCGATAATATTTCAGGTGGTAGCGGTGGAATTGATTTAACCGATGGGTTTACCAATGACGAAAAATTCCAGGCCTTGTCTCAGGTGCGCGACCAGGCAGGAATGGCTCCATCAGGCAGTGATGTAATTTCATTGCTTTCGGCAGGGCCCTTTTCGCTGAACCCGAATGATGAACTCAGGTTAGCATTTGCATTTCATGCATGTACCAGCTTGACAGAGCTTACACAGTCAGCTATTCAGGCATTAAATCTGTACCGGCAAACCGTGCTTCCAATGCAAATCGTATCACATACAGCCCCCCCTCAGTTAAAAGTGTTCCCTAACCCATGTCGGGGTTTATTTTCTATACAACAGCAAAGCACACATCAGCCCCCTGCGGTATTTGATTTGCAAGGGCGACCGGTCATGGCAAGCGTTGATAAAACAGCCGAAGGCTGGTTGGTAAAGCTGCATGAACCCAAAGCGGGTGTTTATTTCGTTAAAATGCTTACGCCAAAAGGCTTGAAAGGTACCACCCTGCTGGTGCAGGAATAACCCTTAGGCATAACCTCTTAATAGTGAAAAAAAAGCCCGGCCAAGCGGCCGGGCTTTTTTGAAAAGAAAGACAATCAAATCTTTTATTTCGCCAGCGTAATACGCGAAGCAGTACTGAATGTTTTTCCATTTACCAGCAGCTGATACACTCCATTCGCCAGATCACCTACCTGAAGCTGAACCTGTACTTGACCCTCAACCCTGTTCAATGTTTCTTTCTTCACAATTCTTCCTGCAGCATCAATCAGGTGCAGTGTTAGCGCAGCCTCTCTTTCTTTCAGGTTTAATCGTACGATAGTACTTCCTGTTGTAACTGGATTTGGATATACAGAGAAGGCTGATTCTTCTAAGGTAGCAATTCCTGTTGTCTGACCAGTTACGGTTATCTGCAATTCTTTCACGTCCATACAGTTGGCGTTCGAAACAATCAGACTTACTGTGTAAATGCCTGGTTCTGTATACATGTGAACAGGATTGGTTATTCCGGTAACGATAGCTCCGTCTCCGAAATTCCAGGTGATGTCAGCATGCTCTCCTGTGATGGTTGCACTGAACTCTGCAAACTCTTTTGATGCTTCGAGTTTTTGCTTTGAAACCGAAATGCTTGCTTTCACTGGTGAACCACCTTTGATTTCAACAACCTGCTGTACGTTCATACCGAAAGCATTGTCCATTTTAACAGTGTAAAGACCAGAAGCAAGTCCACCAATATTCATGAACCCACTGAAGTTTTCTTTCGAACTTACTACTTCACCAGCCTGGTTACGTACCACCAACTTGCATGTACTTGATGAAGGACTGTTGATTGTAATAGCACCATCATTTTGCACACAGCTTTCAGTTGAAGTCTGAATTTCAACGCCTGGTTTCAGATGCAGTCTGAAGCGCTTGCTATCAGTTGTGGGCTCAAACTGGTACTGATATACCGGGTTGCTGCGCAGGTTCTGGAAGACACCTTTTTTCACATCCTCAAGAATAATCTGCATGCTTTCATTCAGGTTGTCAGATTTTTGCAACCTAAAGGTTTGCTGACCACTCACTGCTGCGTCAATTCCAAGCTGAATGACTTTATCAGTAGTCAGTGTAGCCAAAGCCTGAATTACATACTGGTCATCACCAATCATCGAGTACATGGCAATGTTTTGATTTGCACGCATTTTCAAGGCATCAAACTGCGTGTCAACACTGTCGCTCGCATCTTGTCTGAAACCAATCAGGGTCTCATTGTAGTCATCTTGCGCTGTACTTACACTTACCCAGAATCTTTCAACTGAATTACTTTCAAAGAAGTTCGCTGAGCCGGCAGTACGCATGGCATTCGAGAAGGTCACAGGATTGGTGTTGCTTACGCTTACGAAAAACCCTTGGCCTACTGCAATGTTACCATTGAATGGCGTGCCTGAGTTCGGACCTACCTGACCCATGCCGTTCCAGGTAATGAAGTCGTTAAAGTCATAATCAGAACCAACAGAACCATCATCATCCCAAAGGTAGATTGCGCCTCCGTTGATATGTGGGTTGGCTGCAACAAACGCGGCAGCACTCATATTGCTTGGGTACGGATTCCCTACAAGGTTTGAACTGGTATGCGCACCAATTACCATCGGGCCATAACTCAGGTTGCCATTGTTTGCAGTTCCGGTAAAGGATGCCAGGCCACTTGCGGTAGCAATATAGCCACGCCCTACGGTCATAGCACCTGAATTGCTTGGTACCCAGCCTGTGATAAGTCCTGTAAGACCTGGACCCGATGCAGATGCCGGATTGTAACGATAACGGTTAAGTCCAAGTGAACTTACATTACCATTGGCAATAGGTGACGACCAATAGTTGTAATTGTTGCCATAGGTACCTAAGCGCTGTACCTTCACCTGACCTGTAATGCTACCGCCAGCCCCAATTGTACCAGTGCCGTGCATCAGGTTTGCTCCGCTGGCCATGGTAATTCCATCACCTGTGCTGAGTATTGCACCTGCTGCTACGTTTAATACCCCCTGGAAGGTTGTATTACCGGTATGTTGAGCACCTCCGGAAGTGAAATTCACCTTGCCAGGCCCTGAAACTACTGTGTTTGCACCAGTCCAGTTTCCTGTAACATTTAAGGTAAAACCAACCGGAATATTCAAACTGGTACCGGTATTAAAGATAATATTATGACAGTTTCCATCGGTTCCGGTAAGGAATGAAGGCTGATGTGTACCCATTGCAATGGTGATATCATCGCCTGCGGAAGGTACAAAGTTCGGAGTCCAGTTGCCGGCAATATTCCAGTCGCTGCTGATACTGCCATTCCAAACCAGGCCGCCCAGATACTCCTCACCTAAGATGAAATCGCCAAAGGCAGTTAAGCCTGATACTTGTGTCGAAGTAGCATTACGCACGCCCACTGTCGCAGCATTCCATGAACCTGAGGCATAACGTGACGACTTGAAGTTGGCATAATTCGCACCTGCATCCACATCACTTGCGTTGAAGTTAAACACAGCACCGTAGGAGCTGAAACCGCCTACACCGAAGTTGGTCAATGACCAATACCTGTTTACTGATTTATTTCCATCAAGCGTTGAGGTACCCATGTCAGGGTGATCGCCTGCGCTGGTACTGGCCAAAATACTGCCAAGGTTATTGGTTGTTCCTGTGAAACTAACAGTTACCGGAGCATACTTGCTATTGTCACCAACTTCAAAGGATTTTGAAATGGTTCCGCTGGCAATGTACTTTCTAAGATTCCCAGCTACATAACTTGCAGCAGAGCCTCCGCTAACGCTTCCATTTACCAGAATGTTAAGCTGGTTCAATCCGGTTGAAATTACTCCTGTGGTCAAGGTTAACTGGTTGCTCACATCAACAGAAGTGTTCAAGGTTTTTACCCCGGCACCGTTAACGGTCAGACGGTAGAATTGCGTTGCCCCGCTGATGCTTTGTGCCGCACCACTCAGGCTTAACACGCCTGTACCTTGCTGGAATCCACTGATACCTGGAGTGTTGTTAAAATTACCTTTTAAGTTCACATTCTTGTTCGATGCATTCACCATAGCACCTGCCTGAATATCGAGGTTTCCATTAATCAGAAGGTCAGTATTTGCAAGATTCTTGATTCCTGAGCCACTGAAAGCGATATTGTTATAGGTAGCCTGCGTAGGCAGTAATGCTGCGGCACCATTATTGTAGTATTCAACGGTTCCGCCTCCGGCATTCACAAATGCTGCAAAATTACCACCAGGGAAGGTGTATTGGTTTGAACCATTCGGGGTCAGATATAGTTTACCTGTTCCGGTTACAGTACCAAAATTATGACCATTGAAGTTTTGAATGTTCAATGTTCCATTTATTTGTGCAGTCGGTGAATTCAAACCATTGCCTGTTGCCGTAATCGTATGGCCGGATGCAATAACTACCGAGTTGAATGATGGTGCTGTTCCAGCTGCCGGACCGGCATGTTGCAGTGCCTGATCGGTTGACCATGAGTTAGCGTCATTCCAGTTACCACCAGAAGTAGCGTTACGACTATAGAAAATCAATAACTGATCAAATTCAGATGATTCACCTGCGGTGTAATCACCATTGAAGTAATTAACACCTGCAATGGTAATTGTATTGCTCGTTGGGTTAACAGATGAAGGAATTCCAAATTGCGGACTCCATACATTGTTCACATAACGTCCCGCAACATACAGGTTCTCATTGCCATTGATGGCATCTGATTGCAGGTACGAATAGGTATGCGTTACCTGGGTGCTGT
>JAIBAI010000107.1 GCA_019695235.1 Bacteroidia bacterium | reverse complement strand
AACAACGTGGCCAGTCAGGGCAACCCATGCCCGAACCGGTCATACGAACTACAGAACCAGCCAGCGTTACAAGGAAGGTGAAAAACAAGGCCAGTTTCGCAAAGCGGGTAAATTGCTTTTTCAATGTAGAGCTTCTTTTGATTTGATGCAAACCTACGGTACAAACCTATAAATTTGCAGCCCAAAGTGCATCTGTTATGTTAATTGACCTGAAAGTTCCTTCGCCCGGTGAATCTGTTACTGAAGTTGAAATTGCCAACTGGCTTAAGCAAGATGGCGACATCGTTCAAAAAGACGAAGAGCTTTGCGAAATTGATTCAGACAAGGCAACGCTGACCATCAATGCGGAGGAAGGTGGTAAGCTTATTATAAAGGTACAGGCAGGGCAAAAGGTAAACGTAGGCGACGTGGTGGCAAGCATTGATACTGCTTTTGCCGGTGCAGCCCCTGCTGAGAAAAAAGCAGAAACCCCAGCTCCAGTTCCGGTACCTGAAAAAGTTAGTGCAGCAACAGCTCCTGCGGCACCAGAAAAGGAAGAGAAGCCACATCCGGCGAAAGGCCACCCTTCACCTTCGGCAGCAAAAACCATTAGTGAGAAGAACATTCAGACAGAAAATATTTCAGGCAGTGGGCCGGGAGGCAGGATAACCATGCAGGATGTGAGTACTTTCCTACAGGCAGGTTTTGGCAACAAGCCGGTAAGCATCAGCAGGGAGCAACGCAAAGAGAAAATGACCAGTTTGCGCAGAAAATTGAGTCAGCGCCTGGTCAGTGTGAAGAATGAAACCGCCATGCTTACAACATTTAATGAGGTGGATATGTCGGCAGCCATGAACCTGCGCAAGGCCTATAAAGATAAATTTAAAGAGGTTCATGGGGTTGGTTTGGGCTTTATGAGCCTGTTTACCAAGGCAGTAACTATTGCCTTGCAGCAGTTTCCGGCTGTGAATGCGCAAATTGACGGGGAAGAAATCGTGTATTTTAACTACGCAGATGTGGCTATTGCTGTTTCAACGCCCAAGGGGCTTATGGTACCGGTGGTACGTAATGCTGAATCGCTAAGTCTGGCTGATATTGAGAGAAATATTGCAGCCTTGGCCACAAAGGCAAGAGAAGGCCGTATCAGCCTTGATGAAATGACGGGAGGAACCTTCACCATTACCAATGGAGGTGTTTTTGGTTCCATGATGAGCACCCCAATTATCAATCCACCCCAAAGTGCGATTCTGGGTATGCATAACATCGTAGAACGCCCGGTGGCTGTGCAAGGGCAGGTTGTTATCCGGCCCATGATGTATGTTGCCTTAAGCTATGACCATCGCATCATTGATGGCCGCGAATCTGTCGGATTCTTGGTGATGGTAAAAGAGCTCCTTGAAAATCCTGAACGTATGCTTTTTGGAGGCAAGAAATCAGGAGAAATCCTGCTGGGGCTTTGATTATCCTCTAAGATACCTGATTAGCATAACAATCAGGGCAAACAAGAAAACATAAAGGCTTATTCTGTTCATGCCGTTCATAAACCGAACACTGTGATTGGCTTTTTTAGCGCCTTTGCTGAACAAAGTCCGTATGTCAAGATAGTACAATAGCTTTTTAAAAAACATATATAAAAGTAGTCAAAAATCAGGCATAAAACATTTGTAGCTTTTTTTAGACCACTGTCTCTTGCCCTCTTTCTTGCAGGTTTATTTTTTGGAACACTTTTTGCTAGTATATCCAATTGTCAATTTCTCAATTTTTTAAGCTGGTAGTATGCGCATAAATTCAAGGATAATCGGGGTGTCAGTAGTCAACCTCTTTATAGTCCTGGGTTTTCTTGTGCTTAGCTTTAGCCTGTTTGAGCCGGCAGCACATCTTCCGGCAAAAAAAAGTAAATATGTACAAGCTGCACTTATAGGCAAGCATATACGCAAAGCCGAAAAACAAGAACTGCTATCTCCTGTTACGCAGGAGGTTTTTTGGGCGACATGCGAAGTGCCAAACAAAGACAACCGCAAACTCTTTAAACCACTGGTGCAACTGCTTCCAGCCGTTGTTCAGTTGTTTTGCAGACACGAAGCCGGGCCAAATCAAAGAACCCAGCTGATAGGCTTTCTGCCTGATGAGGCAGGGCGGCACATTTACCTCTCTATTGCTGCATTAAAAATATGAGCATTTTTTGCTGAGTTGTTTGTTCGCTGTATAGCAAACAATTGAACAGCTTCAGTGAAATTTAGTGCCGGCGGGACCTCAGACATTGTTTTAACTGTCTGAAATATGCCCAATGGCATCGGTACATCTGTTTTACAGGTTAAGCCATCTTCAATCAATCAATTTAATTTCATTTATGAATAAAACATTCATTTTGGGAGGGCTTTTGCTGGCCTTCACCCTGGCCGCATGCGGCGAAAAGAAAACTGAAAAAGAAGAGGAGGTTCAGTTTCTGGTTTCAAGTCCTCTGAAAATTGACACCTCTATTACCAGAGAATACGTATGCCAGATTCGTTCTATTCAGCATGTTGAATTACGTGCCTTAGAGAAGGGTTATTTAGAGCAGGTTTTTGTTGATGAGGGGCAGGCGGTAACAAAAGGCCAGCACATGTTTCAAATCATGCCGGTGATATACAATGCTGAATATCAAAAAGCCCAGGCTGAAACAAACTATGCAGAGATTGAATACCAAAACACCAAGCAACTTGCTGATCAGAATGTAGTTTCGGCAACTGAACTTGCAATGGTAAAAGCCAAGTTAGACAAGGCAAAGGCTGAACAGGCATTAGCGCAGGCGCATCTGAAATTTACAGAAATCAGAGCACCTTTCAATGGTATAATGGACCACCTGCAAGTTCGATTGGGCAGTTTGGTTGATGAAGGTGATTTGCTTACCACCCTTTCTGACAACAGTGAAATGTGGGTTTATTTTAATGTGCCGGAAGCGGAATACCTTGATTATAAACTCGACTCGGTTGAGGAAAACTATAAAA
>JAIBAI010000106.1 GCA_019695235.1 Bacteroidia bacterium | reverse complement strand
GGCGCACAAGCCCGAACGACTGCCCTTCGTTGAGCCTGCGCCTCCGATATGTATCGGAGCTGGGGTTCGACGTACCACCAACACAGTAGCGTTCTTACCCGGAACATTTGCGTTATAGGCATTGATGGCTGAACCAAACGTTACTTTTAAAAGTCGCACTAAAGGGCTGTAGGTATTGTTGAGCAGCCTATTGTTCATTGTCAATTGCCAATCATCTGCTAATATACAAAAACCCTATACAAATACAAGCAATACAAGGCTGATGTTTCGCAAATCACCTGCATCAGAACACCGATATTAACTCTATATTTTTGCTGCCATACTATATTAAAAGGGGACCACCGGGCCCCCGCCACTACCAAGTTACGAAGAAACTGAATAGGTGCTTTTGCATGGGATGCAAAGAAATTGCATGGGATGCAAAGGAAATCGCTGTATAGCAATGTAGGATTAAGATTCAGAAGAAAATTGCAAAGGACTATTATTTTCATAATTAGCCCCTTTTTTTTTAAAATCGTTGTTTCCTTTTTCCCGAA
This sequence comes from Bacteroidia bacterium, assembly GCA_019695235.1. Taxonomy (GTDB): domain Bacteria; phylum Bacteroidota; class Bacteroidia; order M30B66; family M30B66; genus JAIBAI01. The sequence continues at coordinate 2,453 of JAIBAI010000106.1, read as the reverse complement.
ACGGATTGCACCTACATTTCGCAATTGAGTTAACCACTAAAACGTATAGGTTTTGTTACATTGCGTTCTGTAAAATTCTAAAAAAAGATGGACGTTACTGATTTTTCTTTGCGCTTGTTATGTGCAATGTGCGCTGGCTTGTTAATTGGCTTCGAACGGCAATGGCATCATAAATCAGCCGGTATACGAACAAATACACTGGTGGCAACAGGTGCAGCCTTGTATGTTCTGCTTTCACTAATGGTAAGTGCCAATCATAGTGACGCTGATGTTACCCGCATCATTGGCCAGGTGGTTTCAGGCATTGGCTTCCTTGGTGCCGGAATTATATTCAAAGATGGGATTAACGTTCACGGCTTAACTACCGCAGCCACCGTTTGGTGCAGTTCAGCCATTGGCTGCATGGCAGGTGCCGGCTATTATTGGCATACACTCATAGGAACAATTGCTATCCTTGTGGTGAATTTACTGTTCGTACCAATTGACCATTTTGTAAGCAAGCGTCATTAATGCCTATCATTAGCCACCCCTAATTTAATTATCATTAAAAGACAAAACACTCCCTTTTATGGCAATTGTAACTCGCCTATAAGCGCTCTCACACGTTCTAAAGCAAATTCAAGTTGCTCCTGCTGAGTTAGATTGGTGTTGTCGAGAATAATTGCATCATCAGCCTTGCGTAACGGACTTTCAGCCCTGGTCATATCATCATGATCGCGTTGAACCAGGTTCTGCCTTACCTGCTCCGGCTCGAAAGGTATTTTCTTCATTTCAAGCTCCTTCTGCCGGCGTAAAGCACGTACTTCTAAATCAGCTGTCATGAAAAGCTTCAGCTCAGCATCCGGAAAAACAGTCGTTCCAATATCCCTTCCATCCATTGCGATGCCCTTTCCCTTACCCAGTTCCTGCTGAATTTTTACCATCTTCCGGCGAACAGCAGCCACAGCACTCACCTGACTTACCCAGTCGTTCACATCCATCTGTCTGATTTCCTGCTCTACATTCTCACCATTTAGATAAACCTCAGAAGAATTGCTCTTTTCATTGAAGAAGAACCCAATTTCAATATCATCCAATACATCAACCAAACCTTCAACATCCAGCTCTTTACCGTTTATCAGGCCATTCCGCAATGCATACAAAGTAACTGAGCGGTACATCGCGCCCGTGTCAACATATTTATATTGCAAATAAGCCGCCAATGCCCGGGCAATGGTTGATTTGCCACATGATGAGTACCCATCTACTGCTATGGTGATTTTTTTTGGGTTGCCCATCTTATGATTTTCTATAGAACTCTGACAACTTGGCCGAAACAGTAAACATATTGGGCGAACCAGCCAAATGGTAAGCCGAACGTGAATAGCCAATTGAAAACTTGTACACCTTCAAATCAATTCCCCAACTGAATCCCACCATTTTCAAACGACTTTCAACCTTCATCTCCTGCCTGCGCTGAAAATTGTACCCCATTCTAAGTACCAGGCTTTTCATAAGGTTCAGTTCCACCCCAAGTATGCCATGCATTAAAATCTTATTAGCCAGTCCAATTTTATTCTCAATAGTATCACCACTCAAAGGGTCAACACTCAGTTCTGGTCGCTGCGGGTCTTTAAAAGTCATATCCGGCTTTTGAAGGTTGTGCGCCACAAACGAAAAACGCAAAGGAACATGTTCTAACTTTTTCGAAAGCCCAACCTGCACATCAAAAGGCAGCTTTTCTCTGTTCCCTGCTGTATATGTGCTAAACTGATAACCTAAGTTTTTAAGTACCACTCCGGCTTGAAAAAGCTTATCCCTGCTCATATACGAAGCACCCAAGTCTAATGCCATGCCAAACGACTGGTAAGATTCTAACGTCGAACTAATCGTTTTTAGATTTACCCCAACAGTAAACATAGAGTCAATCTGTCTTGAAAAAGCCGTATTCAAACAGTATTCTCCTGCAGTAAATTCACCTTCCTGATAGCCCGTCTGATCCGCTCGAAGAAAAGTTCCGTAATTGATATACTGCAAACTTACCGCAGCAGTGCCCGCCTGCTTGATATTAAAAGCATATGCGGCATTGCCAAAGTGAACCCCGGCAAAATAATCCACAAAAGTCAACGATAAACGCTTGTCCATCAAAGGATTAATCAAACCCGGATTCTGATAAGCCAGGTTTACATCGTCATCACGCAAGGCAATGGCTGATCCACCCAATGAAAGCACCCTTGTAGAGTTAGGTAAATTCAGGAAACTGTAAACACTATTACCCCCTACCTGCGCCGCCAGCCCCAGACTGCTAAACACTACCCAACAAAGCGCTGTAAGTTTCTTCACGAACGCAAATTAAATGGTTTTTCGGTTTGTTCTAACGGGCATACCCAATGAATATTGTAAAATTTCCGCCTCATTCAACAAAATCCCAAACTGCCTGCATATTGATATTTCTCTTTGGGCGCATGCGCTAA